>NZ_ARQF01000020.1:0-348147 GCF_000384815.1 Halodesulfovibrio aestuarii DSM 17919 = ATCC 29578
TATTAGCAGTCGTTTCCAACTGTTGTCCCGTACCAATAGGTAGATTATCCACGCGTTACTCACCCGTGCGCCACTCTACTCATCTCCGAAGAGACTTTCGCGTTCGACTTGCATGTGTTAGGCACGCCGCCAGCGTTCAATCTGAGCCAGAATCAAACTCTCCAGTTTAATAATTCTGTATTGAATTGCCCGTTACCTTAGTAACGAACAACGCTAGCTGATCTCTAAATCAATCCGATTCGCTATTTAATTGTCAAAGAGCTTTCTAAAAGCTCCGCGCGGCTTTTCGGCCTTGCGTCGAGTTGGCGTTTATGCCACCTCGTTTTGGCTCCGTCAACAAGTTTTTAATTTTTAGTATCTTAAAAACTTGCAGACTACTGCTTGCTTTTCTGAAGCGCAGAAGTATTTTTTACGAAAATGACACCGTTGTGTCAACTAGTTTTCAAAAAAATACTTACAGCATTTTCGATTCGCAAACTGAGTCACTGCCTCATCAGCAGCGGAGAGGAAATCTACGCGCTTTTCTTCACAAGTCAACACGTTTTTTGTTTTTCTCTTATTTTTTTGTTAACTTTCTGTTTTTACACTGTCTTTTTTTTACTCTGTCACTCTGACCGCGTTGTATCTTATAATCTGGCGTACTATTCAAAGATGCGCTACACACTCCCATATACAAAAGGAGAGCAACATGGGCTTTTTAAACGCCAGTACTTCATTCACCCGATATAAGATTACAGAGCCTGTTCCTAAAGAGCTCTGGCCGGAAATTCCTGAGAAACTTCGCCAGTTTTCTTTCAAAGAAATTGAAGAGTCCGCAGAAGAACGCGGCTGGGGATGGGTCTGTTTTGACGACATGCTGGATTCTTCATGGCACACCGCACCGCCTGAAAAAGGGGCTTACCTTACCTTTTCTTTGCGCCTTGATACTAGACGTATCCCCGCAGCAGTTATGAAAAAACACGTTGCAATTGCTATTCGTGAAGAAGAGCGCAAGATCAAAGAACAGGGTAAAAAGTACGTTTCCCGCGAACGTAAGAAAGAACTAAAAGAACAGGTACAGCTAAAACTTCGCGCACGCACTCTTCCGGTTCCAGCTGAATTTCATGTAGTATGGAACATGCAAACGAACGACGTATACTTTGCTTCAACTCAAGCAAAAGTGTTAGAATTATTTGTAGATTACTTTGCACAGACTTTTGGTGTCGATCTCGAGCCGATGACTCCATATTCCCTTGCGATATCCCTTATGGGTGAAGACATCGCAGAAAAACTTGATACCCTTGAACCGGCTAACTTCGCATAGGAGACATCATGGCTGATTATCTTGGTCAGACTACAGACATTATATTGGGTCAGGACTTTTTAACCTGGCTGTGGTTCAGAAGCGAAGTCACGAACGGTAACTTCTCTTCTAAGGAAGGACGCCCATACAATTTATATGTTGAGCAGCGTATTTCCGTTCAGGGTGGTGAAGGCGAGACTCTGGAAACAGCAACTGTGTCCGGCAGCACATCCGAACTGAAGGAAGCACGTCTCGGGCTGTCTATGGGAAAAAAAGTTACGCGTGCATTGATTCGTATTGAACAAGACACAGAAGCGTGGCAACTTACATTAAAAGCAGAAGATTTTTCTCTTGGCAGTCTCAAGACACCAAAAGTTGAAAAAGCTGATGCCAATGAGGAAGATGATGTTGACGGTCCTTTCCTCGAAAAAATATATCTGATCGAAAGTTGTCTGACACTGTTGGACGATACTTATAGAACATTCCTTGAGACACGTCTTTCCAACGACTGGAAAGAAACTGTTCAAAAAATAGGACAGTGGCTCAACAACTCGGAGTAATACCCCACTATGGAACATGCGCCTACGAGCGAGATAACGCCTTCAGTTATCCTACGCCGCGTCTTATACAGAGTTTGTAAGAAGATTGGCATGACCATGCTGATTCTCTTCGGCATTACGGTCATAAGCTTTTGGGTTATTCATCTTGCTCCCGGCTCTCCTACCGATTTACAGACGACATTGAACCCGCAGGTGGGTGCGGCAGCCCGCGCCCGCCTCGAACGTCTGTACGAACTGGATCAGCCTCTGCATGTTCAGTATTATAGGTGGGTCAAACGCATAGCGCGCTTTGATTTCGGTACATCCATGTCCGGTGACCATCGGCCGGTATGGGATAAAATAAAAGAACGAATGCCGCTTACCATAGGCATGAACGTTACCTCACTGATACTCACCCTGCTTTTTGCAATACCTATCGGGGTGGGAGCCGCCTACTATCAAGGGCAATGGTTCGACAAAGCGAGTACAGTCTTTGTCTTTATCGGATTTGCTATGCCCGGATTCTGGCTTGCACTTCTGCTGATGCTCTACTTCGGCATCTACCTGCAATGGCTCCCTATCTCCGGACTAACCTCGCTGGATTACCACAACTTATCTTTCTGGGGAAAAGCGGGAGACCTGGCGAAACATTTGGCGATGCCGATCTTCATTTATACATTTGGCAGCCTTGCCGGCATGTCTCGATTCATGCGTTCCTCAATGCTTGAAGTGTTACGACAGGATTTTATTCTTACCGCAAAAGCAAAGGGACTGCCGTTGCGCACTGTTATCTATAAACATGCTCTCCGAAACGCCCTGCTTCCGGTCATTACAATCCTCGGCCTTTCCATTCCAAGCCTTATCGGCGGATCAGTTATCATTGAATCAATTTTTGCGTTACCAGGACTTGGGCAGCTTTTCTATGCATCTGTTCTCGCACGAGACTATCCTATGATTATGGGGAACCTTGTGCTCGGAGCGGTACTCACACTCGCAGGCAACATGATAGCCGACCTTTGTTACGGCCTAGCTGACCCTCGAATCCGTAATACAGGAGGTAATGCATAATGCTTCCTGTCACCTCCCGTGCTTTTTGGAGCCAATATGGGATGCTCATAATCGGCCTCGTCATTGTGGGAACCATGACGCTAGCCGCCGTTTTTTCCCCGTTCCTTTCACCTTTTGATCCAGACGCACTAAACCTTGACTACATCCTTCAACCGCCTTCTCTTGGTCATCTTATGGGGACAGATGCTCTTGGACGCGATATTTTCTCACGAATGCTTCATGGAGCACGCATTTCTTTATGGGTTGGATTTGTGGCTGTCGGTATTTCGATTTCTATCGGGCTTATACTCGGACTTATTGCTGGATATTTCCGAGGCTGGGTAGATGAAATCATTATGCGTTTTGTTGATGTGATGCTCTGCTTCCCGTCATTCTTTCTTATCCTTTCTGTTATCGCCTTCCTTGAACCGAGTTTAGTCAATATTATGATAGTCATCGGACTTACTTCATGGATGGGAGTCGCCCGACTTGTACGGGCAGAAACATTAAGTCTGAGGGAAAGAGACTTTGTTGCTGCGTCGCGCCTTACCGGTGCATCATCCACCCGCATAATCATACAGCATATCCTGCCCAACGCTCTTGCACCGGTGCTTGTTTCCGCGACTCTCGGAGTAGCCGGAGCAATTCTCACAGAATCTGCACTCAGCTTTCTCGGACTCGGCGTTCAGCCACCGACAGCAAGTTGGGGCAACATGCTTCTGGAAGGAAAACAAGTGTTGGAAATTGCACCATGGCTCTCTATGTTCCCCGGTTGCGCTATTCTTATCACAGTGCTCGGCTACAATTTACTTGGTGAAAGCCTTCGCGATCTACTAGACCCACGTTTGAAGCGCTAGTCTAATTGCTACGAACTACTTCCCATGCATTGCCAAAGTATGCTGCTCTGTATAAGAATACTCGCACGAAAGCTTTTTAAAATTTTTTAATTAAATAATTACAGGCAATTAGAATGCTCGAACTTCTCCGAATCCGTCATCTTGCGTTAATTGACGATATGGAACTTGAGTTTTCCGGCAAGATGAATGTTCTCACCGGCGAAACAGGTGCCGGCAAAAGCTTTATCTTAAAGGCACTCAATTTTCTAACAGGCGAAAAAATGCGCGCAGATCTTGTACGCGCCGGTGAAGAAAAAGCACAGGTTGAAGCTATTTTTCTTATCAATGATGAAGAGTACATCATCCGAAGAGAGCTAGTGGCAGCAACAGGCCGAAGCCGACTGTACATCAACGACAAACTGAGCTCACAAGAAACTATTCGAACGCTAAAACCTAAATTGCTGGTCCATACAAGCCAGCACGGTCAGCAACAACTGTTACAGCCAGCCTTTCAGGAAAAACTATTAAATAGTTTTCTTCAACGTCCCGATCTTTTTGAAAAACGAAATACTGTTGTAAAAACGTTGCGTGACATTGCTGCTCAACAGGATGAGTTACGGGAACGCGCGCGCAATCTGGAAGATAAGCGCGATTTTCTGGAATTTCAGCAAAAAGAAATTGCAAAAGTAGCTCCAGTTACCGGAGAAGAAGAAGAGCTCGAAGCTAAAAAGCAGGAAACTCGTGAGCAAGGTCTGGTTCAAGAAGCTGTAGATCACACATTAGGACTGTTTTATACAGACAGCGGCGGCTTGGCTGAAATGATCAGCCGTCTTGAAAACAGTCTTGATGACGTTTGCCGCTATATCCCGGAGTACCAGCCAGATGTTGAACGCATTATGGAGTTCCGTCACTCACTGGGAGAAATTGAAAGCCGGCTGCGCAACCAGCCTATGAACAAACCGGACGAAGATTCCATTGAAGAAATAGAAGCCCGACTTTACGAACTTTCGCAACTTAAACGTAAGCTCAACCGCTCTCTTGATGAGATCGTAAACATGCAGGAAGAAATTGAAGAAAATCTGACTTTTCTAGATACCTGCAACCTTGATCTCATCCTTCTTGAAAAGCAGGAAGATGAAGCACGCACTACACTTCAAAATATTTTACAGCAAATTAATGAGCTGCGTGAAACAAAGGGCAGCGAACTTTGCCGTGCCATTGAGACTGAACTAAAGACTCTCGGCTTCTCTGAACATGTTCACGTGGAGTTTGATTTTACTCCCACCGAAATTTATCCGGAATGCTTTGAACATAAAGCACGTCTCATATGGGTGCCAAACCCTGGACAATCGCCGCAGCCGTTGGATAAAATTGCATCCGGCGGTGAACTTTCCCGATTCTTACTCGCTGTTGTCGGACTCATGAACAAAGATGAGACACCTACGCTTATTTTTGACGAGGTGGATGCAGGCATTGGCGGCATTACACTTAATTATGTTGCAGATGCACTGACCAAGCTTGCGGAACGTCAGCAAATGCTGTTGATTACTCACTGGCCGCAGCTTGCAGCGCGTGCAGAAAAGCACTTCCTCGTACATAAAGATGTCCGGAGCAGTGCAACATTCACAAGCTGCGACGCTCTGTCCGAAACCGGCATTCGCCATGAATATGAACGGATGGCTGGCGGCGGACAACAAGGTGAGGCTCTCGCCCACAAACTGTTAGGAACTGGATAAAAAAAGGGCTTCACATACTGCATGTGAAGCCCTTTTCTACTTTCTTTTTCCTAAGGCATGTTATTCGGGAAGAACCTATTCGCCGTTCTCGTCAGAAGTATCTTCGCCTAAGGCGTCCTCTTCCCGTAACTTCAGATTAATTTCCATTCGAGCCAAGTTAACATCATAGAGCCAGACTTTTACAACCTGCCCTAATGCAAACCTGCGTCCAGTCCGCTCGCCTATAAGCTCATTCCGCTCTGAAAGATACACATAGTAATCGTCATCAATGCTAGACAACCGCACCATGCCTTCTGCCATAACTTCTTCCAGCTCCGCCCAGAAACCAAATTCTGCAACGCCGGAAATAACGCCTGTGAATTCTGCACCAACCTGAGTCAACATGTATAACGCAGTGATGCGTTTCAGAATTTCGCGTTCTGCTTCCATTGCCACACGTTCACGCTTATTAAGATGTTCTCCGATAGCCTGAACTTTATCTACACCACGGATATGCTCATACCCTTTTACCTTCAGCGCATGTTTCAGTGCACGGTGTACAATAAGGTCCGCGTAACGGCGAATTGGAGACGTGAAATGACAATAGCAGTCCGAAGCAAGACCGAAGTGAGTCTGATGAATGGCAGTGTACTGCGCCTGCATCATGGTTCGCAGTGTAAGCCGATGAACGACAAACTCCTGCTCGGTTCCTTCTGCAATTTTTAATACGACTTGCAAGTTTTCCGGCGTCGGTTCCTTCGGGAATGACTCACCAAGTTCAGTACGATGCAGCATCTTGAACAGTCCAGACAACTTATCCAGCTCAGGAGCCGGATGAATACGATACAGGAACGGAACCTCAACCTCGGTAAGGAATCGTGCCACCGCCTCGTTTGCGGCAATCATAAATTCCTCAATCATCATATGCCCGAAATGACGAATCTTTCGATCAATAGCAATCGGAGCACCGGAAACATCAAAGGTTATTTGTGCTTCCGGAACATCAAAATCAAGACTTCCGCGATCACTTCGCTTCTGTTTCAATAGCCTTGCCAGTTCCTCAGCCCTTTCAAGCATCGGTAAAACAGGAGAAATAACTGCTCGTTCTTTTTCATCCTTATCCAGCAAGGCACGCTTTACCTGACCATAAGTCAATCGCGCTTTACTCTGGATTACTGCCGGATAAAATTTAGACTTACCATAGGTTCCGTCTGCATAGAAGTATGTCTCAGCAACCATCGCCAAACGAGGGACTCGTGGATTCAAGCTGCATAATCCATTTGACAGTTCCACAGGAAACATCGGCTCCACAGACTGCGGGAAGTAGTATGAGTTGGCACGCTGAACAGCCTCCTGATCCAGCACAGAATCTTCCTGCACATAGTGGCTTACATCAGCAATTGCTACCCACAAACGATAGCCGTCACGCTGCTCTTCGACGTACACAGCATCATCAAAGTCACGAGCCGTCGCCCCATCAATGGTGACAAAATCAAGATTGCGCAAATCAATACGATCAACAAAATCTTCTTCAGATGGAACAGCAGGCAAGCCCTTTGCAGCTTCTGTAACTTCATCGGGAAAACTCATTGGAATATCGTGATTTATTTTAACCAGACGTTCCTGCACATTACCGTCTTCCTCGTCGCCAAGGCTTTCAAGAATTTCAGCGGCCCATAATCCGGCTTCAAGCTGCTCACGAGGTTCAACCACCAGCAATTCATTTTTACGAGGACGACGTTCAAGGACATCGCCTGTAGCAAGAATTGAGAAGGTTAGACGGGAGTCTGTCGGACGACAAATATAGCCGCTCTTACCCATTTTCTTAATAACACGGCAGGTAATTGTAGCTCGGGCACGCTTCAAAATCCGGACGATGCGTCCTTCCTGATTTTTACCTCTACCCCCCGGTAACAACGCTACAACAACAGTGTCGCCATGCATTGCATTCCCAAAGGCAGACGGGGCTACAAAAATGTCAGCACGACGTTTATCATCCAGCAGGACAAAACCTACACCGGAACGCTGCACCTGCAATTTGCCTGTGAGTAGGTGAAGATTTTTTGTTAATCCCCATGCACCACCGCGCAAACGGATTATTTTTCCATCTTTTTCGAGATGTTCAATCATATCCTCAAGATCACGCCTCCATCGCTTGCTTAAATGCAAAAAGCGATAAAAGTCATTCATCTTTATCGGACGTTTCACTTCACGAAAAAGCTCAAGTATATCTTTAGGTGAAATCGGGCATTCGCCGGATTTCGGTTTTCTTTTTTTTACCATTCTCTATTCTTATCCCTTAAACAATTGTTACAGGAAGTTTTATACTATCCCACAATGTTACAGGTTATTGTCATATTATTTTTCATTTTTTAAGACGGGACGCGGTGCAGACGTTGCAACAGCCGATTTCTTCGTTATTTTCTTTCTAGTACCGGAAGCATCCCGCATGGCATTCCATTCTTCCTGCCACCAGTCAGCAAATAATTTCCCCGTGAACATGGAATCACCAAACTTTGTGCTCAAAGCAAACGTCCAAACTTCAACCCCTAAGACCTCCGGAACCTTCACGGCGTCTTTAGGTGTGCATAGCAATGGCAGCCCTACGTTCCCCATCTCCGCAATTTCTGCCTCAGTGTATGCGTGATGATCTGCAAAACGCTGATGTTTGTAAGGAGAGCGGCCCATAAATTTTTTAGCTGTTTCTTCAACCTGCGCAGGTTCCCCTACCCCATTAAACAGAATATAATTTTTTAATATGACAGTTTGATGCTTTTCTTTTGCTTTTTCAAAGGCTTCAATCGCTGCTGCACTTACCGGAACAAGCTGTTGCGGTACCAGAGAAAAGCTGAATACTGGCACACCGAACTGAGCAAGCCTATCTTTTATAACACTTTTTAGTGGAGCAAGCGAGTCAACTTTTATCAAAAAAGCATGTGCGCGAGACAACGCACTTTGATCTTCACGCCATGAACCTGCGGGGATCACTCTATCCCACTCAGTAGTCAAGTCTTCTGGTTTAAGCAGAACCAGATTCAAATCACGTTTCACTGCCAGATGCTGAAAGCCGTCATCAAGTACCAAAAGTTCCGGTCGAAACTTTTTTTCCGCCCACGCTCCTGAACGTCTCCGAACCGGATCGACAACAATACGAGCTTTGCGGTGTGCATTGGCAAGCATAACAGGCTCATCCCCTGCCTGCGCTGCAGTACTTTCCGGAGTAACAAGATACGGAGTTTTTGGCGGTGACGCCTTATAACCACGGGAAAGAACCACTGATGAATAATGATTACGCTCTGCCCATTCCAACAGCCAGCTGACAACTGGAGTTTTTCCAGTCCCCCCCCAGCTGATATTCCCTACAGCAACACAAGGCGCTTTGGGGGAAAACTGCTCTTTTGCTCCCGCTTCGTACTGTTTACGTCGATACGACATAGCAAAGGAATAAATTTTACTAATTGGATATAAAAGTGGGAACAATGCCCGCTGGATCGGCAGTGAAGACATAAACTCTCCTGAGAGCTTTCAGTTTCAATAAGTAATGGATTAGGTGTCGGAAAATATGTCTCATGAAAAAAAAGGAGAGCCGTTGCAGGCCCCCCTTATTTAATCGTCTATGTGCGAATTTCTTTAATTTTAGTCTCTAGCTGATCCAAACAAACGAAGCAACATCAGGAACAAGTTAATAAAGTCGAGGTACAAAGTTAGTGCACCAAGAATAGTACCACGACGAACTGCGGTAGCATCGTTAGCAGGCATAGTTTCACCCATTTCTGCGAGACGCTGCGTATCGTATGCGGTCAAACCGGTAAATACGATTACGCCGATTGCGCTAATAACCAGTTCCATCATGGTAGAGCCAATAAAGATGTTCACGACGGTCGCGATGATAATACCGAACAGCCCCATCATCATGAAGCTACCCATGCTTGTCAGGTCGCGCTTGGTTGTCATGCCATACAAGCTCATTGCACCGAACATACCAGCTGCGGTAAAGAATGCTGAAGAGATAGTACTTGCTGCGTACACAAGAAGAATTACAGACAGGGTTACACCATTAAGCGCACTATACAGTAGGAACAACCCAGTAGCTGCACCTGCGGAAAGTTTGGCAATACGGGCACTCAAATACATTACAAGTCCAAACTCAGCAATAATCAGTGCGAAAAAGCTGAACTGGCTGCCAAAAACAAGCTGTTGAACAGCAGGAGTAGTTGCAGTTAAAAATGCACAGACCGCAGTCACAAGAAGACCCAGCATCATCCAGCCATAGACGCCACGAAGATACACATTCACAAGTTCTGCACGGCGTACATTTGGCGCTGCTGCATTTCGTCCTAACATTCCATCCTCCGGAATTATTTATATTCAGTTGATACCATTTTTTTAATACGTAAAAAATAAGGTATCAAGCCCACTCCCGTATTGCAAGCCTATCAGTACAGTGATCTATTTTAAAATAAAAAAGCCCGATCAGAAGATCGGGCTTTCTATGGGCGTACGGTGTGGTTCGACTATAAACCACAAGAGCGAAGATCTTCGCCAAGGTATATACGTTCATTCTCACCGAGAACACCGAGAGCAAGAGCAACAATCGTCCATAAATGAACAACATGGTAGCCTGCTCCGTAGTGTTCGGAGAGATCATGAATCTGAGAGTGACAGTTATGACATGGTGCGATGACATACGGTGCACCAGTATTAACAAACTGCTCGTTTTTAATCTTACCGTAATGACGGCGCGCTTCGGGGTAGCCAGCCTGAAGAGACCCACCACCACCGCCGCAACAGTAGTTATTGGATTTATTAGGCCATGTATCAATAAAGTTCTCTTCACCGACACACGTTTTTATTACGTAGCGCAACTCGTCCGCTGCAACATCGCCGTAGCCTTTACGAACGAACTGACAAGGATCCTGTACGGTAAATTTGACGTTATTAACGTTCCAATCTGAATTAACTTTCAGAACGCCCTCTCGTATCCAACGGGCGTAGAGACGAATAACGGAAAGTACTTCAAATTTAGGCTTAATACCAAATTTTTCCAATCCAGTACGGAATGAATAAAGCTCATGACCACACTCGGTGTTGAGCCAATACTTGGCACCAAGGTCCTCTACAGCCTTAACTGTATTTCGAACAATTGTTTCCCAAGCTTCATCATCAGCTGCGAACATACAATAGTTCTCACCGGCCCAGCCTACAGAGCCGTAAGTCCAGTCGTCACCGGCGCCGATATTCATGATTTTCCAAAGAGGAACCATTTCTTCAGGCTCAGTTACCGGCTCACGAGAGTTCTGGTTGAGGAAGTAGGTTTTTCCGAATGCATCAAAAGGTACTTTGAGATCTTCCATACCTTCCTGTTCGGTCTGTACTTCTTCAAGAACGTCTTCAACTACAAACTTAAAGTCTTCAGAGGAAGCGCCCATTGCGCTGTGGCCAGGGTTACGTAAGGCCACGTCACAAGAGTCAACAATACCTTTCGGGCGGTCTTCACGTGGCCAGGCCTGACGAGCCTTGTACACGAGTTGCGGAATGTTAATCTGCATAGGGCAGACATACGTGCACCGTTGACACATGGTACACATCCATACCCAAGGGGTGGTGGTGATTTCTTCATCCATTCCAAGTGCGGCAAGACGCAAGAATTTGCGTGGATCCATATCCTCAAGCCCTGTTGCGGGACAGCCTGCAGAGCAGGCACCACAAGTAAGACACATGTTGAGGTTACCACCTTCCGGCAGTAATTGGGCTACACTTTCTATGAAAGAACCACCGCACTCCTTCTCAGGATGCTGCTTTGAATCTGACATATAAAAATACTCCTTAACCGCTTTGCGCTGCTCTTTGTGTTGCGTTTTTTTTTAACAAAGCGGCTGACGCTCTATTAAACTGGGTTAGCATTGGTGACAAGATAACAAACGCAAATTGCTTCACAATTAATTTTTCCTGCAAAGCACATACGTTTTCTATTGTCATTGCTCAATGGTCACAGACCCGCCTACATTTTTTACACCATTTAAAAATTAATAAAAAATGTATAAAACATACTTAACTAGGAGGTCTAATGGGCACTAACCCATAGTGGTTACACGCATTTTAAAAAGGCGCACCAACTATTTTGCATTATATTGCATGGCGGTTTTCCAACCTCATAGCAGTATTTTTGCGTTCCGTCATACTGATTATCGATGAAACCGGTTAACTTTGCATTTAATTGACATTGATGCGGCTTTATTGATATTTTGACCTTCAAATGAATTGTTCATACAATCAATATCCATGCGAAGATACTTTCAACAAATAACCTTTTATTTTCTGGGGTATTCTTGTATCTTCCACAACTAGAGACTTGACCACTCGCGAACTATGTTCTACCTCAGAATTTCGCCCGCCATGTCGGGCGCTTTTTCTTGTGAAGAAAAAACGGCCTCCTGTTAGCCGGAAAATGCAGGAAAGAATTTTTTAAGGGAAAAATGATGAGTAGTATTCCTATTTCAATTGAAGGCTTTGAAAAAGTTAAACAAGAGCTTGAGGCTCTAAAAAAAGAGCGCCCAGCAATCATTCAGGCTATTAAAGAAGCCCGTGAAGAAGGCGACCTGAGCGAAAACGCAGGGTACGATGCTGCACGTGAGCGTCAGGGTATGCTCGAAGCACGTATCTCCTACATCGAATCTCAGATGTCTCGCTACAACGTTATCGACCTTAAAACCCTCGGTGGCGATAAAGTAACTTTTGGCGCAACTGTAGAAATTGAAGATCTCGATACTGGCGAAGTAAAAAAATATACCCTGCTCGGACCAGATGAAGCTGACTATCAAAATGGCAGTATTTCTGCGCTTTCCCCTGTTGGCAGAGCAATGCTCGGCAAAGAAGAGGGCGACGAATTTGTTGTAAACGCACCTAAGGGACGTATCTCTTACGAAGTAGTTTCCATCGAGTTCAATCACTAAGCAGCACGGTAGCCCCACCGGGCACCACCGACGTTCTCTATCAAGAGAAAAAGCCATGCCTCATCACATAATTGCGTGATGAGGCATGGCTTTTTTTACGTCGAGAGAGTCAGACAGATTTACACTGCGTGACTTAGCTTTTTATCTAGGATTTCAAGGGCCTTTACGGCTTCAGCAAATTCTGGATTCACTTCTACAGCCTTAGCCAGCATGACCCGAGCTTTTTTATATTCTTTTATTTCAACAAGCACCCGCCCCATATTATAAAGCAAATGTTCATCCAATGCTGAAAGTTTTTGTGCTCTGCTATAGAATTGCAATGCCTGATCATACATTTTATTTTTACGAAGTTTGATACCAAAATCGTTAAACATATGTTTATGCTCTTCAGCAAAGGCCGCTTCCATTTCTACCAGCTTCGAAAAAACTTCCTGCCCTTTATCTATCTCGTTCCGTTCTAAATATGTTAGCCCAAGACCAAATGTCGCACGAACATTCTCCTCGTCCATATCCAGAACCTGAAGATATTCAACCTCAGCCCCATAGGGTTGTCCATTCACACGCAGACGGTCACCTCTGGCAATCCCCTGAGCAACCTTGCGCATAGCCGGATAAATATTTTCTTGGTAAAATGCCGGTTCAGGTAAGTACTCTGCCATAAGAGTCTCAAATGAAACTTTGTCGTACTTTTCAAATGGGATATGGTTCTTGTTCAGCTTCCATAAGATAATGTCTCCATTACCTTCCTGCTCTGCATATAACATTACAACGATTTTATTTGTCCGCTTCGTTGCACCAAAGCCCACCCGCACCAGTTTTTCAGCAGAAAACGCCCCCCGAATAGGCTGTTTCTGATGGCTACCATCCATATGCATCCCTCTAGCTAATCAAAAAAAGCTTACTACTGCCTACAAAAATAGAATAAATAATCCAAACAGTCTCGTTATGCCGTTACATAATCATGCTAACGGCCAGTTGTCATCCTTTTATGATACAATTTCCCGAATTGAAGCATCATGGAGGAACCATGTCCCCTTATCTATGTATCCACGGTCATTTTTACCAGCCCCCCCGCGAAGATCCATGGTTAGGCGAGATAATGCCTGAGGGCAGTGCTGCACCAATGCTTAACTGGAATGAACGTATCACACGGGAAAGTTACACTCCTCTTGCATTTGCTAAACGTCTTGATGGCAAGGGAAATATTATTGAACTGATAAACTGTTATGAATGGATCAATTTTAATGTAGGTCCTACCCTTATGCGGTGGATGGAAACAGCATTCCCTGACACCTACAAACGAATCATTGAAGCCGACAAAGCCAGCGTCCACAGATTTGGGCATGGCAACGCAATTGCGCAAAGTTACCATCATACCATTCTTCCACTGGCAAATAAACGGGACAAAGAACTCGAAATTCAATGGGCCATTCAAGACTTCACAAAGCGTTTTGAAAGAAAACCGGAAGGCATGTGGCTTGCAGAATGTGCAATTGATACAGCCACACTGGAGACTTTGGCCCGACATAATATAAAATTTACGATTCTTTCACCGCATCAGGCCCAGGCAATAGGGAATAACGGAGACTGGGAAACAATCAAAGACAGCGCTTTTGATACTTCCATGCCTTACCAGATAGCGTTGCCAAGCGGGAGAACCATTGCAGTATTTTTTTACGATGCTGAAATATCACAGGCGGTAGCATTTGAACGCCTTCTTTCTGACGGCGATAAGTTCTGGAACAAAATAAAGTCATCCTCAAGCAACGGCGTTCTTACAATCAGTACTGACGGTGAAACCTACGGTCACCACTTCAAATTCGGAGAAATGGCACTTGCCCATGTAATAGATAACGCCCGAGGCTCACGGGACGGCATAGAATTAATAAACCTTGCAGCATTCCTTGCCAGCAATCCACCGCAGCAGCAGGTTCGCCTGTATGAACCTTCTGCATGGAGTTGTGCGCACGGCATAGAACGCTGGCGGAGCAACTGCGGCTGTACAGACGGGGGACATCCTGACTGGCAGCAGGAGTGGCGGAAACCATTACGCGACGCAATGAATTTTATGAAAGAATGCGTTGATAATTTTTTTGATTTAAAAGCACACGAGTACTACAATTCACCGGAAGAAGCACTGCAAGCTTACGGCACCGTCCTTTCGGGACAAAAAAATCGTGATGAATTTATGTCCGAGTATACCCTCAAGGGACTTACAGAACAACAGAAGCATGAAGCCACCCTTCTTCTTTTCATGCAAGAACAAGCGCTGTCAGGCTTTGCAAGCTGTGCTTGGTTTTTTGATGAATTAACGCGCATTGAACCAAAAAATGCCCTTTCCTATGCGCTGCATGCTCTGAATATTCTGGAAGAGTTTGAAGGACACACCCGGCTGGATGACTTTGCAGAAATACTCACCGATGCCGTCTCTAACAAGAAAGGCCACGAAACCGGCAAAGAACTATTATATGAACGTATTCTCCCGCGCAAAGAATCTGAATCGTCCATTCTGCTTCAGGCACTGCTTCTTCTATGTAATGACAATGAGTTCCCGCAAAAAGGTAAGACCTATATTGTCACATGGAGTAATGTGAACATCAAAGTTACGCCGGACAATATTGAAGGTAATCAATTTTCCGGTAATGCAGTAATCTTCTGGAAAGATTCAACTGTGGGAACCAACCTCACATGGCAATATGCTAAACTTCCTCCCGGTTTTATAAACAGCTCAACCGTTACTGCTACCGTAGAAGGGAAAGCCCCACAAAGTTGCATGTACACAGCACTGCCGCGTAACAAACGACAATCTATTACCGCCCACTTTATGCAGCATATTGTGGAAGACCTTGCAACGACATATTCGCCACTGGGGTTAGATGCTACAGTACTTTTTGAAACATGGACAGAAGGGCAGCACGACCAGCCGGCAGGAGAACTGTGGGACAGCATGTGTCCAGCACTCATCGAAGGATATATTTTCTCCGAACATTGCGAAGTACAACTCAAAAAAGAACAAATAACTTTTTTACGCAAGTATCTAAAAGGATGGATAAAACGTCGACGCTTTGATCCGACAATAACATTACGAAAAGTTGAAACAAAACTTATTGAAATACTTTCAGATGAAAACCCTGCATACGTCAAAGCGACAGGCATTCTGGAACGGACTAAAGAGCTTTTTCCTGCCGTTCATACGGATGCTCTGCTATACTTCATATGGCTGGAAAAGCAGCACGATCCGCACATCCGCGACATTGCAGCGTTAGTAAACCTTGTGTTGCCTTAACATAAACACAACCTCAAAAAGGATGGAGACTTTTACCTCCATCCTTTTTTATAGGCAAAATAACGTTGCAACATAGTTATCACATTGCGTCACAGACTTGTGCAGCATGCGACACTTTTTCGTAACACAGGTTCATTAGTTTCCTTCCAACGCAACTAAAACTATCTACGTTTTTAATTTTGGAGGAATCAACATGCGTCCTTGGTACTATATTTTTTCTGCTTTCTTAGTTCTTAGTCTTACTGCACCTGCTATGGCTGCTAATTCTATTACAGTTAAGGGCTCCACAACAGTACTCCCTATTATGCAACGAGCTGTTGAAGCTTTCATTGCTGAAACCGGCACCCCTGTCGCTGTTTCCGGCGGCGGTTCTTCAAACGGTATAAAAGCACTTCTCGATAACAGTACTGATATCGCAATGGCATCCCGTAAAATGAAAGGCAAAGAAATCAAACTTGCCAACTCTAAAAACCTCACCCCTGTTGAGCACGTAATCGCACTTGATGCTGTTATTCCGATCGTGCACCCGTCCAACCCGGTAAGCAACCTTACTTCCGGTCAGCTCAAAGCCATTTACGAAGGTAAAATCACCAACTGGAAAGAAGTTGGTGGCGATGACGGTAAGATCATCGTTATTTCCCGCGATACTTCTTCCGGTACCTACGAAACATGGCACAAAATTATTATGAAGAAAGCACGCGTATTCCCGGGTGCACTGCTTCAGGCATCTTCCGGTGCAGTACTGCAGGCTGTTTCTAAAAACAAAAACGCCATCGCTTACGATGGCATCGGCTACATCAACAATACAGTCAAAGCACTTTCTGTAGACGGTATTACAGGCAGTGCTGCCACTGCAAAAGATAAAACCTATCCAGTGGCACGTACCTTACAAATTTACACTTCTTCTGCACCTTCTTCTGCAGCAAGCCAACTCGTTGAATTCATCCTCTCTCCAAAAGGTCAGGATATCGTTGAGCAGGCTGGCTTCATCCGCCGCTAGGCAACCTGCCGAATCTATTTACCTGCCTTTCCTTACCGTAAGGAAAGGCAGGTTTCATGCATCTGCACTATTGGGGACATACTATGCGGATTTCAAGACAACATAAGGAAATGGCAATCCACGGCAGTTTTTTTGCCATTGCCTCGATGAGTATTCTCGTTCTTACTCTCATAATGATTTTTCTCATTATGGAAGGGCTACCAATTTTTCATCAAATATCCTTACCGGATTTCATATTCGGTAAATACTGGTATCCGACAGACGATCCCGCAGACTTCGGGATTCTGCCCATGATCACGGGATCACTTTCCGTAACTGCATTTTCTTCCTGCATTGCCATACCACTTGGACTTATGACTGCAATCTACCTTGCAGAAATAGCAACGCCGCGTATGCGCAGCATCGTCAAACCGCTTGTTGAAATGCTGCAAGCGCTGCCTTCCGTTGTTATCGGCTTCTTCGGTATGGTTGTAGTCGCACCACTGCTTCAAAAATGGTTCGGCATTGCAACAGGACTCAACTTATTTAACGCCTCTATCATGCTGGCATTCATGGCAGTACCTACAATTACTTCTATAGCAGAAGATGCCATCTTCAGTGTGCCGGAAGAACTCAGAGCCGCCTCACTCGCTCTTGGCGCCACAAAATGGCAAACCATTGCCGGCGTAGTTATCCCTGCTTCACTGCCCGGCATCAGTACGGCTGTAATTCTCGGTATGGCACGCTCCATAGGTGAAACTATGGTAGTTCTCATGGTAGCTGGCGGTGCCGCAATGACACCAACATCAATTTTCGACCCTGTGCGCCCTATGCCGGCATCCATTGCAGCAGAAATGGCAGAAGCACCATATCAGAGCGAACATTATTATGCTCTTTTCGCTACAGGCATGGTTCTATTTCTGTTCACCCTGATGTTCAATGTTCTTGCAGCGTATATTGCAGAAAAGAAAAAACAAATCGGCACGGCTTCGCTGTAGCAACAAGGAGAGTACAATGTCTCAGTTGATAGACACTGCAGGAAACCAAATAGTACATCATTCGCCCGCCACTTCCGGAGCATGCTCTATGCGCCACGTTATTCAAAAATGCATGTTCACGCTGTTCAAACTGAGCGTGATCATTAACGCGCTTGCGCTAATCATTGTCTGCGGGTTCGTACTATATTATGGCGCTCCTGCCATTTCATGGGAATTCTTACTCGAAAACCCGCGTAACGCTATGACAGAAGGCGGGATTTTCCCATGTATTCTGGGCACGATTGCCCTGTCCTACGGCTCCATGCTTATTGCACTGCCATGGGGCGTTGCCACCGCAATTTATCTTCATGAATATGCAAAACCGGGCAAAGTGGTTCATCTTATCAGGCTTGCAATTAACAACCTTGCAGGTGTCCCCTCTGTAGTGTTTGGTTTGTTCGGCCTGTCACTCTTTGTTACGGTTCTTGGTATGGGGGTTTCGCTCCTCGCAGGTATGCTTACCCTTGCGGCACTTGTCCTTCCACTAATTATTGGAGCCTCAGAGGAAGCGCTGAGGAGTGTTTCCCCCACATACCGCGAAGCCTCATTAGGACTCGGTGCCACCAAATGGCAGACTATCTACCGGATTGTACTGCCAGCTGCTGCACCGGGAATTTTGACAGGCGCCATTCTTTCTGTAGGACGCGCTGCAGGTGAAACCGCAGCAATCATGTTTACCGCGGCAATGTTCTTTTCTCCACTGCTTCCACAATCTATTTTCGACAGCGTAATGGCTCTGCCATATCACATATATGTTCTGGCTACTGCCGGTACAAATATCGAGCAAACACGGCCGCTGCAATACGGCACATCTCTTGTACTCATTGTGCTGGTACTAAGCATGAACTTCATGGCCATTATGCTCCGGGCACGAATGCAGAAAAAGCTTTCATAATATAATCAGACCTAAAACAAACATCCACTGTCCAGTAAAAGCCCGTAGGCACCAAGCCTGCGGGCTCTTTGTGTCTTCGTCTATTTTCAACAAAACGGCAGCAGCAGTCCCCTCATATCCTGTGTTATTCGTTGCCTGCCAACAATATTATGTGTATTTTATCAAAAAGATAAAAGGGGTGCAGAATGGACAACAAAAAATATTTTCTGAATGAAATTAGTTTGTTTAATATCCGCAACAGGAACGAAGTGCGCGTAATCAAGATTATGAAACAAGTTATGGATACCCCTCCATACTACAAGCCATCCGAAAAAGATCTGTTGGACATTTATGCGCTATCGCTCAACTCCCTTCCTCCACGATACGCACAGCAGGGGACAATTGTTTTGCGTGATCCTGTCCGTGATAACGAAATTGAAGATGCAGTGCGCAAAGCATTTGCCATTGTTGTTGAAAATCCTAAAAAATAACACAGGACTATTATGATCTCCGTTGATACCCACATACACACGCTGTACTCCCATGGCAAAGCTACACCTGAAGAGATGTATGAGGCTGCTGTAAAAAAAGGGATTAAGGTATTCGGCTTTTCTGAACACTCGGTACGCCCAGCGGGCATGAGCTACCCACAACGAGAGTACAGAGAGCATTTAGCAGCACATTGGGACACCTATATTAAAAAAGTAACTGCTCTGAAAAATAACAATGATGACGTTACTGTTTTACTGGGTATTGAAGTAGATTGGATGGAAGGCAACGAAGAATTCATTAAGGCACAACTTGCAAAGCATGATTTTGATTATGTGCTTTGCGGCATCCATTTTTTAGAAAACTGGGGATTTGATTACTCGGAAGCAGATTGGGAATCTCTTAACTATGATGAACAGGTAGCACTTTACAAAAAGTACTTCGAAACTATGGTCACGATGGCTAAGACGGGTATTTTTGACACAATTGCACATCCCGATATCATTAAGATTTTCTCATGCGCTTATTTCAGCAAATGGATTGCAACAGAAGAAGCACAGGCGCTAGTGCACCAAGCACTTTCAGCTGTTCGTGATGCAGGTATGTCCATGGAGATTTCTTCAGCCGGAATACGCAAGAGTTGTCAGGAAATTTACCCGGGTGAGATTATCATGGGTATTGCCAGCAAGCTTAACCTGCCAATTTCCTTTGGTTCCGACGCTCATTCCACATCGTCCGTAGCTTTCAATTTCGACAAGCTGGAAGAACATGCGCGCCGCTTCGGGTACACAGAAAGTGTCTATTTCCAAAATAGAAAAATGCATTCACGTCCATTCTAACTGACACGCATGCTCAATAAACATTCAAAATTTCACAGCCTCATACAGATTGCCGGAGTCCACGACGTGCAGGAAACACAAATGCTTGCCGACTGTGGGGTGCATTGTGTGGGGCTGCCTTTACGTCTACCGGTCAACAAGGAAGACATCACAGAAGATGAGGCCCGGGAAATTATCCAACAGACCTGTACACATATTCTTCCCGTCTGCATCACATATCTCGATAAAGCAGAAGATATCGTCCAATTCTGCAGCGAGTTGAACATTACACATGTACAATTACATGGACATGTTGAATTGGCAGAACTGCAAAAGCTTGCGCGCATTGCACCAGATCTCTACATCATTAAATCACTTGTAATACAGGCAGACGGCAGCAACAAAAAGGCACTATTGCAAGTTGTCAAAGATAGTGCCCCCTATGTTGATGCATACATTACTGACACCCACAATTCTAAAACCGGTGCAGACGGTGCGACAGGTTTAACCCACGATTGGAACATTTCTGCCGAGCTAGTGCAGCAATCACCGCGCCCTATCATTCTCGCAGGTGGACTAACTGCCGACAACGTTGCTGAAGCAATCCGCATTGTAAAACCGTCAGGAGTTGACGCGCACACCGGTGTAGAAGATGCCACAGGTCGAAAAAGCCAGACGCTGGTATATAAATTTGTTCAGGAAGCAGCCAAGGCTTTTGCTAAACTCACAGGTTAACTGCCTCTCTCCCAAAGAGTTACAAGGAAGTAAGCCGCCTCTATCTTCTTGTGAATATCAGTAATTTACAGTATGTACCCTGCGTGGGCTAAAAAATTTTCAAGAGCTGGCAGGCTCAACAGACAAGGAGTGACAACATGGATTATATTTTCTTTTTTCTCGGAATAGCTGCAGTTGCCTGCGCATTGCGCTACATCAAAAAAACAAGCTAATTGCCGCAACCAGAAACCGTTATGGAACTGGTTGACCGGAATACCGGTCTACTTCAGGACATGAACTCATGCAGTACATGTCCTTTTTTGCGGCCTGCACTACAGCAGACATCCTTAATAAAGCGTAATTGTCAGCTAGGCGACAGATGGGCAACCCCAATCAGATGTACCCTTTGCGAAGCATTTCTGTAGTTTTTTCATCAAACGTAGACGAGGTTTGTAGACTATGTCTCAAAAAATTGTAACGCCCCATATTCTACGGCGCGTTATTCAGTGTCTTTTTCTCTTATTCTGCCTCTTTATCGGCTACCGTCTCTTCCAACATTTTATATGGGCAACAGGCCAATCTTCGGTATTCGTTTCTAAACCTCCGTCCGTAGAAGCATTCCTCCCTATCAGTGCGCTTATGGCAGCCAAACAATTCATTCTCACAAAAAAGTGGGATATGGTTCATCCTGCCGGCTTGACGCTCTTTTTTGCCTTTATCTGGATGGCACTTTTATTCAGAAAAAGCTTTTGCGGATACATTTGTCCTGTGGGATTCATCTCGAACCTTATAGAACAACTCGGACGAAAATTAAGACTGCAAAAAGAATTACCAGCAAGGGTTGAACGTGCTCTTTCTGTACCCAAATATCTTATCCTAAGCGGATTTGTATACTTCATTGTCTTCAACATGAGCACCCGCCAAATCAGCAGTTTTCTCACCCTTCCATACAACTATGTTGCTGATTCCAAAATGCTGACATTTTTTCTTGCCCCGTCTGGAACCACATTGATCGTAATTGCTATTCTTGCAGTTCTTTCTCTTTTTATCCGCAACTTCTGGTGCCGATTCCTCTGCCCTTACGGCGCACTATTAGGACTTTGTTCCACATTCAGCCCTACAGCTATTACGCGCGATACCGGTTCCTGCATCTCCTGTGGTAAGTGCAGAAAAATTTGTCCTTCAGCCATCCATGTCGACAAACGAAAAACTGTTCATTCGCCAGAATGTGTAGGGTGCGCAGAATGTGTAGGGGTATGCCCAGTTAACGACTGCCTCACCGTCCGAACGTTCAACAAAAAAGTACCGTTTGCGACCATAGCCATCGGCGGCATCTGTGTTCTGCTTGCCTTCTATGGAATCGCCATTGCCACCGGACACTGGTATTCAAACGCAACGCCGGAACTTATCCGAAAGTTCCATATGCTCATCTTCAACAAATAACTAATAGGCAATCTCACCTGCGAGAAAAAATAGTTTCAACATGTTAGGCAACCTTTTCCATCCGAAAGGTTGCCTTTTATCTGGCACGTCTTATACATTCCAGATAAAGAAAGTATTCATACTCATTCAGGCATTGATCATTTTCGCAAGGAGACTCAAGAATAATGACAAGCAACTTAAAAACAATGATGTTACTTGCCCTACTCTCCGGAATTATTATCGTTCTGGGTGGAGCACTTGGTGGCAAGGGCGGGATCATTATCGCTTTCGTGTTAGCTCTTCTCATGAATGTTGGGAGCTACTGGTACTCAGATAAAATTGTTCTTCGCATGTATGGAGCACAGGAAGTTTCCCCGCATGATGCTCCTATGCTGCACAATATCGTTGAAGAACTTGCATACAAAGCTGGTATACCCAAACCACGTATCTGCATAATTCCCGAGCAGGCACCAAATGCATTCGCAACTGGTCGTGATCCGGAACATGGTGTTGTGGCGGTAACTCAGGGCATCATGCAACTTCTTTCAACAGAAGAACTCAAGGGAGTCCTAGCGCACGAAATCGGGCATATCACCAACCGCGACATTCTGATCCAGTCAATTGCAGGTGTTATGGCATCTGCCATTGTAAGTATTGCACATTTCATGCAATTTGCTGCAATTTTCGGATTTGGAGGTGGAGATGATGAGGAAGGAAGTAACCCGTTTGCGGCGCTGCTGCTTGCATTTGTAGCACCAATTGCAGCCAGCCTTATTCAGTTTGCAATCTCCCGTTCCCGCGAATACCTTGCAGATGATACAGGAGCACGCCTTTCTGGAAACCCATTGTACCTTGCATCAGCATTAGAAAAGCTTAACGCATACTCACAGCGGGTACCAATGCATCATGGCAGTGAAGCGACCGCACACATGTTTATTGTTAATCCCTTTTCAGGCGCCAACATGGCTAAACTTTTTAGCACACACCCACCAATCGAAGAACGCGTAAGTCGACTTCGCCAGATGGCACACAGATAATTACAAGCCCCGCACAGCGGGGCTTGTTTTCTCTACCAACTTAGCACCTGTTAACTACAGACACACTGTCTCCAACTGACAAAAACGCCTTCTTCCCTACCCCCATTCGAGCCTCCTGCTCTGTCTACATAAGGCGGATTACAGCAGCCTGTTGCACACAATCTTACATCTATTTGTACAATAAAGATTTCTTTGTGCAGAACCACACTCATCAGGGCATACTTGCTAAGACTTTCCCAAGGGGCTACAACGCGACTTTGATTTACGATTATTTAAGAAACTGAAGAGAGAATTATGATTGAACTCGGCGAATTAATTTCTTCTGTTGGCGGCTGGAGCAACATTTATGTTGTCAAAGATGCACCAAACATGTGCGTTAAGGTACTTGCACCACATCGCAAATACCAAGGCGAAAAACCCGATCCGAATTTAGTTTCAAAGAAAAAATACGGCATCGATGACATGCTGGAATTTGAATACGCCAACTATCAAAAAATTATCGAATGCGTTCCTGATGCTCTCAAAAAATATTTTGTGCGCATTGATGGTATGTATATGACTTCCATTGGTGTTCGCGGGCTGGTTATGGAACGTGTTATGACTGCCGAAGGCACTACCGCTCCGAGTCTTGATCACTACAAAGGTAAAGCCCTTCCTGATGCTTTTTTCTGCAGACTGGAACAACTTCGCCGCGACATTCTCCATAAGTATTCTCTTGATCACTTTGGAGTGGCACGCAGAAATGTTCTCGTTCGTGACGAACAGACTCCTGTACTGATTGATTTCCAAAAAAACCGCCGTATCTACCGCAGTCAGATAAATCTCTATATTCCTTACTTCACACGCCAAAAAGTGAAGCGTAACTTCCAGCGCCTTTACAGAGAAGCAAAAGTTCAAGACTGGACAAAAGTTTCTGAACTAAACTGCTCAGAATAATTCTTACGCGAATATATCTACCTGTTTTCTTTAAGCGACCGATAATCCTACGCACCAGCTCAGAACAATTACCAGTTCTGAACTGGTGCGTAGGATTGCTGCCCGCAATTGCTGACAACAACTTTTCTGCGTACACTACTGTTATGGAAAATATTCACCAGCCACTTATAGACTTTATTGAATCCGGAAGTCCTTTTCACCGGTTTCTTAATATTCAAGTCATTGATGCAAAACCCGGTTTCATAAAACTGCTTCTTCCATACAAAGAAGAATTTGGCGGGAATATGGAGCGCGGAATTTTACACGGCGGTATATCCGCTATGTTCGTTGATATTGTCGCGGCTTCTGCCTTGTGGACACATCTAAAACCAGAAGACAAAAGCGCAACCATTGATCTGCGTGTCGATTACCAACGTCCGGCAATGCTGGAGAATTTAATAGGGGAAGGCGAAGTCCGTATGCTCGCAAACTCTGTTGCGAACGTACATGTCCGCCTCTACAGTGCTTCCACTCCAGATACACTACAGGCGGAGGGACGCGCTGTTTTCCACATTAAACGAAAAAGCAGCACGTAGTCTTACATAGTATACGCTGCGTTATATACACATACAAAAAGCGCTGTTCAGTAATACTGAACAGCGCTTTTAAACTGTTTCTAAGCAGAGAGGCGTGAGTACTGCTCAGAGACAGGGTCTACTACCTCTAGCGAAAACTTATAGAACGACCTTTCCCACGAATGGGGTGTCTATAACAGAACAAATCTGTTTTATAAGCCTACGCAAAAACGCAACTATGCGCCGAATTTTTCTAATCGGCCTGCTTACGAATAAAAGACGGAATTTCGAAATCTTCTTCAAAAACGAAAGTGTCTTTCCCTGGTTCGTGAGCATGACGTACTTTATGAGCACGCTGTGCAGCCTGTGCACTGCGGCGGATGTACGTTGGCACATTGGTGTCATCAGCTTTAAAATCGTAGCCTTCTCGTGCTGGCTCAGGATGGGTAATATCCATCTTTGGCTCTACGCGAGGAGCAACTGCCTGTGGCTGTTGCACTGGCTGTGGAACAGCTTGTACAGGCTGTGCTGACTGTACTGGAGCAACCTGAGGTGCAGAATAAACCTGCTGTACAGACTCTGCCTGAGGTACAGACTGAACAGAAGGATCCACCGGTGCAGCTTGAGGCTGTGGAGCCTGAACTGGAGCGGCCTGAACTGCCTGCGCCTGCGGTGCCTGATATGCCTGTGACTGTGGAGCTTGATATGTCTGAGTCTGCGGAGTAGGGGCAGCTTCAGCACGCGGTGCACTTGCACGGGCGGAAGAAAGAGACGTTACGCTGCGTGCACCATTGCTGTTAACCGCAACGCCTGATCCGTTTCCCTGTGTTCCAGCATCCATAGTATCAATGCCGGTAGCAATAACAGTAATGCGCATTTCATCACCAACAGTATCGTCGAACACAGTACCAAAGAAGATACGTGCATCGTCGTGTGCTGCTTCCTGAATTGCGCCAGCTGCTTCGCTCACTTCATCAATAGTGAGATCTGGACCGCAAGTAATGTTCATAAGAACACCACGAGCTCCATCAATAGATACATCTTCAAGCAGTGGGCTGGTGATTGCCTTCATTGCGGCTTCGCGCGCACGACCTTCACCTATAGAACTACCGGAACCCATCATAGCAAGACCGGATTCACCCATAACTGCTTTTACGTCAGCAAAGTCAAGGTTGATAAGACCCGGAACCATAATGAGGTCAGAAATACCTTTAACTGCAAAGTACAAAACTTCATCAGCTTTTTTAAGCATTTCTACGAAGGTTGCTTTTTTGGAAGCCAAAGAAAGCAAGCGATCATTCGGAATGGTGATGAGAGAATCAACATGCTCACGGAATGCTTCGATTCCGGCATCAGCCGCTTCCTGACGCTTTTTGCCTTCAAAGAAGAAAGGCTTGGTTACAACACCAACGGTAAGTGCGCCCATTTCTTTTGCTACCTGAGCAATTACTGGTGCTGCACCAGTACCGGTGCCTCCACCCATACCTGCAGTAACAAAAACCATATCTGCTTCGCCGATTGCGTTGCGGATTTGGTCAATAGATTCCTGTGCAGCTTCACGGCCAACGGCAGGATTTGCACCTGCGCCAAGACCTTTAGTGAGCTTATCACCAAGTTGAATTTTTACTTCTGCCTGAGAATTGTTAAGCGCCTGTACATCAGTGTTTGCAGTAATAAACGTAACACCTTTCAGTACGGAGCTAATCATGTTGTTAACGGCATTGCCTCCGCCGCCACCAACACCGACAACCTTAATCTTCGCTTGGCTGTCGTTTTCAATTTCATGAAATTCCATACGCCTCTCCTTTTGCCAATACCTAGGTTACTTGTAGACCCATTATACTTTTACAGGAGCGTCTAAGAGACATCTGTAAACCATTTTTTCATTGTAGAAAGCACACGGTTGAACATAGAACTTTCACGCTTTGGACTGCTACTACTGAAATGAATATCGAAATCTTCTTTTTCAGATCCGTAGTTGAGTAAACCAACCGCTGTTGCAAATTTAGGGCTGTTAACGACATCTTTAAGTCCGCCCACCCCGCGAGGGTACCCTATACGGGTCGGGAGACCAAAAATTTGTTCACCAAGTTCCTGACAACCCTCAATAAGAGAAGTTCCACCAGTAAGAACAATACCTGCACCTATAAGATTCTTAAATCCGGATCGGATAAGTTCCTGATCCACAAGAGTAAGAATCTCTTCCATGCGTGGCTCACAAATTTCTGCCAAAACCTGACGGGAAAGCTTTCTTGGCTCTCTACCGCCTACGCTTGGCACTTCGATAACTTCATCACCCTGCACTATTTCAGCCAGTGCACAGCCATACTTCATTTTAATTTTTTCAGCACTCACCATAGGAGTACGCAAACCAAAAGCAATATCGTTGGTAAGATTCTGCCCGCCTAACGGCAACACTGCAGTGTGTTTAACAGAATCATCTGCGAATACGGCAATATCAGTAGTTCCGCCACCAATATCTACCAACGCAACACCGATCTCGTTTTCTTCTGCTGTCAGAACAGCTTTGGAAGACGCCCAAGCTTCGAGTACTATATCAGAAACATCAAGGCCGCTTCTGTGACAGGAACGCACAATATTCTGAGCACTTGTCACTGCACCTGTTACGATATGCACACGAACTTCAAGACGAACGCCCGCCATACCGAGAGGATCAGCAATTCCATGCTGATCATCAACAATAAATTCTTGTGGCAAGGTGTGGATGACTTCACGATCAAGTGGAATAGCTACCGCTTTTGCGGCATCCATAACACGTTCAACATCACGGCTGCATACTTCGCCGCCTTTAACTGCGATCACGCCATGGCTGTTAAACCCTTTAATGTGGCTGCCGGCAATACCTGCATACACAGAAGCGATTTCACAACCTGCCATTAATTCAGCTTCTTCCAAAGCTTTCTTAATAGACTGGACAGTCTGCTCAATATTTACCACTACGCCTTTGCGCAAACCAGTGGACGGAGCAGTGCCAATGCCTACAATATCGACCCCGCCCGGAGCAGGTTCCCCGACTACGGCACAAATTTTTGTCGTTCCAATATCAAGGCCCACAATGAGGTCGGACTTAGACATGCAACACTCCTCTTTATCTAACTTGCCAGTTTGGAAGTAGTACCGGTATTCACCCAGACGTTTCTATCTTCCGCCTTAATACTGCGAACATTAACAAATTCGCTACGCCGTTTAAGATCATCAATAGTGGCGACCAGATGACGCAAATTGGAAGCCCAGTTATCTACTCCAACGCTCAACAAAATATTTTCTGATTCCAGAAACAGTGTAATCCCGCCGCTTAAGCTCAGTTTTATCCATGCAGCATTTTGCGATGACACCGGAAGTCTCGAAGAATCCAGTTCTGCCAACAATTGTGGCAACCGTTGTAATAAATGTTCTGTGCCTGCATCTACAGATAGAAAAGGAAGGGAGGCAAATTTATACGTGCCTACGTAGTCAATAGGATTTCCCTTTTCATCTGCATAAATGATGCGGTTCTCTTGCCGCATCCAATAGCGTGGTTCGCGCTCTTCAATAGTAATAGCGAGATTACCCGGTAACTGACGCTTAACTGATACGTTTTCAACCCAAGGGCTACGGAGCAGTTGGTATTCTATCTCTGAAATATTTACTGCGATACTATTGTCACCACTTTTAAGGTGAGCAAGACTTAAAACGTCTTCTTGTTCCAAACGGACATTTCCAGAAATCTGAATTTTTTGCACCGCAAAAAAAGTACTATTCGTAATGAAACGATAACTGAATAACAGTCCGACACTTATTATGACAATAAAAGCCGCTCCAGTAAAGAGGGTTATCGCCCAAGAAAGCAACAAAGAGGTACCTTTTGCATGAACAAAATTCGAAAGCAAACGTCTATACCGTTTCTGCATTAAAGAATAAGGAACTTTTTTTTGCCTTCTTACAGCCATAGTACGTTACCCGATTACTTTTACTTCAAGCTCTAGTGAATATCCGGATACATCCAAAACAGTCTGTTGTGCTATATGTAAGAGCTCAAACGCTTCTTTGCTTGTGCCGTTATTTACGTTGACAAGAAAATTTGCGTGCAATGGAGAAAACGCCACTCCACCATAAATTTTTCCTTTAAATCCGCACTGATCGAGAAGCATTCCTGCGCTGACACCTTCTGCAGGATTCTTAAAAACACACCCTGCGCTATGTGCAGAAACCGGCTGTGTGGCTTTTTTTCTCGTTAAATTATCATCGATAACTTTCTTTATCTCTTGAGGATCTTTCTTGTTCAATCTGAAGACACTACTTAATATAACGGGCTGATCATTTACAGTTGGAATAGAAAAATGTCTATACTGTAATACTACATCTGTTTTTTTGAACACTGCAGTACCAATTTTCTTTATGAAAACTTCTACAGAGTCTAAACAGTCTACAACCTCACAACCATACGAACCGGCATTCATTGCCACGGCCCCGCCCACAGTTCCGGGTACACCGGCCAGTCCTTCCAATCCAGCGTATCCATGTGTAGCGCACCAGTTCAAAAAACGGGGCAGGCGATATCCCGCCCCGACGTGTACTGTGACAGTTTCATCTGTTTCTTCTACACAAACCGGCTCAGTCGTAATAGCCGGATTTACAATCACCACGGGTAATTCACCATCTTTTGCAAGCAAATTGCTGCCACGCCCGATGACAAGAGGCTCCCCGCCCAGTGAAAGTAAAATATCTGATAACTGTTCACAATCATCAGTATGCGTCAACACCACTTCTGCAAGGGCACTACCGCCCATACGAAGCGTCGTACGCTCACTGAATGAAAAAGACGGGTGAACAGTAATCGCCATTAGTTATCTCCATCCAAGTATCCTTGGCCAATTGTCCAGATATTACCCGCACCAAGTGTGATAAAGATATCGCCCTGTTGCAGTTCTTCAGGCAGTTTTGCAGATACTGCTTCAAAATCTTCGCAATATTCAACTTTAGTAGTGGATGCCTGACGAATACCATGCGCTAATGACTCACCATTAATACCTGGAATCGGGGATTCGGATGCAGGGTAAATTTCTGTAAGAAGCAGCTTGTCCACACCTTCAAAGGCAGTACAGAACTGACCGAACAATGCCTGAGTGCGACTGAATCGGTGAGGCTGGAATGCTACAACAAGCCTGCGTTCCGGGAAACATTGACGCGCTGTTCGTATAGTTGCTGCCACCTCTACAGGATGATGACCGTAATCATCAATAACAAGAACACCGTTGCGTTCACCTTTCCGTTCAAAACGACGACCTACGCCGTTGAAAGCGGTAAGTCCGGAGATGCAGTGATCCGCAGAGATGCCGGATTCAATAGCAACACCGATTGCACCAAGTGCATTCAAAATGTTGTGTCGGCCCGGTTGTGAAAGCAAAACATCACCAATTTCTTTTCCGTTTACTACAACTGTAAACGCAGACTGCTCGCCGCACGACTTTTCAATTGCACGGATATCGTTCCCTTCTTCAAAACCATATGTAATCACACGGCGCTTAACCTGTGGGATGAGACGCTGTACGCCTTTATCATCACCGCACACAATATTTGCGCCATAAAATGGCACACTGTTCATAAACTGAACAAACGCTGTGTCAATGTCTTCTTGTCCGCTATAGAAATCGAGATGGTCACAATCCACATTAGTTACAACGGTAATAATCGGGAACAGACACAGGAATGAACCGTCAGACTCATCTGCCTCTGCAATCAAAAATTCACCGGCACCAAGGCGGGCATTTGCACCATATGCGTTGAGCCGACCACCAATAATAACAGTCGGGTCAGTCTTTGCTTCATCAAAAATGGCTGCGGTCAAAGAGGTCGTCGTTGTTTTGCCATGAGTACCGGCAATTGCAATGCCGAGACGCAGACGCATAAGTTCTGCAAGCATCTCTGCGCGCGGGATAATGGGAATCCCCATTCTTGTAGCTGCTATGATTTCGGGATTATCGTCAGAAATCGCAGTGGAACGCACAACAACCTGTGCATCTGTAATATTTTCTTCTGCATGCCCAAAGCTCACGCTTGCACCAAGTTCGCGCAATCGCTGAACAGGTGCCCCGTCAGACAAATCAGAACCTGTCACGTTAAAATCAAGATTCAGCAGAACTTCAGCGATACCGCTCATTCCTGAGCCGCCGATGCCTATCATATGGATATTTTTAATTTTAGAAATCATATTCTAATCCGTTGATTCATTGTTTTCCGGATCATTGTAAGGATGAACCAGAGATTCAAGAGAGACTTTAGGCAGCAGATCCATTACACAGCTCACAACATTTGCTGCGGCTTCCGGTCTACCAAGTTTTTTTGCTGCCTCGCTCATGGACTGAAGCTTTTGGTCGTTTGTTAGTAGCTCAGTCACAATGGAATTCATATCTTTCTGTACAAGCTCACGCTCTTCCACAACCACGGCTGCCCCTTTTGATTCCAAATAACGGGCATTATGCACTTGATGATTATGCGTGGCATAAGGAAAAGGAATAAACAGCGCAGGCTTACCGGCAACTGTCAATTCTGCAATCGTTGTTGCACCTGCACGGCAGATAACCAAATCAGCGGCAGCATACGCTGCAGCCATATCATCAATAAAAGGTTCAACAGTGCACTGCTCCATGCCTGCCTCTTTATATGCAGTCCGGATACTTTCTAAATCTGCTTGACCTGTTTGATGATGGATAATGCAGCCAAGTTTTTTCAACGTCGGCAACATACCGACAACTGCACTATTTACAGCTTTAGCGCCAAGACTTCCACCACAAATCAACACGGAAGGTGCATCAGCATCCAACGTTTTAAAAACACAACGAATATCTGCAATGGCTGCACGGACAGGGTTACCTGTCAATACGGTATAGTCCGGTTCAAAAAATTCCTGCTCATCCGGCAGTGAGATAAAAATGCGCTGGGCGACTTTACTCAGCAATCTATTTGTTAAACCGGGAACCGAGTTCTGTTCGTGAATTGAAACCGGAACGCCGCATAATTTTCCGCCAACACAACCGGCAACAGCAGCATAACCACCAAAGCCGATAACAACTTCCGGATTAAATTTACGAATAATCCGCATGGACTTAAGAGTGGATATACCAAGCCCGACTAAAGCGCCGATCGCCTTTATTCCACGGCCGAGTACTCCACGAACAGGTAATCCAACAAAAGGGATACCTGCTCTTTCTACCATCTGACGTTCCGGACCGTATTCCCCTCCAATAAAGAGGAATTCAGCGTCAGGGAAACGCCTGCGAATTTCTTCAGCAACAGCCAAAGCAGGAAAAACATGCCCGCCTGTGCCGCCAGTGGTTAATACTACCCGTTTCATTTTCTGCCTCTACCCTCGCGCTCTTCTTGCGAGCGGGAAAAATTCAGTAACAATCCAGTGCAGAGCATCATGGCAATGAGGTTACTGCCGCCGTAACTCATAAATGGCATGGCTATTCCTTTTGGAGGTGCAGCACCCATAACAACAGCAAGGTTTAACACAGCGCCAAGGGAGATAATAAGAGCCAACCCAAAGGTGATAAACTTATCCCTAAGTTCAGTCTGCTTATAGGAAATAGAAAAAGCTCTGAAGAGTACTATTCCCATTAACAGGAAAAAGAGGGACATGCCCACAAAACCAAGCTCTTCACCAACAACGGCCATAATAAAGTCATTATGAGCCTCCGGCAGGTAGAACAATTTTTGCTTTCCTGCCCCGAGTCCCTGTCCGCTGAAGCCTCCTGAACCGAAAGCATAAAGAGACTGCACAAGCTGATAACTAATGCTATCAGCATCCTTGAACGGATCAAGGAATGCAAGCAGCCGTCTGAAACGATACGGCGACTGTACAATCAGCATGTATCCGGCACATAAAGCCAATACCCCTGAACCGGCAAGATACAAAGGACGTGTTCCACCGTACCAGCACATGAAGAAGAGTAACGCGGCCAATACCGCTGCACCACCGAAATCCGGCTGGATCAGCAACAGGGCACATAAAAAAGCAGTTATCAAAAACGGCGGAATAACACCTTTTGAAAACGTCTTAACTAATTCTTGCTTGGTGCTGAAAAAGTATGAAAGATACAGCACCAGAGAAATCTTTGCGAACTCCATCGGTTGAACCGAAAACGGCCCGATACTGATCCAACGGCTTGCACCATTAACCTTAACTCCTAGCGGAGAAAGTGTTATAATCAAGGCACATATTGACATACCCAGTAATGGATAATGCAGTTTGTAAATAAAACGCTTCGGCAGCATGGCACTAATACTCATGACCACAAGGCCGATGCCCGCAAACATAAGCTGTCTCTGGAAGAAGTGATATTTACTTCCAAAATTACGCTCTGCCATAATCCCGCTGGAACTCAGAACCATTATCAGTCCGAATGCAAGAACACACAGGACTGCGATTAACAGCATCCAGTCCATGGAGATAGTTGTGTTCTGTCGCTTATCAGCCATATAATGACTCCAACCATAGCCGGCGTTCACCGGCAATTATCGATTATTTGCTAAGTATATTGGCGATGCGTCTAAAGTCATCACCGCGTGCTTTGTAATTTGCATACTGGTCAAAACTGGAAGTAGCCGGCGAAAGCAACATTACGTCACCATCATGCGCTTTATGCATTAAAGCTCGAGCTGCATCTTCCATAGACTCATGCCACTCAAGATCAACAATGCCGTCCCATGCTGCTTCAAAAACATCGCGACTGTCACCATAAAGCCCGACAGCACGAACATGCTTTTTCAAGAGATCTGCAAGAGAGGCCAGATCGCCGCCTTTGTAATGACCACCTGCAAGAAGCAGCACTGGATCTGTAAAACTTTCCAATGCAGCACGAACAGAATCAACGGTTGTGGCTTTGGAATCGTTCACAAAAACAATCCCGTGGCCTCGGGCAACCGTTTCCAATGTATGCGGTGCAGCAGAAAAATCTTTCACAGCGGCTAAAGCACCATCCAAGGTTACACCGAACGGAGCGGTTGCTGCATAGGCAGCTTCCATATTCAAACGATTGTGCGTCCCCTTAAGATGCGCCTTTGCAAAACGTCCTGTGTCCGAAAATACATGCTGTTCGGCACGCTGCAGTCCAGCATTATTGCTGCCAGAAGCGAGCTTTTGTGCTTCTTCTCCCAGAAGAGCCTTGTCACCTTGCTCCATGTTGGAGAACAGGTGCAACTTGGCATCAAGGTATTCCTGCATGTCTTTATGATAATCGAGGTGGTCTTCTGTTACGTTAAGCAACACTCCCACTGTCGGACGAAAATGACGACATGTCTGTAACTGGAAGCTGGAAACTTCCAGAACGAGCACATCTGCTTCCTGCCTTTCCAGAACAAATTCGCTAAGCGGTGTCCCGATGTTGCCACCGAGAAAAACACGCTTCCCAGCTTTTCGAAGCATGGCATCACAAAGTCGCACAGTAGTTGTCTTACCGTTTGTTCCGGTTACAGCAATGGTTGGAAGATGGGGCACGCATGACCATGCAAGCTCCACTTCAGCCAGCACTACAGCCTGTTCTGGAATAAACGCTGCAAGCTTGAGCATTGGGACACCCGGGCTTGGTACAACCACATCTGCACCGGCGAACTGCTCTGCAGTATGAGGGCCGAATGCGGTTTCAAACCCGCATTCGGCTATTGTTTTTCGGAAGGTTTCCGGAACGGACTCCTCATTCATATTCACAATGCGTACAGAGGCACCAAGAGAATGCAGCAACCGCGCAGCAGCCTGACCAGAACGGCCAGTGCCGACAACAACGGCTTTGCACCCCGGTGTAACTACCTGTGGTCTATATTCCACGAGTCACTCCTTAACGCAGTTTGAGAACGCTGAGAGCCATTACGCCAAGTAAGATCGAAATGATCCAGAAGCGGATAATGACTTTAGATTCCGGAATGCCACTTATTTCAAAGTGGTGATGGATTGGTGCCATCTTGAATATCCTTTTTTTCCGCAGCTTATAGGAACCTACCTGCAAAATTACAGACAAGGTTTCCACAACAAACAAGCCACCGACAACGATCATCATCAGTTCCTGCTTGCAGAGCACAGAAATAAATCCAAGAGTACCGCCAATAGAAAGTGAACCGACATCACCCATAAAAACCTGTGCCGGATACGCATTGAACCACAGGAAACCAAGCCCTGCGCCCACAAGCGCTCCGCAAAAAACGGTAATTTCACCTACTCCAGGCACCCCTGCAACTTGCAGATACTGCGAGAGTGCAGCGTGACCGGCAATATATACGAAAACACCATATACAAGTGCGGTGACAACAGCAGGTACAATGGCAAGCCCATCCATACCGTCTGTAAGGTTCACACCGTTTGATGAGCCGATAATAACCAGCATGGCAAACGGGATATAAAAGAGTCCAAGATCCGGACTCACATTTTTAAAAAGTGGAACATATAACTCTGTGGAGTATGCCGGAAGCTGCACCAGCAGGAACAAGGCAACTCCGGAAATAACTATCTGACCTAAGAACTTGGCACGGGCGGATAAGCCCTGATTTTCTTTACGGCGTAACTTTGTAAAGTCATCCATAAAACCGACAAGTCCGAACCCTGCGTATACAAGCAAGGTAAGCCAGACATACGGGTTAGTTAAATCACACCATAACAGTGTGCTGGTTATGAGTGAAAACGCGATCAATACGCCGCCCATTGTAGGCGTACCAGCTTTACTGGTGTGACAGGCCACTTCAGACTGAATGTACTGTCCGCACTTGATCTTTTTTAGCCAGTTAATGAAATACGGGCCCAAAACGATTGAAAGAATAAGGGCTGTAAGTAGCGCCCCAACAGTTCGAAACGAAATGTATTTAAATACATTCAAAAAGCTCAGATCAGAACTGAGCGGGTAAAGCAGATTATAAAGCACCAGTTATCCCCGTTGTTCTGCCACGACAACAGTTGTCGCAGAACACAGAAACAAAACGCTCCAGCTTATTACCACGTGACCCCTTAAATAAGATGACTCCGTTGTTTACACTAAGCGTTCTGCAAAGATTAAGAAATTGCTGCGGTGTTTCCACGCAGTGGAATTCCCCGGTAAAGTTAGTCTCATCAAGACCTTCTTTCACCGCATTGCGGTTTTTGCCAATCCAGCACACAACGTCAGCTTTCGATTCAGTAATCTTTTCACCAAGTTTTTTGTGTGCCTCGTAAGCCTGCTCCCCCAGTTCCAGCATTTCACCCAATACCAAAACAAGCGGCTTATCTTCTGCCAACTCTGCTGCTGTTTCCAGCGCTCGGGCACAAGAAAGCGGATTCGAATTATAACAATCGTCTATAACAAGCCAGTTTCCACGCTGGGAACAATTAAACCGTTTTTCCGGTAATGTTGCCTGCGCAAAACCCTGAATTATTTCTGTAGACTTAAGCCCGATAATGTCTGCGGCGGCAGCAACTGCGATCACGTTCTCGGCTGCAAAAGCCCCCCTGAACGGAGCAGTCACTTCGAACTCTTTGCCACATAAATTAACACGATATTTTCCCTGAACTTCTGATACAGGCCCGCTGTATTCTGCGTAGTAACCACATTCAGGATCTTTAATACTAAAATACCGCATTTCATTAAATTGTCGGGCGCACGCTTCTGTCAGTTCTGGATAATCGGCAGAGACAAGCCCTACACCACCCTGCTGAACATATTTTAGAAGCTGCGATTTATAATGAGCTACACCCTTGTCACCCAGACCTTCTGTGTGACCTTCGCCCACGTTCAAAATAATGCCAAGGTCAGGTCGCAGAATAGCGCCAAGCTCGTCCATATCGTTCGGCTTGCTGATGCCTGCTTCCATAACCCAATATTTTTCATCACCGGATGCGCCAAGCATTGATACCGGCAATCCGATCTGATTATTTAAATTAAGATGATTTCTAGCTGTGGTACCGCGGACGGAAAGAACCTCTGCAAGTAATTCCTTTACAGTTGTTTTCCCTGCAGTTCCGGTAATACCGGTGACAATAGCTTTGGTAAGCAGACGATGATACGCTGCCAGCCTTCCGAGAGCCACCACACAATCCTGAACCATCAACAGAGGTACGCCGCCTTCACGGCATTCCATGTCCATCATTTCTTCCATGGAAAAAGGAGGACGTTCTGCAACAATAGCGCATGCGCCATGCTCAAGTGCTGCTTTCGCAAAGTTATGGCCATCAAACCGTTCGCCTGAAATACAAAAGAACAGTTCACCGCGCTTCAGCACGCGGCTATCAGTCTGCACACCGGCAGGTACCGTACTTTCCGAGTCACCAAGGAAACCCACAGCCCCCATTGCGCTCTGAATCTGACCGAGCGTTAACTTCACTAGAGCAACTCCTTAAGAATTGCCTGATCGCTGAATGATACTTTTTTAGTACCGATTACCTGATAGTCTTCGTGGCCTTTACCAGCCACAAGGATACAATCACCAGGTGTCGCAATGGATACTGCAAGCTCAAGAGCTTTTTTACGATCCACTTCAACATGTACTTCTTTACAATCAGCAAGACCCGGCTTCACATCTTCAAGAATAGCGTCAGGATTTTCTGTACGCGGGTTATCAGAAGTTAACACCGCGACATCAGATCCCTTTGCCACTGCCTCACCCATTATCGGGCGTTTTGTACGGTCACGATCGCCGCCGCAGCCGAACACGGTAATTATGCGCTTAAACCCTGTCTCACGCAGAGCGGAAAGAACGTTCACCAGCGCATCAGGAGTATGTGCGTAGTCAACAAAAGCATAAATACCTTTGTCTGTCGGAATACGCTCCAGACGCCCGCAAACACCGTTGTATCCGGAAAGACACTGCATCTGATCCGGAGTAAGTCCCATACCGATACCCACAGCCATCGCTGCAAGCAGGTTGGAAGCGTTATGTGTACCTACCATCGGTGAAACAATATTCCACTCCTTCCCTTCGAAGGACATGTGGAGATGAAGGCCATCCACGGTAGACTCAACAATGTTGCCACGTAAAATCCGGCAACCTTCAATTTCCCTACCGGTCAAAGTAAAGCCGATACCGTTCGTGAGCTCCGGCAACAGACGCTTACCATACTCATCATCGATATTCACAACACCGAGCTTTGCAATGTCCGGAACTGTGGTAAACAACTTTTTCTTTGCTTCATAATAGGTTTCCATATCCCCATGGTAATCCAGATGATCCTGTGTCACGTTTGTGAGCACACCACCGGCAAAACGAATACCGGAAGAACGATTCTGATCAAGAGCATGGGAGGAAACTTCCATAAAGGCATACTCAACACCGGCAGCTTCCATCCGGGAAAGGAGAGAATGCTGTTTTAAACAATCAGGTGTTGTCATGCTGGCAACGATCTCCGTACCCGGCCAGCGATACGCAACGGTGCCAATAACACCTGTTTTGCGCCCTGCCTGAGCAAAAAGATATTCCAGAATGCTGGTTACGGTTGTTTTGCCGTTTGTACCGGTAACACCCACCAGTTTCAAATTCAGGTTCGCCGTTCCAAAACGGGCAGAGGCTAACTTACCAAGAGTTTCTTTTGGATTCTCAGCCACAACAAATACCGCATCGGCAGAATCTGCTGGAATATTATCTTTGCTGCATACAATGTATGCTGCACCATTCTCAATGGCGTTTCCGATAAATTTCCCACCATCAACAGAAGCACCCGGAAGCGCGATAAACACGTCTCCCTGCTTCACTTTTCGGGAATCAATATGCAGCGTTAGCAAGCCGGTTGCTACCTGCTGCTCCAGCTGTTCCATAGGTATTATCTGCGCCATATTACGATTGCTCCGATAGCCACAGTGTATATTGCTGTTTACTTCCGGCAGACCACTTTGCACCTGCTGCCGGTTTTTGTTTTTTTACAAAAGCGCCACTGCCCATTACAGAAGGTATAATGCCCTGACGCGCATAAACTTCCATTGCGAAGCGTATAGACCTGCCCCGTAAGTCCGGAATTGAATTTCCGGAAACCTGCGGCTTGCCGCCTACATCAAAACGTCGCTCACCATATTTTGGGATAAGTGTTGACGGAATTGCAGATGCAAGAAGACGGGACTTTTCAAAGTCGGGCAATGTGCCATTGAGAGCCATGTACCGCATAGCGATTTCTTTAAAAGCTGGTGCGGCAACCTTGCTCCCGTAATAGTTTTTTGCAGGTTCATCAACAACAACTAATATGATGAACTCTGGATTTAACGCCGGAATCAGCCCGACGAATGAAGAAGTATACTTACTGCCGTACCCGCCACTGCGGGCTGCTTTTTGCGCTGTGCCTGTTTTTCCACCGATAGAAACACCAGAAATGGCAGCACTTTTCCCTGTACCGGACTCAACAACATCCTGCATCATTTTTAACACAGTATGTGTTGTTTCTTCTGAGAATACCCGCTGGGAGTTTTCTTTCAGCACCTCTTCACGTAATGGAAAATTTTTTACCAGCCGCAACGGTTTTCGTACTCCACCATTTGCAAGAACAAGGTAGGCCTCTGCCAACTGTGGCAGTGTTGAAGCAAAGCCCTGTCCAAATGCTGCGTTGGCAAGGTCAACCTGTGTCCAGTTCTTTAGTGGTCGCAGGATTCCGGAGGACTGACCAGCCAGTGGCAACGCCGCTTTTTTGCCAAAGCCCAACCGCACAAGGTAGTCACGATACTTGGTTGCACCAAGTTCAAGTCCAATTTTGGCTGTGCCGATATTGCTGGAATAACTCAGCACTTTTTTTGCAGTAAGCCACTGTAATTTTTTCGTGTCACGAATCCGGACATTGTGCAGCTTCCATTTGCCATTTTCACAAAAAAACAAGGAATCCGGTTCAATAATTTTTTCTTCCAATGCTGCCGCCATAAGAAACGGCTTAATGGTTGAACCCATTTCAAGCACGTCCTGCGCAATGTGGTCACGACGCTGACTGGAAGAATACTGTCCAAACACGTTCGGATTAAACATAGGAGCCTGAGCCCATGCAAGGATATCACCGCTGGCAACATCAACAACCATGGCTCCACCCCATTTTGCATCATACGCATTAACGGCATACTGAACGGCCTGCTCTGCAAAGAACTGAACCTCTGAATCAATGGTCAGGCTTATGTCATCACCCTGTAGCGGAGTAGTTTCTTCTGCACCTTGCAAAAAAAGCCTCCGACCAGCGGCATCACGCTGCACAACAAATTTAGAGGAGGACCCGGTGAGCGTTTTATTAAATGCATACTCAATACCAGCAAGTCCCTTCTCGTCTACACCAACATAACCGAGCAGGTTACCGGTCAACATTTTATTCGGGTATATCCGCCCGAATTCAGTCTGAAGATATACGCCTTTCAGTCCTTGTTTTTTAATGGCAGCAGCTGTCCTGTCGTCGATTTTTCTTTTTATCCAGACAAAATTCCGACCTTTTTTTATCTTCTTACGAATAAATTTGGGATCAACCTTCAGAATATTGGCAAGACGAACTGAGACGGTATACGGGCTTTCCACTTCATAGGGACGCACAAAGACAGATTTAATGGCAAGAGTTGATGCCAGTACCCTGTTATCCCTATCAAGAATTTTGCCTCGCCGCCCTGTTACCAGTTCCGATGTAAGATGCTGGCGAAGTGCCCTGCCGCTCAAATTTTGCGTATCCACAACCTGCAAACTATAGGCTCGCCCCCATAAAGAGCACCACACTACCGCCATAAGTGCTGCAACGCACAAAAACCGCACGCGGCTCCAGTCCCGCTTTTGTGAAGCGGAAGCCCGGTTTGCCGAGGCGGTTCTTTTTGATCGGGAAAGTGATTTGGTTCGCGTTGCCCTGGCCACGGTCACTCCGTCATTCCTTAATAGGTTTGTTACCCAGTTGCCGTATCTGCCCGACCTGAGCGGCCTGCATACCAAGTCGGGCGGCTTCTTTCTTCAACCTGTACGGAGACAACAAGTTGTCCCGTTCTAACTGAAGTCTGGCTGTATGGGCTTTCTTTTTATTGACACTGACCTGAAGCTCTTTCAGGGCATAGCCCATGTTCACCTGCTCAATATTCAACCACACAGTGGTAAGACACAGAGCCAAAGTGACTACTCCGGAAAGGACCAATGCAAGAATCCATACATCAAACTTTTTGGCCATTAGCTTCTCGCTACAGTTTTTCAACCACGCGCAATTTTGCGCTGGAAGAACGGGAGTTGATCTTACGTTCTTCTTCGGTTGCAGTAACCGGCTTTTTGGTTAGCAACTTAACATTCGGGGTATGGTTGCAAATACAAACAGGAATCTGTTTCGGACAAATACATCCGGTTGATTCTTCCTTGAACATGCGTTTGACCATACGGTCTTCCAAAGAATGGAAGGTAATTACCGCAAGTCGCCCACCCGGGCGAAGATGATCCAAAATGCGTTTCAAAAATGCTTCAAGCTCTTCTAATTCGCTGTTAACGACCATACGCAACGCCTGAAAAGTTCGTGTTGCAGGATGGTTTCTAGATTTAGCGCGCCACTTGGCCGGATACGCTTTTTCTACAATTGAAGCCAACTGTGTGGTGGTTTCAATCGGAGCAATCGAACGTGCTTCTAGAATTGCTTTTGCAATGCGTCCACACATCGGATCCTCACCATATCGGCCAATAATAAATTTTAACTTTTCGTATGAAGCCTTATTTACAATGGAGCTTGCTGGCGGCATGCCTCCGGCAGGGTCCATACGCATATCAAGCGGTCCTTCTATTTTAAAACTGAACCCACGCTCCGGTTGGTCAATCTGCATAGAAGAAACACCAATATCGATAAGTGCCCCGTCAAGTTCATCCCACCCAGCATCACGCAGCACCATTTCAAATTCGCTGAACTTGGCATGGGCGGTTACAACATAATCTCTAAACGGCTCAAGACGCTTGCGGGCGCGTTCAAGAGTTTCAAGATCTCTATCAATACCGAGCAGATGCGCTTTACCTTCTGCTTTTTTCAACAAAGCTTCGCTATGCCCCGCGAGACCAAGGGTACCATCCAAATAGTATCCCCCCGGTTTCGGGTCGAGATAGTCGATCACTTCGTTCAGCAACACCGAGACATGATCGCCCCATTCTTGCTGGTTTTGTGCGCTATCCTGTTCGGAACTCATTACTAATCACCTTATTCCTAAATCGGGAAATCAATCCCACTTTCTGTTAATTCGTCGGCCACATCATCAAAGTTGAGTGTCATCAGATCTTCAAACCGAGTTTTATCCCAAATCTCGAACTTGCTTCCCTGCCCAACAATCACTATTTCTCTTTGAAGTCCACCGTATGCCATATGGTCCGCAGGAATTCTGATGCGTCCCTGCTTATCCACAATAATTTCTTCGGCTCCGCCAATAACGAGTCTTCGAAAATGACGCAACTTAAGAGATGGATTTTTTAATCGATGAAATTTTTGTTCGAACTCTTCCCAATCAGGCAGAGGAAAGCCCATTACACACCTGTCGTAGGTGGTAAGGACAAGAGTCCCGCCTTCTGAGCGAGATAGAAGAATGTCCCTAAAGGCTGAGGGGAGCATTACCCTACCCTTATTATCGAGACTTCGGTGGGATCGGCCTCTGAAATACATATTTCACCTCTACCACCTTTTACCACACTTTACCACCCCAACTATTATAGAATGCCATCTCCCCAAATTTGTAAATAGACGCATACAAACTAAAACCGGTTTCACGCTTCAATAGCTCTTGACAATATGTTGCAAATCACAAAATATCGATAACATGAGAACTAAAATTATTGCCACCATTGGTCCGGCCAGTAACTCCCGACAAAAATTGTCAGAGCTTATCGAAGCCGGCGTACGAATTTTCAGGCTTAACTTCTCTCATGGTGATGCGACCATGTTTGAAGGTCTTATTGCACTTATCCGTGAACTCGAAACAGAGTACGAGACTCCAATTACCATCCTTCAGGACCTTTCCGGCCCTAAAATGCGTATTGGTCAGCTTAGCGAAGACAGCTATACGCTGAAAAAGCATGACCGTCTCGTTCTCGGCCCTTCCGGTTCCGAACACGTGCGTCAACTTCCTTTCATTCCGTTCGATGTTCCTGAGATCATGGAAACTCTGGAAATCGGCGACAAAATCGTGCTCGCAGACGGTGTTCTTCCGTTCCGCGTAACCGAAAAACTCGACCTCGGCGCATTCGAGATCGAATGTCGTAACGACGGATTCCTGACCTCCCGTAAAGGTCTTGCTCTTCCAGGTAAGCCGATCAACCTTCCGGCTATGACCGAAAAAGACCAGAAAGACCTGCGTGACGGTCTGCGTCTCGGTGTTGATGCTTGCGCTCTCTCCTTTGTTCAGACTGCTGCTGACATTGAAGTTGCACGCAAAATCATCCTCGAATCTGGCAAGAACATTCCAATTATCGCAAAGCTTGAGCGCCAGAACTCTGTCACCAACCTCGATGCTATCCTCGAAGTTACAGACATCATTATGGTTGCCCGTGGCGACCTTGGAGTTGAATGTCCGCTCCCACAGCTTCCTGCTATGCAAAAACGCATTATCGAAGCATGTAACCGCGCAGGGAAACCGGTAATTGTTGCAACCCAAATGCTTCTGTCTATGGTGAACAACCCTGTTCCTACCCGGGCAGAAACTACTGACGTTGCAAACGCAGTGCTTGACGGTACTGACTGTCTTATGCTTTCCGAAGAAACCGCTATGGGTAACTATCCGGTACAGACAGTTAAATATATGACGAACATTGCTCAAGAAGCAGAGAAATACTACTTTGAGCAAGAGCGTGACATGACTCCAAGCAAAGGTCAGGCTACTCCGGACTTCCTTGCGTACTCTGCATGTCTCATGGCTGAAAAAGTAGAAGCTAAAGCGCTTGTCTGCCACTCTAACAGTGGCACATCCGCCCGTCTTTTATCAGCCCGACGTCCAAATCAACTCGTTCACGCACTCACTCCGAATGAAAATGTTCGCCGTGCCCTGAACTTCTCATGGGGAGTTGTCAGCGATCCTATTGACAAATCTATTGAAGCCCACCTACAACGAGCTGAAACATTTGTTGAAACATCCCCTGAATTCCATGCTGGTGATCGAGTTGTTATTACTGCAGGACAGCCTAAACCGGGAGGACAAGCCAGGGGTACAAACTTGGTTAAAATCTACCATAAGTAAGTATGACAACTGACCACTCCGCTGCTTCAGAAAGCTTTAGAGAAGCCTATTACCAGATAGCGAAATCTATTCTGGAAAGCTTTCCGAAATACAGGCCACCACTGGACCTGTTCGTATTCAAAGATGAGTCTGCCACACTTGAGACCTTTTGCCGTAAGGGCCAAAGGCTCTCCAACGAGCAGGTAGATGAGATCCACAGCCTTTGTGCTGCCGGAAGCCTGTTTGTAGCCCGAGCAGACCATTCGGTTTACTTTAAGCACATTGTCAAACAGCTTGACCTCGTGCTTGTTGATGAAAACTTGAAACAGAGTGAAGTAGCTGAAGTTATTATTCAGGCGTTAACCATCCGCCTTGAAGAATTCATGGATCAGCCTGTACGCCCGATGTTTGAAAAGCTGTACAAGGACGTCATGGTCTTTACAGAGTTTCTTTCTCAGGACAAGTTTCGTATTAAGCTCTTCATGCGTCGTTTAATTACGGAAGAGTATGCGCTTAGCTCACACTCACTGAACACAGCGATAACCGGTATCTGGCTCTTCTTTGAAACCCGCAAGGATTTCAAACGCAGAGACTTAGACAAGGCAGCGCTGGCGCTCTTGCTTCACGATATTGGAATGTCAAAAGTACCTTCCTTTATCCTGTCTAAAAAAGAGCCGCTGAACCGTGATGAGCGTGCAAAAATTATCGAACATGCCCTTCAGGGTGGAAAAGTAGTACACAAACTCGGTTTTGCTTTCGATGAAATGGTGCAGGCAATTATGCAGCACCATGAGCGGTTGGATGGATCAGGATACCCTAACAAACTTAAAGGTGATGATATTGGCTGGTTCGGCAGACTTACTGCTGTTGCCGATTCCTTCAGCGCAATGATTACAGACCGTAATTATGCTAAAGCGATACCGCCGGCTGAAGCTGCTGTTTCCCTTCAAAAAGATGACAAGCGGTACGACAGCAAATACGCCTCCTTGCTTAATGCTGCGTATGCCACCAATCTGTTTTAGCATCACCGCTATTACGCCCATAAGAGACCACTGTTCTACAGTGGTCTTTTTTTATGCCCGAAGTTCTAACCGTCCCTTACTACAGGTATGATTATTCTTCAGCCATCTCTCTTAGAATAGCTATCACTCTCATGGTTAGAGTACAGTTGAGCAGTCTCTACACAGAAAAGGACATATACGAATGCGTAAACGGACTGTTATTTTTTTATCTGTGCTTATAACCGTATTGCTCATTTCTGGAGCAGTGTGGTTTATCAGTGTGCAGCAAAAAGGCAGTTCAATAAAAGTATTACAGACAGTTCAAGTTCAGCGTGGCAGCGTATCGGTTCAACTCAAATCCACTGGAATAGTTCAGCCGCAAGTTGGCGCTGTTGTCAAAACGGGTACTCGTGCCACCGGTGAAATTGAACGCATGCTCGTCCATGTTGGTGACAAGGTTGAAAAAGGAGTACTCATTGCAAAAATTGACGACAGAGAAGAACGGGCAGCCTATCTGATTCAAGAAGCAGCGTTAAGGCAAGCACAGGCAGAGTTGGTTAATGTAAACAAAACCTATCCACTGCAAATAGAACAGGCACAGGCCACTCTTAACGGCTCTCTTGCAAAACGGCGGTATACGTATCTCACATGGCAACGCAGAACAGCACTCGTTGCTACCGGAGTTTTGGAACAGGCATCACTTGATGAGGCATATCAGGACTATGTTGTGGCAGTTACACAAGCTAAAGCAGACAAAGAAGCACTCCGCCTTGTAGAAGAAAACTATGCAACCGCCATTATTAATGCTGTTGAAGCCGTTGCTTCAGCACAGGCAGAGTTAGAAAACGCCAATATCCAAATCAGCTATACCGAAATTTATGCGCCAATCACCGGCCTTGTAAGTCAGGTAACCGCACAGGAAGGTGAAACAGTCGTAGCCGGATTGCAGGTTGCAAACCTGATTACCATTCTGGATCCAACCCGCCTTGAAATGCTCATCTATGTCGACGAAACGGATGTCGGAACAGTCACCAGCGGAATGGCGGTTAACTTTACTGTAGATGCTTACCCGAATGTCATTTTCAGAGGAACTGTTTCTCAAATTTATCCTGAAGCGGTGGTGCAGGATAACATTGTCTACTATCAAGCCCTTGTTCCGCTCTCACCAGAAACGGCTATCCAGCTCCGACCTGAAATGACCACTCAATGTTCCATTATTACCAAAGAAATAGACAGCGTACTTGTCGTCCCCAATGACGCAATCAAATGGGTAGACGGCAAAAAATACATTTATATCGTGGATGAAAACGACAGAGCAACGCCTGTTTCGCCTGAATTGGGTGTAATGGGAGAGAACAATACTGAAATAGTGTCCGGCATCAAAGAAGGGGATAGGGTTGCCACGCGGATTATTATTCCAACCACGCAAACAGCTGATGACAAGTAAAGCTCATGAACAAACCAGTAATAGAAACAAAAGGCTTAACAAGAACATTTCTACAGGGCGGGCAAACTATTAATGCGATAAAGCCCCTTGATATGGTCATCAACCATGGTGAACTTGTTGCTATTCAGGGCACATCCGGTTCGGGAAAATCCACGTTGCTTCATCTTCTTGCACTACTCGACCGACCAACTGCCGGTTCATACTTTTTGGATGGTACAGACACAGCGAAAATGTCTGACAACGAACAAAGTGACGCTCGAAACAGGCTCATCGGAATTGTCTTCCAAAATTTCTATCTTATCCCTTATGCAACCGCCGTAGAAAACGTTATGCTCCCCGGTCTCTATCGACGAGGCAAACAGCCCCGAATCCGTCAACGCGCTGAAGACCTTCTGGAGTCAGTCGGGCTTGGAAACCGCATTAACTTTAAACCGTCCAGCCTTTCCGGAGGCCAGCAACAGCGTGTGGCGTTGGCCCGTGCAATGTTCAACAATCCACCGCTCCTTTTAGCAGACGAACCCACAGGTCAGCTGGACACAACCACAAGCAACGAAATTCTCGACTTATTCGAACAAATTAATAAGACCGGAAAGACCATCATCCTTGTCACACATGATCCACTTACGGCGGATACCGCTAGACGCCACATCACCTTTAAAGACGGGGAAGTAGTAAGCGATAAGGAACAGCCTGCTACCCGCAAAAAAGACCAACGTACAGTCTCGAACAATAAGTGAGGAAGTTATGTATAAACAAATTATTACACTATTTTTTACAGTAACACTTATGGTAACAGCTATTCCTGCATCAGCAGAAAAAGCTCCTATTCGATTTGCAGTACCACCATGGTCAGGTGCCATGGTAAAAGCAGAAATCGCCACCCAAATACTTGAGGCCATCGGCTATACAACCGCTACCACGCCCATGGATGCAAGCGAAGCCTACGAAGCTCTTAAAAATGGCGATGTTGATGTATTCATGAGCGCTTGGCTCCCTACACAGGAAATGCTGCTTGCCCCGCTATTAAAAAATAACTCCGTACATGTTGCTGGCGCCAACGTTGAACACGCTCGAACCGGCCTCTGTGTTCCGGGATACGTAAGTAAAAAGGGAGTCACTTCGATTACAGATCTTGCACCGAGCGCTGCAAAGTTTGACTCAACTATCTACAATATTGAGCCGACCTCTGGCATGTATCTCGTTGTTGACAAGTACATTCATAACGACTTTGAAGGACTCGGCAGCTGGAAACAGAAAGGGACATCAATAGACAACATGCTTGGTAATGTAATCAAAGCATTCAAAGAAAAACAGTGGATTGTGTTCAGTTGCTGGGAACCGCACTGGATGAACATTACACTTGATATGCGATATCTAAAAGGTGTGAAAGGCTCTGAAGAGCTTATTGCAGAAAACACCATCAACACACTTATACGCCCAGAGTTGAAGACTACATATCAGACTCCCTACATGATTCTTTCCCGCTTCAAAATTGACAAGCTCACACAGGGAAAATGGACATACGATGTTTCGTTAAAAGGACAGTCTGTAAAAGAAACAGCCACTTCATGGATCAAGGGCAACCTCAATGTAGTTCGCCAGTGGCTTGGAAATCTTAAAGTAGCCAATGGCAAAAGAGCTGTTGATATCATCGAAACAAAGTTTTGATTTTCAACAAAGTCGAACTTGACATTTTTGTACAAGTCGTTGTAGTTGGAGAAATATGAACAAGCTCACCACCAACATCTTTTATGCATTTTTTGATTTCCGCGGCATTCAGGCCTGCGGATCGGTCGAGTATGTTCAAACATAACGTAATATAACTCTATGCACCGATGAAACCGCAGGCGAAAGTCTGCGGTTTTTTTTATACCCAATCACAAGGAAGGCACTCATGTTACTAGGACTTGGAAGTATTGAAACGGCCCTGCCGTACTGGCTTTGCATTTTATCAACAATTGGCTGCATCGTTTACGGAATTAAGAACTGGAACAATGCAGGTACGCCTGACACCGTCACAGCTGAAGTTGAATCAATAGTGCAAAATTGCACGGATAATTAAAAGGAGAATCTGACGTGGCCGTCAAACTTATTACTGCAATGCTGTACTTTGTTACAGTTTTCTATCTGGGCTGGAGAGGGTGGAAAGAGACCAAAGGCGCAAGCGACTACATGCTTGCAGGGCGCTCTGTTAACCCTTTTATTATGGCCATGTCATATGGTGCCACTTTCGTATCCACCTCAGCCATCATCGGCTTTGGCGGTGTTGCAGCAATGTTCGGTATGCCTCTGCTCTGGCTTGCCTTTCTCACCATTTTTGTGGGTGTTTTCATTGCAATGGTATTCCTTGGCAAACGTACACGGCGCATGGGGCTTACTCTCAACTGTCACACTTTCCCGGAGTTGCTGGGCAAACGGTACAATTCTAAATTTGTGCAGTCCTTTTCCGGCGGCATCATCTTTTTCTTCATTCCTGTTTATGCCGCCGCAGTGCTCACAGGTATCTGCCGCATGACAGAAGTATCCCTCGGTTTACCATACGAATGGATGCTCATCGGCATTACTGCCATCCTGTCTCTCTACGTTATTACTGGTGGTATGAAAGCCGTTATGTACACAGACGCATTCCAGGGCACAATAATGGCTGCTATGATGCTCTTCCTGCTCGGATATACATACTACCTGCTCGGCGGGGTCATTCCTGCACATGAAAAGCTTACAGCCATGTCGCATCTTATGCCGCAGGCGCTCCAAAAAGGCGGAATTCTCGGCTGGACACAAGGCTCCGCACAGGGAACCCCTCTCTGGCTCGTTATCTATACGACACTTGTGTACGGTGTAGGTATAGGCGTACTGGCACAACCCCAGCTTGTTGTTCGCTTTATGACTGTTTCCAGTGACAAGGAACTTAACCGTGCAGTGCTCTACGGTGCAATTTTTCTCCTGCTCACCGTTTTCGTTATCTTTGTCGTAGGCGCACTTTCAAACGCAATATTCTTCGATAACTTCGGAAAAATCAGCATCCAGATGGCGGGCGGCAACCTTGACAAAATTATTCCGGTGTTCATTGAAAGAATTATGCCGCCGTGGTTCTCCGCCGCATTCCTGCTTGCGATGTTTGCCGCTGCAATGTCGACCCTTTCAAGCCAATTCCATATTGGAGGAACTTCACTTGCTCACGATGTATCTCAAGTCGTCCTTCCAACTAAACGTGACGCCAAACAAATTAACCAGCTCGGGATCGTAATAACCATCCTTGCCACACTCATTTGGTCATGGCTGCTGCCGCCTTCCATTGTTGCACGCGCAACTGCGTTCTTCTTCGGACTCACAGGCGCGGCATTCCTTCCTGCATACGTCTTCGGACTCTACTGGAAAGGCATGACTAAATCCGGAGCAAAGGTATCCATGGTAGGCGGATTCACAGTATCTATGCTATGGATGCTTTTTATCCATAAAAAAGAGGCTGTTGCCATAGGACTGTGCAAAGCCCTCTTCGGCAAAGCAACTCTCGTGGCAGACGCAGCACCCGGCAGCACTATGTTTCTGCTGCAATGGGTTGACCCGAACGTAGTTGCACTGCCAGTGTCCATCTCTATTGCTATCATCGTGAGTCTGGTTTCGCGTAGTCTTGCAGAAGACCATATCCAGCTTTGCTGGCAGAATAATTAACCACGACAAACGACTCTTATCTCAGGCGGGTCATAGGCCCGCCTGAGGCGTCTCTCAACCTGACCTCTTTCGATATAGCAAAAGAATACACTTTTCTGTTTTATCGAACTTGACATTTTTGTACTACAGTGAGTACTAATAAAGGCATGAACACAATCAACCGCCATATGAACAACTATTTCTATGCATATTATGGTTACCGCGTCTCCAAGACCTGCGGATCGGTTGAGTGCGCGTAACAGCGCACACAGATTAAGGGAATTATACCGACAAGCCGCAGGTGACAGCCTGCGGCTTTTTTTATGTAAAAGGAGAACTACATGCTGTTAGGACTCGGAAGCTTTGAAACTGCTCTGCCTTACTGGCTCTGCATCATATCAACCATTGGCTGTGTCGCGTACGGCATTGCGAACTGGAACAACGCGGGTACGCCGGACACTGTAAATGTTGAATCGCTGGTGCAGGAAAGCACTGATAAGTAACGGGAGAACTCGACATGGCCACCAAACTGATTACCTCACTGCTCTACTTTGGAATCGTCTTCTACCTAGGCTGGAAAGGATGGAAGGAAACGAAAAATGCCGGCGACTACATGCTCGCCGGACGTTCTGTTAACCCTTTCGTCATGGCTATGTCGTATGGTGCAACCTTTATCTCTACCTCTGCTATTATCGGATTCGGTGGCGTTGCGGCTATGTTCGGCATGTCGCTTCTCTGGCTGGCGTTCTTAAATATTTTTATGGGCATTTTCATAGCGATGGTGTTTTTAGGCAAACGCACCCGTCGCATGGGCTTGGTACTAAACTGCCACACGTTTCCAGAGCTTCTCGGTAAACGCTACAACTCAAAATTTATCCAAAGCTTCTCGGGCGGTATTATCTTCTTCTTCATTCCCGTGTACGCTGCTGCGGTTCTCACCGGTATATGCCGAATGACAGAAGTTTCTCTTGGCTTGCCATACGAATGGATGCTTGTTGGCATCACGGCTATCTTGTCTCTTTACGTTATCACGGGCGGCATGAAAGCCGTTATGTACACAGACGCATTTCAGGGAACCATCATGGTTGCTATGATGGTCTTTTTGCTGGGCTACACCTACTACCTGCTTGGTGGTGTTATACCTGCGCATGAGACACTCACATCCATGGCGGATCTTGTGCCTGCCCCGCTACAAAAAGGCGGAATCTTAGGCTGGACACAGGGCACAAAGACAGGCTCCCCACTATGGCTCGTTATATACACCACCATCGTATACGGCGTCGGCATCGGTGTTTTGGCACAACCGCAGCTTACAGTTCGATTCATGACTGTTTCCAGTGATAAAGAACTGAACCGTGCAGTGCTGTACGGCTCCATATTTCTTCTGCTCACTATTGGCGTAGTCTACGTTGTGGGAGCACTCTCTAACGCAATTTTCTTTAACCAGTTTGGCAAAATCAGCATTCAGATGGCTGGCGGCAACCTCGATAAAATCATTCCCGTTTTTATTGAAAAAGTAATGCCGCCTTGGTTCTCTGCCATGTTTCTGCTGGCTATGTTTGCCGCAGCCATGTCCACACTCTCCAGCCAGTTCCACATTGGTGGAACCTCTCTTGCGCATGATGTTTCAAGAAACATTATGCGAAGTAAAAACAATCTGAGCGCTTCATCCATCAGCCAACTCGGCATTGTTGCTACTATTATTGCTACTCTTGTGTGGGCATGGCTGCTTCCTCCTTCCATTGTTGCACGCGCAACAGCGTTCTTCTTTGGATTAAGCGGAGCGACCTTCTTACCGGCATACGTCTTCGGACTTTACTGGAAAGGTATGACAAAATCCGGAGCCAAGCTCTCCATTGTGGGAGGATTTACCGTTTCTATGTTGTGGATGCTGTTCATCCACAAAAAAGAAGCTGCGGCTATAGGCCTGTGCGAAACACTGTTTGGAAAAGTAACGCTTGTTACAGATGCAGCACCGGGCAGCACAATGTTTCTCCTCCAATGGGTTGACCCGAATGTCATCGCGCTACCGATATCCATTGCAATTGCTGTCGGCGTAAGTCTTGTTTCCCGCAGCCTCGCGAAAGACCATATCCAGTTATGCTGGCAAAATTGCTAAAAAAATAGAACAAATAGAGACCCGTTATGGTAGCAGGAAAACGCAGCAGTTTAAGAACCTGCACAGAGCATGTGTTGTTCCTGCTACCTGCGCGGCTCCATATTCAAAAAAAATGCTTATTTTTTTCAAAAGAACGATCTGATATCCGTGTAGAGTCAGTCCCAATCCATACAACCACTCAGCAGATACATCTCCTGCCTTTATGTGTCTGCTGAGTTGAAAGCATCCCGAACTTGCTTTCACACGGATACCCAATATTGATGCTTCCCTCCCTGAAACATCATACGTTCTTTTGATCCCCCAAGGTCCGGCTTCACGATGTGTGCGTGAAGCCGGACCTCTTTGAATAGCAATCTCCGTACTACGCCTTGCATTGTTTATAGATTCTATGCCCCCCGCTTTGAATCTATACGCCATCTCTCTTGTCCAAGTATCCATCTCAGGTACAATGACATGAATGAAACTCGACGAACTCAGATCAACTATAGCTATCCTGAGCAGAACAGGATTACTCGCGCTGCATGCACTGTGGGCGTATAAAATTCGCTCGATCTTTGTAATCATCTCAGTTTCTCTCGGCATTGCCTCTCTTACAGTCATTATTGCTGCACATGACGGTGCGAACCAAAAAGCTGACGAACTGACACAATCTTTCGGGCCGGATGCCATACTTGTGCTTGGCGGGGATATTTTTAACCGTCCAGTAGGACAACGCACACTGACTCTCTCATGGAACGACCTGAATCAAATAAAGCGCTCCCTGCCGGGAACATATCTTGTAGTCCCCTTAGGAACTGTGAGAGAAAAAAAAATTCGTTACAAAAACAAAAGCTGGGACGTAGCACTCGTCATCGGCACATCTGCCCAATACAGTGAAGCATGGAACTGGCCGCTCATTTCCGGAAGAGATCTTACACAGGAAGACGTCAACCGGGGATTAAGGGTCTGCCTAATAGGCGAAACCGTCACCAGCGCACTTTTTTCTAAAAATGAAAGCCCCATCAGTAAGACCATCTTTGTCGATTCCATTCCGTTTACTGTTATCGGGGAACTCTCCCACAGGGGATTCACAGGTGGAAACGGGATAAGCATTGATGACCGCATCATCATACCTCTCACCACGTTGGCACAACGCTTTGGAGCTAACAGGCAATACTTCAGGGGGCTGCGCATCAAATACATTGATATGCAGAACATGCAGGCAAACATCAACAATTTAACCAGCTTCCTGCGACACTTGCATAAGATCTCCCCCAGTGAGCCAAACGACTTTACCATTATTTCCGCTGAAGAAGTGCAGCAATTTCTTTCTGCCCTCAAAGGCGGACTAACTGTTTTCCTTGGCGTTACAGCAATCACTGCCATGATTGTAGGCGGCTTTGTGTTGGCTAATTTATTCTATCTTTCCGTTTCAGAACGCACACTGGAAATAGGGATAAAGCGCGCTATCGGCGCAACCCAAGGTGCCATAGTGCGCCAATTCTTGCTGGAAGCGGTACTTCTAACTATTCTAGGAGGATTACTCGGGATTATTATGGGGCTTGCTCTCGCGCGAGTACTCTTTATTTTCAACCTGATAGAGATACGGCTCTCACTTAAGATTTTCCTTTCCGCATTGGGAGCGGCCATGACAGTGGGGCTTATTTTCGGTCTCGGTCCCGCGCGGCAGGCAGCAGGTTTTGACCCCATTCGCGCATTGCGGGGAGACGGCTAATGTTAAACTATCTACGTATAGCCCTGCGATCGCTTGCTGCGCACAAACTACGCTCAATCCTTGCTATGCTGGGGGTTTTTCTGGGTACACTGGCGCTGACAGGGGTTATACACGTATCTGAAGCGCTCAAAGAACAGGCACGGATTGAAACAGAAAAACTAGGCCCGAACCTGCTCGTAGTTCTCGCGGGAAAGCCGACATTCAGACGCAGCGGATCCTTGAGATATGGTGGACAGACAACGACGTTCAAGCTTGAAGATGCAGAAGCCCTGCTGGCCAATAACCCCTTTGTTAAACAGGGAACGCCATTTGTTACAAAAAACTCCACAATCAGCTACCGCCGCAACACTATAAACTCACAACTTATCGCAGCAAATGCAGATTTCCCCGCTGTGCGTGCCGCCCCTGTAGCGATTGGGCATTTCTTCACCAAACAGGATGTCAGACAACGGGCTAAGGTCTGTATTCTCGGCTTCACTGTTGCCAGCAAACTTTTTACACACCATACACAAGCCATCGGTAAAATTGTTCAATACGATTTTACCAATCTGCGTGTTATTGGTGTTATGCCTAAACGCGGGAGTGATCTTGCAGGAACAGATCAAGACGAACAGGTCTTTGTCCCCATCACGACGTACATGCGCAGAATGTCGAATCAGGATTGGGTGTCCGGTGTATTTATGACGCTGTACACAGACAAAGATGAAGAAGCTGCAAAACAATCTGCCATTGCTATTATGCGGCGACAGCACAACATCACACGAAAAACGGATGAAGATTTTTTGGTACTTTCCCCGAAGGATGTATCCGAACTTAAGACACAGGCATTACAGCTTGTGTGGCTTCTCGGGCTCATGAGTTCATCTATTTCTTTTTCAGTCGGAGCAATGGGCGTATTATCTATCATGATTCTGCTCGTACAGACACGTAAGCTGGAAATCGGTGTCCGGCGTGCAATCGGAGCGCGCCGCAGCGCTATTATGTCCCAATTCTTATTAGAATCCAGCCTGCTCTCCGGTATCGGAGGGACACTAGGCGCTCTTGTCGCTCTTATTATCATCACCATTGTCTATTACGCGGCAGGGTACCCCTACGTGTATAAACCCGCCCTTATAGCCGGAGCAAGCATAGGTTCATGTCTGCTTGGCGTTGTCGCCGGTGCCTATCCAGCCTGGGTTGCCTCCAATGTCGATGTTCTTGACGTGTTGAGAGACAAATAGCGTTATTTAATAACACATTGACATATGAAGACTTTCATAGACAATACACTATGAAGAAACATTTGTTGTGAGGTAATTTTCAAGACATACGATACGATCAATTTTGGAGGAATAAATGAAGTTGCATGGACTTTCATGGAAATCAGTCCTTCACGCAATACTGCTTGGTTTTCTTATACTGACGATTCCTGCTGCTGCATTAGCAGAAACAAGCATAAAAATGAGTTACAACGGCCCACCAACGGCAGAGGATAATGCTGTTCACGTATTCGCAACTCATTTCAAAGAAATTGTTGAAAAGGATACCAACGGTACTGTTACTATTGAGCTATACCCGAACAGCCAACTCGGTAATGAGCAACAGCGTATGGAACAGGTAATGACTGATCCAATGATAAATGTTGCATCATTCGGCGGCATGGAAACAGTATTCCCAGAAATTTTTGCGACAAATGTACCATTCCTTTTTGACAACTACAAAGCTGCGCACATATTTTTTGATTCCAGCCCTGTCATGGCAAAGCTACGCAAAGAATTCAGAGAACGCACTGGGATTCAGTTACTTGAAGTAATTGAAGAAGGAGGTTTTATCGCATTTACTTGCACAAAACCCATCAGATCACCCAAAGACTTTAACGGGCTTAAATTTCGGGCAATGGATGCCAGCCAGGTCGCAATGTACGAGGCCTTTGGCGCTACTGGTACTCCTATCCCTTGGACAGAAGTCTACCTCGCGCTAAAAACAGGTGTCGCAGACGGGCAAATGAACCCGCCTACATACATCATTATCGGTAGTCTTTTTGAAGTACAGACCCACCTCACACTTGCCAACGTACAGTACTCCGACCAGTTCCTTCTGGCGAACAACGCCATGATGGAAAAACTTAGCGAAAAAGAGCGTTCCGCCGTTCTAGCTGCTGCTAAAAAAGCAAACCAACTGACCCGTGAATTTGTTGAATCGCAGGTAGAAAGCAGAATTAACTTCCTGCAAGAAAAAGGAATGCAAGTTTACAGACCAACCCCTGAAGAGATGAAAGCCTTCAAAGACCTTAGCACCCCCTCTTACATCGCATGGTTAAGCAAACAGATTAATCGCGAATGGATTGACCAATCTATTGCAGACGCACAAAGAGCTAATGACAAGGTGAAGTAATGACCTCTATGGCAACGATATGCCAAACTATTTCGAATAAACTGGAACGCCTCTGCCTGTTCGGGGCAGGGGCGCTTCTGCTTATAAATTTGGCAACAGTAATTTTAGGAGTATTTTCCCGATTCTACCGTCCGCCTATATGGACAACAGACCTCGCAAAGATAACTCTGGTCTGGATGGTTATGCTTGCCGCTGCTCCTGCGTTAAAGCATGGCGAGCACATGGCAATTACAATTCTTGTAAACAGGCTTCCCCCGTCTTCCAAACGTATTGTCACCTTACTGCGTACGTTGTGCTTTTTCTGCATACTCCTGCTTATGATCTGGCTCGGATTTAACTACGCGTATAAACTGCGTCTGTTTACCATCATGACGCTCGGCATTAAAAAAGCGCTTCCGCTGTTGGCTGTCCCTGTCGGTATGTCTTTGATGCTTCTTGAATATCTGCTTCAACAGTTCATTCCTGCTGAAGATGATAAACTGTCTGTATCCACGAACGTAGCAGAACCTTTATCTACTACGTCCAATTCAACGCAATCTTCACAAAATATGTCTTCGTCCGTTACTGCCCCTTTCAGACCGACTCCCAATGATCAACCGTCAGAGGATACATAACCATGGCTCTCGTTCTTCTATGTATTTTCTTCGTAACTCTAGCTGCCGGCCTTCCGCTCTTTGCTGCCATGCTTTCCACCGCATTTTCCGGTATCGTCTATATCGGTAAGCTTGGCCAACTGCGTATTATGATCCAGCAATTCTACGGCGGAATGGAGCCCTTTTCGCTCTTAGCGATCCCCTATTTTATTCTGGTGGGAGAGCTTATGAGCCACTCCGGCCTTACTGCACGTCTGCTTCGCTTTTCTGAAGCGTTAGTGGGACACTTAAAAGGCGGCCTTGGTTACGTTACCGTAGTGGCAAGTATCATCTTTGCCGGAGTAAACGGCTCCGCCGCAGCTGACGCCTCTGCTGTAGGCTCCATCATGATTCCTGCCATGAAAAAAGGTGGATACCCTGATTCATACGCCGCCGGACTGACAGCCGGCAGTTCTCTTATTGGGCCGATCATCCCGCCGAGTATTTTTATGATCCTCTTCGGTGCTATGACAAAAACTAACGTAGGTGCTCTGTTCATCGCCGGAGTTGTTCCCGGCCTGCTGCTCGGGCTTGCCTTTATCATCATGCACCGCATCAGTGCCTCCCGTCTCGGTCTTCCGGTAGTCAACGCTAAATTTTCCTTTAAAGAACTATTCGTATCCGCAGGTGGTGCGGCTGCAGCACTATTTGCCCCCGGAATCATTGTAGGCGGCATCCTTTTTGGTTTTATGACGCCTACAGAATCAGGCGCAGTTGCCAGTGGGTATGTGCTACTTATGGGGCTACTATGGACAAGGCAGCTCTCCTTTAAAGGGATTGTACAATCCATTTCCAGCACAGTTCGGCTCAGCAGTGTCATCTTTATCGTTATTGGTGCTGCTACCATCGTGGGCTGGATTCTATCTTCAGAACGAATGCCGCAACAACTCGCACCGCTTGTAATGCAGTATGCATCCACGCCATCTACAGTGCTCCTCCTTATCAGCATTGTAATCTTCGCCATCGGGATGTTTATGGAGGAAATTGCCGCGTTGGTACTGCTGACTCCGGTATTCAGCCCACTAGCAGCTCAGGCGGGTATAGATCCACTCCATTTCGGTATTGTTATGACGCTTAACATCACCATTGCGCTCATCACTCCCCCCATGGGCGCATGCGTCTATATCGTGTCTTCCGTCGGCAATGTTCCTTTGGAAAAAATGTTCAAACATATCTGGCCTTTTGTCGTTGTTGCGCTTATTTGCCAGTTACTGCTTATTTTTGTGCCGGAACTATCCCTCTGGCTACCGCGCCGACTGGGATATTAACGTTGACCTATACATATTACAGGATTTGTCATGCCTGATAAAATTGTACCTCCCATTCATGGACTGTCTGAACCATCATGGGAATCTGTTTACGCCATCCCTTCTGTAGAATCACATGAAGAAGTTGTATCTCTGTCATTAGCACCGGAACACATGCTCAGTCGTTCAATTTATTTTGAACGCCAGATAACCGGAGCACTGCCGGAATGCTACGCACGTGAAGGAATTGTCGATCGGCTGCTGCACGCTTCATCCCTGCTCCCGTCTCATCTGCGCCTCGTAATATTAGACGGCTGGAGATCAACAGACGTACAGTCATTTCTTTTTTCAGAATGCAAAAAAGCACTCGCCTCCATGTATCCCGACAGATCTACAGATGAAATCTTTATTATGGCGCAGCAGTATGTTGCTAAACCAATGAAAGACACAAGTACCCCTGCACCGCATTCAACAGGCGGGGCAATTGACCTTGCCATCGCAGACCGCGCTGGAAAAATGTTATTCTTCGGTGCCCCCTTCGATTATCCCGGAGAAATTTCAAACACGCAGTATTTTGAAAAAAAACAGGAACAAGGATACAAGTTCACTAAACAAGAAGAGGAAGCACTCTATAACAGACGCCTGCTCTACTTTGTTATGACGCAGGCAGGCTTTGTAAACTTCCACTGCGAATGGTGGCATTTCGAATACGGTACACAGCGCTGGGCATTAGCTACACACGCCGAACATGCCATCTATGCGCCAACACAATTTTCGCTCAATCCGTATGCAAATCTGACAAACATCTAATTATTTATCCGGCAGTTACAGCTACGTTTTCACACAATGCTGTAACTGCCGCACTAAAAACCACTCTCCCCCCTTGCCCTCCACACATGTCAGTGATAGCTAACATGCTTATTCAAAAGGGGAATCATACATGACATTGAAGGGTATAGAGTCTTTCACCATTAAGACCTATCATACAGACAGGTTTGGAAAAGCTTGTCCTGCGACCTTTGCCGCATTTTTTGAAGAGGCAGCCGCTAACAACGCACGCTTACACGGCTTTCCGGGTGAATATCTATTGCAGCATGGTATTGCATGGGTACTCAGCAGACTAACCTTTACTGTTGATCGCTACCCGAATATCGGAGAAACCATCTCCATTCACACATGGCCTTCTGCCCACACACCTAATCTTGCGTTACGTTGTTTTGAAGCCTTTGATGCGGAGAACCACCTTATCGCGGAAGGAACAACGGCTTGGCTTGTCATCGATATCAAAAAGCGTAAACTCGTTCCGGTGCCGGAGTTCGTCACCGAAAACTACCCGCATAGCAACCCGCCATGTAAAGAATTCCCAACTCGTGCCGTGCCGCGCCTGCGCAATCCACAGCACGAATGCCCGCTCATAAGCAGAAAAGCGGACATTGACACTAACGGGCATGTTAATAACGTTCGGTACCTCGGTTGGATTCAAGAATCCATGCCGGAAGAATTCATTATGGAGTACGAGCCGGTACTCATCGACATCAGCTATCGTATGGAGTGCGGAGCCTTTCAAAAACTCACAAGCAAATCAGGCGGTACAGATGACGGTGATTACCTGCACACCGTATCCTTTGACGAAACGGGCAGAGAACTATGCAGAGCCCGTACTGAATGGCGGAAACGGCAACACGTTGACGTGCCGTATTTACAGCACCACATATAAGATCGACTAACTATATAAAGGGAATGACTATGGCAGAATTTCCAACTCCCGAAATATGGATGGCGCATCGTGTTTCCTATGGTGAAACAGATGCTATGTCTGTCATGTACTATGCCGAATATCTCCATTTATTCGAGCGGAGCCGTAGCGAATACATTCGCGAACAGGGTATGAGCTATAACACTGTAGAAGAACGGGGCATCATGCTCCCCGTCCGAGAAGCACAGTGTCGTTACAAACGCCCTGCCCGCTTTGATGATTTGCTGTACGTTCGTGTCGGTATCAGCAAATGGGGCCGGGCTTCCATGACCTTTGAGTACGAAATTTACAACGAAGCAAAAGACACCATTCTTGCCACCGGCCATACAGAACACGCCTGTACCAACGATAAAGGGCGCCCTGTAAAAGTTCCGGACTGGCTGAAAGAACTCTTCGTAGGAAAATAACTTCTAATATTAAAAGAACGCTGCACTATTATGTATCTCGATTTCCACACTCACGCATTTCATCCAAAAATTGCCGCCAAGGCTGTTGAGCATTTGAACTCCCATTACGGGATAACTTGCCAATGTACTGGCATCATGGACGACCTTATCCGCCGAGTTAAAAAAGCCGGTCTGGATAAGATGGTGGTACTCTGTGCAGCAACCTCAGCCGCGCAGGTTATTCCAGCGAATAACTTTGCGTTGTCCCTTAAGGCTGCACACCCCGATGCAATTCCTTTCGGCACCATTCATCCCGACTTCGATGATTGGGAAAATCAACTCACACGCCTAAAAGCACGCGGAATCAAAGGGCTTAAACTGCATCCTGATTTTCAAGGATTCAGGCTGGATGAAAAACGTCTGCTGCCGATAATAGAGGCAGCTCAGAAAGACTTTGTCATACTTTTCCATATAGGTGACAAGCTGGAGCCCAAAGATAACCCGTCCTGCCCATACAAGCTTGCGGCACTACTTGAAAATTTCCCTAATGCACGTTTTGTAGCAGCGCACTTTGGTGGATACCATCACTGGCAACACGCTCTGGAAGTGCTCATAGGAAAAAATATCTACATCGACACCTCAAGCACGCTTGATTTCATCGATGATATGACTCTAAGCGCGATCATGAAAAAACACCCGCACGAGAAAATCCTCTTCGGGTCAGATTATCCGCTCTATAGTCCGGATAAGGAAGTCACCAAACTAAAAAAACGCCTCAAACTTTCACTGCCGAAGTTAGAAATGTTTCTCAGCAACGGCGCAGAACTGCTTGGGTTGGAATAACGTTTTTGCCCCCGCGGCCAGAAAACATTGTTGTATGACTGGTAGCTCCCCTCTCATATACTTCGAGAGCAGCTACTGCTTTTAAAGCAGGCTTTCTGGACTTTCTCAAAAATTTTACCTGTGTCAGCCCGTTCCTTATGCTCTCATGCGGCTTGACCTTGCTACCGTTCTAAAAATAAGAAAAGGCTGTTCTTACATAAAGAACAGCCTTTTCTTATGGAAGACTATCTGGGCATAACCAGTTATTTTCTCTACTGACAAGTTTTTCTACACACCGCGGTCAAAAGAAGGTTCCCCTTACAGGTGCGGGGTAGCTTCCTTCTTCAACGAAAGCAATAAAAACTCAAAAAATCAGAAAAGTTATACTAAAATTTTTTCTGGCGGGCGGCGTTCAGGGATAGCCACTTCGCCATGCTCTTCCTGATTGTATTCTTCTGTCACGTAGAGACCGCAATAACAGGTACCAAACTCTTCTAAATCCGGATCGCGATACTCACACGGACAGACAATATCTCTATCTTTATCAAAATCACCATTAGGCAAACGGCAAGGACACGCCATGTAACCGTACTCGTCTTTGTTAATTAACAAGCTTTCAAGAAGCGGTATGGTGATGGACATATCTTTGTTAAAATAAAACCCACGCGGCTCTTGAATTTTTTTAAGCATTTCATAGAGCTTTTCAGCTGTCATTTTTTCACTCATAAGTTCAATGCCTCCTCAACCTTATCTTTATGGAAGCCCACAATAATACATTCTCCTCCTTTAACAACAAGCGTCGGGAAAGAGAGTTTCGGGTTGTAGTTTCTAATTTTATCGAGAATTTCTTTTCGCTCATCGCCTCTCAGCTTATCCACGAAAATATTATCGAACGCTACATCATGATCTTCTAAAAAAACTTTCATTCTTCTGCAATGAATACAGGTAGAAAGTGCATACAGGGTACATTCTATCGACATTTCGCCCCCATTTGAAAATGTAAGAGTACGTCAGACTAAATAAAAAAATCAGACGCAATGAACAATTACAGCCTGCCATTCATATCTCACAACAACCAACTGCTACTAAGCAAATTGTTGTTACCTACTCAAGGTTCTACAACATTGACGATTTCCCGGGCAATAAGACGTATAGTCTCTTCTTCAGTTGCAGCCTGATGGGTTGTAATAACATTACCATCCTCGTCTTTGCACTCTATGACAAAGCTTTGGTGCATAGCCACATCATCTGAAAAATCCTGCTCGTTACCTCTAATTGAGAACTGCGTCAGCCGATGAGTAATTTCTACATATGATTTTTCAAAAATAATCGCCACACTGTCGCGGTTATTTTCTATAGTAAACTGCTTTTCTTCTGGCAATGCAGCATTCATTTCTTGAAGAGCCTGTTTCACAGGAATCAACTTTTTCATGCCGGTCTCACGAAGACGCTCTATATTAGCCGCTATCTGTTCCTGCTTTTTCCGTCGCTGTTTCAGCTCATCTTCCATAATTTTCGCAGGTGATTTTAAGCGATTCAAAAAGTCTCTCACTATCCACACAACAAGTACGACAAAGACAATTCCAACAAGTATATTAATGTACATATGTACTCCCGAATCAGCAGTATTGTCAGAGACAAAAAATTAAGGACTGATTATATTTCTATAAGTTACAATAAAATTCAACAAAAAGGTATGTATCCATTTGAGAATTTAAAATTTTCACCTGAGAGGTTGACAAGTACCGCTGCGTTATACAAGGTGGAAGCATAGGGGTGCCCCCTAAAGCATCACATCGGCACCCCCTCTAGACAAGTTATGGAACACCGCAGTTTGCATGTTAGCAGGCATAATCCCCTAAAACCACATAAGGGAGAAGGTATATGGCCAAGACACTTGATTCTCAGAGAACTTATGCCCTTGTGGGCACAGGAGGAAGTGGAAAAACCTCGCTGGCTGAAATGCTTATGTTTCAGTCCGGGGTTATCAATCGCCTTGGGAAAATTGAAGAAGGCACCACTTCACTCGACTATGAACCAGAGGAAGTAAAGCGGAGGGGGTCTATTCAGCCCGGCTTTGCCACCATTGATTGGAACAAAAATCGCCACTTCCTTATGGACATTCCCGGCGACAATAACTTTGTAGGCGACATTAACTACCTGTTGTTCGGGGTTGATGGCGCCGTTTTTGTTATTGACGCGGTTGACGGAGTCCGCCCCCTCACCAGTCGTCTTTGGAATTTTGTCCAAGAGGCAAATCTTCCTTCCATCATCTTCATCAACAAGATGGATCGAGACCGGGCAAATTTTGATTCGGCCTTCAACGGACTTTCCTCAATTCTTGGAATCCGCCCAGTCTTACTGCAAGTGCCAATCGGTCAGGGTGATGATTTTAAAGGATACGTTGACGTTCTCAACAACAAAGCGTTCTTCTTCAACGAAGATGGAACAACCGCAGAAGGCGAGGTACCAGAGGACCTCGCTGATGAAGTTACCATGCTGCGTGAAACAACCATCGAAAATATTGCGGAAAGTAATGAAGAGTTGATGGAAAACTACCTTGAGACAGGGGAACTCTCTCAAGACGAAATCACTTCAGGGTTACGAGACGGCGTACTCTCACGCGAACTCATTCCGGTCATGCTGGGTTCCGCCCTTGATAACCGTGGCGGAACTGAACTGCTCAACGCTGTGCAGGACCTTTTGCCTTCCCCTCTGCAGCACCCTGCATGGATGGACAAAGAGGGCAATGAACGCCTGTCTTCTCCGGATGAACAGCTAGCCCTGCTTACTGTTAAAACATTAACTGACCCATTTTCCGGTCAACTCTCCATCATGCGTGTTCTTTCCGGTTCTTTCTCTGGCGACGCGACCGTGAAAAACGTAAACCATGATGAAACAGAACGTATCGGTGCTCCACTCTTTATGAATGGCAAAGAATCTTCACCAGCTAAAGGTGATATCGGACCGGGTTCTATTATCGCGGTACCTAAGCTCAAAGTTACAAAAACTGGCGATACGCTGGCAGATCCTAAAGCCTCTTTTGAAGTTCTGATGCCGAAACTTCCTCCTAACCTGATTTCATACGCGATCGCTCCTAAAGAAAAAGGCGACGAAGATAAGATTTACGCTGCTGTCCAAAGACTACTTGACGAGGATATTACACTCACCCTTTCCCGCGATACAGAATCAAGTGACATTCTACTCTCCGGCATGGGACAGCTGCACATTGAAACAAGTGTTGAACGCGCCATGCGTCGGTACAAATGCGACATGGTTCTAAAGACACCTAAAATTCCGTACCGTGAAACTATTAAGGGTAAAGCACAGGTTCAAGGCAGACACAAAAAGCAATCTGGTGGGCGCGGTCAATTCGGTGACTGCTGGATTGAAATTGAAGGGATGCCACAAGGCTTTGGCTATGAATTTGAAAACGCTATTGTTGGCGGTGTGATTCCTCGCCAATATATTCCTGCTGTTGACAAAGGCATTCAGGAAGCTGCGCAACGCGGATGTCTTGCAGGATTCCCTCTGGTAGATTTCAAAGTAAAACTCTACGACGGTTCATACCACTCTGTTGACTCGTCCGAAATGGCATTTAAAATTGCCGGATCCCTTGCCCTCAAGGGCGCAATGGATCAGGTAAAACCAACGTTGCTTGAACCAATTGTATTAATGACCGTACATATCCCTGATGAGTTCATGGGCGATGTTATCGGCGACCTGTCATCACGCCGGGGTAAAGTTCTCGGATCAGACTCCCAAACAGGTATCACCGAAATTAAAGCACATGTCCCGATGGGCGAAGTACTCCGCTATGCTCCAGACCTTCGTTCCATCACAGGCGGTCAGGGTGTCTTCACCATGGAATTTGACCATTATGAAGAGGCACCACCTCCGGTAATCGATAAAGTAGTTGCTGAAAAAAAAGCAAGCTAGCATCGCTAGTCGGTAACAAAAAAGAAAACCCACTTTCTGCGGGTATTATAGAAAAGCCCCCTGTCTGTTGGCAGAGGGGCTTTTCTATTGCAACCATATCAGCAGCTCTTCTCAGCTACGCTATTGAAGTCATACCTCATATCTCTCACTTAGCGAGTCCATTAATATTCAAAAGCTTATCATGTATGGTACGGTTTCGACCCCATATTATTTATGAGGAAAAGCATAAAAATACGCATCACACCCGCAGCGATTGTATAGGTGAGAACTGCATCAGCATAGTGGAGGGGATATGAAACCGACAGATTTGACATTAAATGAGCAACTAAGAATCACAACCCGTGAACTAAGCAAGCGAAAAAAAGCTTTCAATATTTCTGAAAAAAGCATTCAAACCTTGCTTGAAGCAAAACCTATTATATTCGCTGAGTTAGACGATATTGTAAACGATTTCTATAAAGAATTACTCAATGTTGATGGAGTTCCAGAAATAATCGGTGATGCAGAAAGTCTGCATCGCCTTGGAAATCATGTTAAGTTCTATATCCGCACACTCTTGGGTGGAACGTATGACATGGACTATATTCAATCGCGTCTGCGGATTGGCATGGTCCATAAGCGGATTGGAGTTTCTCCAAAGTTATATTTTGCTGCCTATAAAATATTTAACAAACTCATTCGGACTAGACTATTGACTTTGGGTAACACTTCTTCATGTGAATCTTGCCTAGACCGAACCGATGCACTAGAAAACATAATACTTTTTGATTTAGCACTGGTATCAGACACGTTCATTCTAGGGCTCGTCAACGAACTTAACCGAAGTAAGGAAGAACTTGAAGAATATGCCCATGAACTTGAAAAAACTGTTGCAATACGTACAAAGCAATTAGCAGAGCAGGCAAGTAAAGATGGCCTTACAGGACTCTACAATCAACGTACATTTTTTGACCATCTCGAACTTGAAATTTCTAGATCCCACAGAAGAGGTGATACATTTTCCATTTGTTATTTCGACCTAGACAACTTTAAAAAGGCCAATGACACACACGGACACAAATACGGTGATGAAATACTCATAAACGTTGCCACCGCCATGAAGCAGGTCTTGCGCAAAGAGGACATCGCAGCACGATATGGTGGAGATGAGTTCTGCATACTCTTTCCTGACACCCAGAGTGGAGAGTGCAGAACAATCTGCGAACGACTGATAGAAGATTTTTCTAAAATCAATTCAATGAATATCGTCACCATGAGTATCGGCCTTGCGGAATTCTCTCCCGAAACGGGGCTAGACGCAGATACGCTTATTAAAATGGCCGACAAGGCGATGTATTCATCGAAAAAAAAACCGGGACATTATATTACCCAATATTCTGATGTTGTTATTACATCACCTGACGATGAATACGACCCAACAGCATAAAAACCTTATAAGAACCTTGGCCAACCTTTATTCATAGCCTTTAATAAAAGTTGGCCTTTTTTATTTTGCGAGCAGCAACTATCCCTTCGGAACCTCAACCACCTATCACTACTGAAAATTTTCTGGCACAATAAAATGCTAACGGCTTTCCTCGCCTCCATGCTACAAGCACCGCATCATTAAATCGCGCCCCGCTTTCTGTTCTTGAGCCTGGTGCTGATTTTAGTTAGTCTACCAGCTCACTTTTTATTTGGATAATGTATGATACGCACAATTTGGTTTTATTTTTCTTTTTTACTTACAACGCTTTATGTCTGCATTTTTATGCCTATAGCTGCAGCACTGGACAGCACAGGGAAAATGGTTCGTTACTTTGGGCTATTCTGGTGCAAATCTGCACGCTTTTGCTCCCAGATCAGGCTTATTGCAGACACTGACAATATTCCAACAGATACACCGGTAATCTTTGTTGCCAACCATCAGAGCCAATTTGATATACCGCTTTCCTCGGTTGCTCTTGAAAAGGCGCTACCTGCGTTCATGGCAAAAAAAAGTCTGCAAAGCCTTCCATTGCTCGGGCGCTGCTTCAGATTATTTGGTAATATTTCCGTTGATCGAAGCAACAGACGTGCCGCAATGGAGTCTCTTGAAACTGCGGCCGCCACAATCCGCAATGGACGTTCTGTTATTATTTTTCCTGAAGGCACTCGTCAGGAGCAGCTCGAAGAGCTCGGGGAATTTAAAACCGGTGCCATTATGCTTGCGCTGAAAGCCGGTGTCCCCATTGTACCTGTCCTAATTGAAGGTACAGGAGACATTCTGCCTAAAGGCCGAATTTCCCTTGGCACCCGCAAAAATGTTTATATCACTGCCCTAGAGCCAATCAGCACTGAAGAATACACAGTTAAGCAACGAAACGAATTTAGTGACATGCTCCGCGAGCACATGAACCAAAAATACATGGAGATGCGTGCATGCCACAAAAATCAAGCGTAACGCTTACGCCTTTAGGCGGCATGGGCGAAATCGGCATGAACTGCACCATGTGGTCTACCGAAACAACCACTGTTATCGTAGATTGCGGCCTTATGTTTCCGCACGATTACCATCTTGGTGTTGATGTCATCATTCCACAGTTCGAACATATACTTAAGCAGAAAGAAAAAATTAAGGGAATCGTGCTCACCCACGGGCATGAAGACCACATCGGCGCTCTGCCATGGCTTATCCGCTGGCTCAGTGTCCCGATCTATTCTTCCCGTTTCACGCTTGCCCTTGTTGAAAGCAAATTACGCGAGGCAGACCTGCTTCACCGCACCAAACTTATTCCTGTAGCCCCACGGGAACGTGTGGAGCTTGGCGACATGGCCTTCAACTTTTTCCCTGTATGCCATTCTATCATTGAAGGTTATAGTTTAGGAGTGGAAACGCCGGCGGGAAAAATAGTCCATACCGGAGACTTTAAACTTGATAAGACGCCACTCGACAACCATCGAACTGACCTTGAAGGCATACAGGCTTTTTCAGAAGACGGTGTCGAACTTCTTCTTTCAGACTCAACAAATATTGAACGAGAAGGCTGCTCTTTAAGTGAACGTGATATTAAAAGTGCATTTGAAGACCTCTTTGCCAACGCAAAAGGACGCATTATTGTCACCCTCTTTTCCAGCCACATTCAAAGGATCCAGCAGGTCCTCGACATTTCAGCCCGTTACGGACGCAAAATTGCCGTATCCGGCCGCAGCCTTGTCAAAAATATTGAAATCGCTAACGAGCTAGGTTTCCTTCGTATTCGCACTCCTTTGTACATGGACACACGGGAAATGCCCGAATTACCGGATGAAGAAACCGTGCTGCTCCTTACTGGATCACAAGGCGAGCCACTTTCTGCACTCTCCCGCATTGCACGTGGAGAACATAAGCATCTCGCAATTGAAGAAGGTGATACGGTTGTTATGTCTTCCCGCATGATTCCGGGAAACACCCTTGCTATTACCCGCATGATTAACGACATGTATCGCATGGGTGCCGAAGTATTTTACGAAAGTTTCCGAAACATTCACGCTTCAGGGCACGCCTATCGTGAAGAGCTAAGTGAAATGTTAAGCACAGTATCACCTAAACACTTTATCCCCGTGCACGGTGAATACCGTCATCTTGTAAAACACTGCCGCCTTGCACAACAATGCGGCATTGAAAAAGAAAATACGTTTATAGTTGAAGATGGACAACCTGTTACCTTATGTAACGGCACCCTCAACCGCGAAACACCGCTTAAACTGGAAGAAATTCTTGTAGACGGTAAAGGTGTTGGTGATGTGGGACTGACCATACTAAAAGAACGACAGATTCTAGGCGGAGAAGGAATGGTCGTTGTCTTTATGGTACTGGATGAGCAACTCTGGGAAATTCTGCACGGCCCTACCATCGTCTCCAAGGGCTTTATCTTTGAAGCCCATTTCGACCATGTTCTGGAAGATGCAAAATGCATCATTCTTGAACTTCTCGAAAATATAGGCCCAGAAGATATCGAATTACTTCAAGACAGAATTCGCTCCACGCTCCGACGGTTCTTCCGTAAAGTACTGGAACGCGACCCTGTTGTCGTTCCGGTCATTACAATGGTATAGAAATATACAATAAAAAGTCCCGCTTAGGCTGTCCTAAGCGGGACTTTTTATTGTATGCCCAAAGAGGGGACGCATATAAAGCACAATACTCAAAAATATTCAGAACGCTCCCTATTCCTTACCGAAAATAAAATCAGTCTGTTCTAGATCTTCCCGCGGGGTACGCAAGGCGACAGTCATGAATACGACCCACACAAACAGGCTGACGATATTTTCAGCAAATTTAATATACCTCATCGGAACAATTTCTAAACTCACAAGAGAAGAACCAACTAACGCTAACAACAATGGGATAATAAACATAACTACAGGTAAAAATTGCGGATGTACTCCGGCAAGAATGCTTATCTGCTTTAGCCAGCAGTACAGAACATAGCATCCCAGAGCAGAAGAAATGAGAAATGAGACACTGCCTACGACCACAACAACCTGCGAATACTCATAAAAAAAGACTGCGCCAACGCCTATCGCGAAGAACGCTATAATAAGAAAAGCTTTTTTCAGTGATCCGTTACCAAGGCGGTATGCAACATAGAAATTCCGCAGAGGAATGAGCCAGTTCCACCAGCCTCCAGCAACATTTCTCCGTGTTGCAATTATCCAGCACGGCAAGACTGCTAAAATCGAATACAGTGTAAATCCGGCTAACAAAAGTACGCCCATCATCAGTATTCCTGTTTCACTCATGTGTGGCACACATCCTCCTGTATTACGCAAGATGTTCTAGTAATCTCAGAAGTAGGACACCGCTTGCGGATTTTCATTTATTTAATAAAATTATGGCACTGCGATCCATTTCTAATAGAGATGAAGGGCTTCGTTATAGGTAACAATTCCAGCCGATCAATTCCGACTGGCGTTTCACTATCTTGAGCATTTGTTTCCGTATCACGGAACTAACCGGCTTGAAAAAAATCCAGTACACTTTAAAAAAACGACTGGTAATAGTAGACGGACAAAGAACACGCGTCTCGGTGCTGACTTTCGTCAATCCAGGACTAATTTCAGATAAGCTGAAATTCCACGCAACCTTAACCTTTGCAGAAAGAGAATGCGTTAAGAATTCTTTGGCATTTGAAATCGGGGCAACGCGAGTATTTGCCAAAAAACCGATAAGATGTTCAATAGGATAATTCTCTGCAAGACAAGAAAAGCCAAGATCATCGATAAGCCCTTGCAAGTTCATCCGCCGAGTCGGTAAGCCACGAAGCTTAAATAGCGTCATAATCAACGCGGACTTTGAAAGGTCCACGTTTTTTGCAACTTCGTACACCTCTTCAATAGGGCTGTTGACGAGAATCTCGTGACAGGCATTGTAAGTGTACTCTGGTAAAAATATATCAATCAAAGCAGACTCTGACATTACGGACTCCTGGCAGACAGACAATAAACTCTTTGGTATCGACCTGAAATTACATTCTAAAATAGATTCAATAATAATTGGATAAACTGTGTAATCTTACATAAAAACAAGATAATTTAACACTTTTTTGTTATAGTGACGAATATTTGCACACCAGTTGTTTCCTTCATTGATATTATCGACAAGGTGTTGTCGAAACCATAGATTGAATTTATACATCTACCATAGGATGCATGTATCATTACAGGAGCGTGCCATGAAAATAGTTCGAGTCAATTACCAGTACAAAACATTCTACGCAGCCCTTGAAGATGGACTATTACGCTGCCTCACTCCGCAAATTGGAATTACAGAACGCTTTCCGCTGGAAGAAGCACAAGTGCTGCCATTAGTCACGCCATCAAAAGTAGTATGTGTCGGGCTCAACTACAAAGACCACGCAGCAGAACTAGGCATGCCATTACCTGAAGAACCCATGTTTTTCCTCAAGCCACCGTCCTGCATCATTAACACAGGCCAGGCAATTTATCTCCCCCCACAATCCTCACGGGTAGATTACGAAGCAGAACTGGCTATCATCATAGGACGCGAAGCCCGTTTTCTGGCCCCGCACGCGGTGCCGGAATACATTTTCGGGTACACCTGCGCCAATGATGTAACAGCACGCGACTTACAAAAAAGCGACGGAATGTTCGGAAGATGTAAAGGATTCGATACGTTTCTGCCTATCGGCCCATGGCTTGAAACCTATCTCCCTGATCCGTCAGACCTTTCTGTAAAACTCTATAAGAATGAACAGCTGGTGCAGCAAGGCCACACATCCGACATGCTCTTCAGCCCGCTGGAACTTGTTGCCAACATTTCTCACGTAATGACCTTACTCCCCGGTGACGTAATTCTCACTGGAACTCCGCATGGAGTAGGCCCACTTCAGGAAGGGGATGAAATACAGGTAGAAATTGACGGCATAGGTACCTTAATTAATTCAGTGAAAAAATTTTCACAGCGACAAACCTCGTCAGGGCTTCCTGTTCAGTAGATTCTACGATACACTTAAAAAATTGGTAGAGCGATCACCATACATAAAAAATGCGACTGAATGGCAAGAATGCTTGCCAAACTCATTTATTCGCAGTATGTATCCCTGCCTTTTAATACAAAGCACACTCCGTTGCATCTTCCCTGGGTGCCTTTAGAATTCGTAAGATTCTAAAGGTGGAGGGACTTGGCACGGGGTGGAAGAAAAACCCATTGAAGGAGATTACAATGGCTTACGTAACTATGAAACAAATGCTGGAAACCGGTGTTCACTTCGGTCACCAGACCCGTCGTTGGAACCCGAAAATGCGTCCATTTATCTTTGGTGCTCGTAACGGCATCCATATCATGGACCTCCAGCAGACTGTAAAACTGTACCGTCGTGCTCACGACAAAGTAGTTGAAACTGTTGCCAATGGCGGCAAAGTTATCTTCATCGGTACCAAGCGTCAGGCTCACGAAGCTGTGAAAACTGAAGCTGGCCGTGCTGATCAGTACTACGTAACCAACCGCTGGATGGGTGGTACTCTTACCAACTTCCAGACTATCCGTAAGTCTATCGACCGCCTCAAAAAGCTCGAGATCATGTTCGAAGACGGCACCGTTAACCGCTACCAGAAGAAAGAAATCCTTCGTCTGCGTCGCGAAATGGACAAACTCGAAGCTACTCTTGGTGGTATTAAAAACATGGAACGCCTGCCACAGCTCGCGTTTATTGTTGACCCTAAGCGTGAAGATATCGCTGTTAAAGAATGCCGTAAACTCGGTATTCCAATCGTTGCAGTAACTGACTCTAACTGCGATCCTGACGTAATTGATTACATCATTCCAGGTAACGACGACGCTATCCGCGCTATTAAGCTTTTCGTATCTCACATTGCAGATGCATGTGCTGAAGGCGGCGCTATGTCTAAAGATGGCAAAGACGCTGAAGCTGAGATGGTTAAAGCTGCTGAAGCTGAAGAAGCTGCTGAAGCTACCGCATCCGAATAATTCATTCAGAGGGAGAATAGATCATGGCTACTATTACTGCTGCTATGGTTAAGAGCCTGCGCGAAAAAACTGGCGCCGGCATGATGGACTGCAAAAAAGCACTCGTAGAAAACGACGCAGATGAAGCTGCAGCACTCGACTGGCTCCGCCAGAAAGGTCTGTCTAAAGCTGCTAAAAAAGCAGGTCGCGCTACCTCTGAAGGTCTCGTAGGCTGCGTAGTTGAAGCCAACCGCGCTGCTATGGCTGAATTTAAATGCGAAACTGACTTCGTTGCCCGTAACGAAAAGTTCCAGGAAATCGCTGCTAAATTTGCTGCAGACGTTCTTGAAAACGGTGCTGAAGATTTCACTGCACGTGTTGAAGCTGAAGTTAACGATGCTATCGCTACCCTCGGTGAAAACATGTCCGCTGGCCGTGCACATCGCATGGAACTTTCCGGCGAAGGTATCATCGGCTCCTACGTTCACTCCAACGGCAAAATCGGTGTTCTCGTAGAGATCCTCGGTTCTGACGATGCAGATATGGCTAAAGGCGTTGCAATGCAGATTGCTGCAACCAACCCTGTAGCTATCGACGAAACCGGCGTACCTGCAGATCTCGTTGCTCGCGAACGCGAAGTTCAGCGTCAGAAAACCCTCGAAGAGGGCAAACCTGAGAACATCGTAGACAAAATCGTTGACGGTCGTATGGCTAAATTCTTCAAGGAAATCACCCTTGTTAACCAGCCTTACATCCGTGACGACAAAATGACTATTCGCGACCTTCTTAAAGGCGCATCCATTGCTTCTTTTGCTCGTTTCGAACTTGGTGAAGACGACGCTAAAGAAGACGCTGAATAGAGAACCTACGTTTATCTGACAGCTTATAAGGGGGGAGAGTTTTCTCTCCCCCTTTTTTACGCGTAACCTTAAGTTCTATATAATCTTAGAAGTTACCAGACGTAAAACTAGCTGTTTTTTTATCTACCGCTAGGCTACTATTATGTGTATATTGACGAGAGCAAGAAACATAATAAAGGTTACACCGTGAACATTCCTTTCAACAAACCTTGCCACAACAGCAACACACTCAAATACATTTGCGATGCATTTGAGCGTAATCAAACTGCTGGTGACGGCGCCTACACCAAACTGTGTAATAAATGGATTGAAAAACAATTTTCTGTAGCTAAATCTCTTCTTACCCACTCTTGTACCGCAGCACTCGAAATGGGTGCTCTTCTTTTTTCAGTAAAAGAAGGGGACGAAGTAATTATGCCTTCGTTCACCTTTGTTTCTACTGCAAACGCATTTGTTCTACGTGGGGCAACCCCTGTCTTTGTCGACATTCGACCAGATACGTACAACCTCGACGAAACACTTATCGAAGAAGCCATCACGCCACGTACCAAGGCAATTGTACCTGTGCACTACGCCGGTGTTGGATGTGAGATGGATACGATTTGTGACATTGCAGCAACACATGATCTCAAAGTCCTAGAAGATGCAGCACAAGGTTTTGGTGCTACCTATAAAGGCAAAGCGCTCGGCTCCATCGGTGAGTTAGGAGCCCTCAGCTTTCATGAAACTAAAAATATCATGTCCGGAGAAGGCGGTGCCTTGATCATCAATGATACCTCCTACTGCGAGCAAGCAGAAATCATCCGTGAAAAAGGTACCAACCGCAGTAAATTTTTCCGCGGTCAGGTAGACAAGTATACATGGGTAGCTCCCGGATCAAGCTACCTGCCAAGTGATATTTTAGCAGCATGTCTCTATTCTCTTCTTGAAGACGCTTCCCCTATTAATGCAAGAAGAATGGATATATGGAATCGCTACAACAACGCGCTCAAGCCATTTGAAGAAAAAGGCATCATCAAGCGTCCTACAATTCCGGATTATTGCACCCACAATGCGCATATGTACCAAATTCTACTGCCCGACTTAGAAACACGGACTGAATTTATTGCACATTTGAAGCAGTACAACATTACAGCACCTTTTCATTACATTCCACTGCACTCTGCTCCAGCAGGTCTTAAGTATGGCCGTACCAGCGGTGAACTGAATGTTACCGACGTTATTTCCGACACCCTTGTTCGCTTGCCGCTGTTCTTTGACCTGAGTGATGAGAATGCTAACCTGGTTATTGAAATTGTATCCGAATTTTTACAGAAACTGTAGCCTGTCTACAAACCATACGTCTTGTAAACTGCAGAGAAAATAATGGCGACAACTACAGGCTTAATACTGACATACAACGGCGGCAGGACGCTTAAGCAATGCATTGAATCTCTCAAGTTCTGTGACACCATTCTTGTTGTTGATTCTTTTTCTACAGACAACACCGTTGCTATCGCAGAAAGTCTTGATGCTACAGTTATCCAAAATGCATGGAATGGCCCTGCAGCTCAATTCGAGTTTGCATTTACCCAAATTGATACTGATTGGGTTGTAAGCCTTGATCAGGATGAGGTGTGCACATCCTCCCTCAAAGCTAAAATTGTTGACGCCCTCTCTCATGCATCGGATAACACTGCGGGATACTATACCAAGCGCAAGAGTTGGTATTACAACCGTTTTATGAAGCACTCAGGATGGTATCCTGACTGGTTATTCCGTGTTTTCCGACCAGAAAAACTTGAGGTGAAAGTGAGCGGAGCTCACTACTCCTTCCACCCAAAAGGACAAACAGACAAATTAGACGCTGAGATTCTGCATTACCCGTACATGAGCTTTGCCCAGCATTTGCAAAAGATCGACTCATACGCGCAGCAAGGCGCAGACGACCTCCGTGCTAAGGGAAAAAAGGGCGGTTTATATAGAGGGATTGCTCACGGAACAATGCGTTTTATAAAACTCTATTTCATTAAACTTGGCTTTCTTGATGGCAAGGCCGGGCTTATTAATGCAATACACGGAGCTTTTTACGCCTTTCTCAAATACGTTCGAGTTACGGAAGGTACATGGGGTGCTCCATTTGATGCAGACAATTAAAACACTAACTTGTGGTGTTGTTATTCTTTTATAACTGAAAAGAGGATATTTATGAGCGAATTACGCTATAAACGCGTTCTGATTAAACTTAGCGGCGAAGCACTTGCCGGTGATGGCAAGTTTGGTATTGATCCGGAAACAGTTGCAGGAGTCTGTACTGAAATCGCTGAACTTGCTGATATGGGATTGCAGATTGCTCTCGTTATCGGCGGCGGTAACATTTTCCGCGGTCTTTCCTCCTCTGCAAAAGGCATGGATCGTTCCTCTGCTGACTACATGGGCATGATGGCAACAGTTATGAACGCAGTCGCTGTTCAGGATCACCTTGAAAAACACGGTCACCCGACCCGTGTACTTTCCGCAATCACCATGCAGGAAATCTGTGAGCCATACATCAGACGCCGTGCCGAACGCCACTTGGAAAAAGGCCGCATTGTTATTTGTGCAGCCGGAACTGGTAACCCATTTTTCACCACCGATACAGCAGCAGCTCTGCGCGGTATGGAATTAAAATGTGAAGCTATCATTAAAGCTACCAAAGTAGATGGCGTTTATGATAAAGATCCTGTAACAAATGACGATGCAGTTATGTTCAAGTCCCTCAGCTTTATTGAGGTACTCCAAAAGAACTTGCGAGTAATGGATTCTACTGCCATTTCGCTGTGCATGGAAAACAATGTGCCAATTTTGGTTTGTAACTTGTTCAAGGGTGACGTTCGTAAAGTTATCCTTGGTGAAGATGTTGGTACAATCGTACACGGAGGCTAATCATGGATGATATTCTACTTGATGCCGAAGAAAGAATGGAAAAAGCGTTAGTAGCACTGGAACGGGAATTCAGCCGGTTACGCACTGGTCGCGCACACGCCAGCCTTGTTGATCACATTATCGTTGATTACTATGGCGCGCCAACCCCTATTGGACAGCTCGCTTCTATTGCTGTTCCAGAGAGCCGCAGTCTTACTATTCAACCTTGGGACAAAGGTGCTTTTCCTCTCGTAGAAAAAGCTATCATTAACTCTGACCTTGGTCTGACCCCAATGAACGACGGTAAACTCATCCGCATCTCTATCCCGATGCTGACTGAAGAACGTCGTCGTGAACTTGTTAAGCTTGCTAAGAAGAGCGTAGAAGATGCAAAAATTGCTATCCGTAACGTTCGTCGCGATGCTAATGAGCAGATGAAAAAGCTTGAGAAAGGCAAAGACATTTCCGAAGACGATTGCCGACGCGGTCAGGATGATGTTCAGAAACTTACTGACTCATTCGTTGCAAAAGCTGATGTTAAAGGAAGTGAAAAAGAAGCAGAAATCATGGAAATCTAATTTGCTGATTTGCTTCGGCTGAATTTCAGTCATAAAAAGGCCGGGTGTTCTATCCGGCCTTTTTTGTTATGCTGGGACTGTACTTCAAATTCGCTTTCTTGACGGAATGCGGGCTTTCCCATTATAACTCAACGTTTCTTTTATTACTCAAACGCATATTGAGGTATGTTTTGTCAAATTCACAATTACTGGACAGGGCGACTCTTGAAGCCCTTCCTGTACATGTTTCATTCATCATGGATGGAAACGGACGCTGGGCAAAGCGAAGGGGAGAAGAACGTACGGCAGGCCACCGTGCCGGTTCTGAAACAGTCCAGCGTATTGTGCGAGAATCCCGGAAACTAGGCATCAGCAATGTGACCCTGTACACGTTTTCACGTGAAAACTGGGCACGTCCCAAAAAAGAAGTGAGCTTTCTTTTCGAACTACTCGTCAGCTTTTTAAAAAAAGAACTCCCTGCTCTAATTGAACAAGATATCAAGCTTAACATTTTCGGTGAAATCAGTGAGTTACCCCTTGCTGCTCGCACGGCTTTACAGCACGCTATGAAAAAAACCGAAAAGAATACCTCAATGACGCTTAATCTTGCTTTAAACTATTCTGGCAGAGAGGAAATTATTCGTGCGGCAAAGCAGCTAATTACCGATTCGGTACCTGTGGATGAAATAACGGAAGAAACCTTTGCCGCTAGACTCTATTCTTCTGACATCCCTGATCCTGATTTGATGATCCGTACGAGTGGAGAGGTCCGCCTCTCAAATTTCATGCTTTTTCAGCATGCTTACAGCGAAATGTATTTCACCGAAACTTTATGGCCGGATTTCTCAATAGAGGAATTCCACGACGTGCTCAAGGCATACGCCGCACGGGAACGCCGTTTCGGAAAGACCGGAGACCAACTTAATAATGACTAATTCACACAGACAGCGTTGGATGACCGCACTTGCAGTATTTCCTGTACTTATCGCCGTTCTAGCTATCGGAGACTGGGCACTGCTTGCAGGCCTTCTCGCTGCCAGCGTTGTAGGACAGTACGAATTTTACTCAATGTTCTGGCCCCGCAACGAAAAGATGACACTCAAACTTTTCGGCTGCCTCATGGGCATCGCCATCCTCATTGCCTCATACCTTAACCTGCCGACGGCTGTTATCGGCGTCCTTGTGCTTACTTTCTGGCTAAGCAACTTTGCCTTTCTCAGTAAATACGGCATCACCAAGCGTGATGACGCAGACTTTACTCAGGCACAGATCGTCACAAGCGGTGTTATGTACCTGCCACTGCTCTTGCAGGCTGCATTCAGCTTTCAACGTATCGAACTCATTCTTGTGCTCTTTGCTGCTTTTGCATCAGATATCGGTGGATTTTACGCAGGCCGCTTTTTTGGTAAAAATAAAATATGGCCTCGTGTCAGCCCTAAAAAAACCGTCGAAGGCTCCCTTGGCGGTATGTTCGGCTGCTGCATCATTACACTTACCATCGGCTTAACCTTCGGCACCGCTCCGTGGTATGCTCTTGTTCTGCTTGGAATTTTTCTCAACTGCGCATCCCAGCTCGGTGACTTTTTTGAATCCGCTCTCAAGCGAACGGTCGGGGTTAAGGATTCCGGCGCGATATTACCAGGACACGGCGGTGTTCTGGATCGTATCGATTCTATTCTCCTTGTGCTACCTACCTACTGGTTCGCGCAGAGCATTTATTCATTCTTTTAACCATCCGGCGGACATGACTTATGGGTGACAAGCGCCAGTCCCTTGATCTTGAACATCTAGACGACCACCTTGAACGGGTTGCCTCGATTATTGGTGATTACATCAAACATATCTCTGATGCACCAGTCGTGACACAAACCCCAATGGAAGACATTAAAGACGCTCTATTTGAAGAAATGCCGATGAATGGTTCGTCTCCTGATGACGTACTTGATCAGGTTGAAAAGTCTTTCAAGTCTGCATGTACCAAAATAGGTCACCCTCGATTTTTAGCATGGATAACTACCAGCCCGTCACCGGCAGGTACGATTGGTGAGCTCCTCAGCGTCGGATTCAATCAGGCCCCCCTACTCTACAAAGGCAGCCCTCCGGCTACAATTTTAGAAAAAGTGGTTCTCAGTTGGTTCGCAAGACTATTCGGCTATCCCGACACATGGGGTGGAACTCTTGTTTCCGGAGGTACGGTAGCCAACCTTATGGGGATGACTGTAGGACGCCACACACATGCGCCGGAAGTTGCGGACAGAGGCATGCAGGCTCTTGAAAAGCCACTTACTGTCTACGTTTCTGATCAAGGTCATATGTCCATATACCGTTCTGCCATGCTGCTTGGCATCGGGCACAACAATGTGCGCAGCGTTCCAACGGACGATGACTGCCGCATGATTCCAGAAGAACTCCACCGCATGATCGAGTCAGATAGAATGGCTGGAATGCAGCCATATTGCGTTGTTGCGCAAGCTGGGGCCGTTTCCACTGGTTCTATCGATCCTCTCAATGCTATCGCAGACATCTGCAAAGAAATGAAGTTGTGGCTGCATGTAGATGCTTCCTACGGCGGTGCGGCTATGATTTCCGATAAGCTGCGTCCTCTATTAGATGGTATTGACCGCGCAGACTCCATTGCAGTCGATCCGCACAAATGGTTCTTTATTCCTCTTGAATGTGGCATAACACTCTTTAAGAATAAAAAACAACAAAAGGACACATTCGTAGCGAAAGCTGTATATCTTGGTCAGGAGACAGACTGGGACTTGAAAAACACCAACTTCCAGCTATCCAGACAAGGACGAGCTCTCAAGCTGTGGTTTGCATTCAAAACATACGGTGTAAAGCGCCTTGCAGAAATTGTGGACCGAAACCACGAATACGCAAAACTTTTCCACACACTCACAACGGAGTCCCCTAACTGGGAACCAGTGTGTGGTGTTGAACTCTCTATGGCCTGTGCCCGTTACATTCCTGATAACTGCTGCGCATGGTCTGAAGCAGAGCTGGACAACCTTCAAGTCGATATTTTGAACGAACTGGAAAAAAGTGGTCTCGGTTTTATGACTCCCGCCCGCATTTGCGGCAAAGGCGTTATTCGTCTGTGCGTTGCCAACCACCGCACCACTGATGACGACATTATGCTACTCTTCAACTTTATGACCGAGACAGGCGCAAAGCTTGCAGCTCAACACGCTTAGGACACCTTGTGATACACTATATATCATCAATGCCGGATGCGACGTACGCGTCTACTTTTCCACGCTCAATAGTTATAATGGGGTCAACAGGTTCCATTGGTACAAACGCACTCAAAGTAATTGAAGAACAGCCGGAACAGTTTATCGTTGTAGGCTTAGCAGGTGCACGAAATATTGCACTTCTTGCAACGCAAGCTATTCGCTGGCGTCCACCATTCCTTGCAGTCCTTACAGAAGAAGCAGCTGCAGACCTGCGCACAAAGCTTCCTTCCGATTACACTCCTGAAATTCTCGTAGGCGGTGACGGCTACGCGCAGATGGCTCAGCTGGATGAAGCGTCAACAGTTCTCTCTGCACAGGTTGGCGCCGCGGGTTTACGTGCCACCCTTGCAGCAGCAGAATCCGGAAAAGTTATCGCCCTTGCCAATAAAGAGTCACTTGTACTTGCAGGAGACCTCATTCGTGAAGTCTGCCAGCGCACTGGGGCGGTACTCCTCCCCGTTGATTCCGAACACAACGCTATATTTCAAGCTCTTTCAGGCCATGACAAAGCGGAAGTCCGCAGGATTATCCTTACAGCGTCTGGTGGTCCGTTCCGCGGGAAAAATCGAGATTTTCTCTCTACAGTAACCAGCAAAGAAGCACTGGCACACCCGAACTGGTCCATGGGGCCTAAAATTAGCATTGATTCTGCAACGCTTATGAACAAAGGTTTAGAAGTAATCGAAGCCTATCATTTATACGGTGTTCCGCTGGACACTATTGAAGTTGTAGTGCACCCTCAATCTATCATACATTCACTTGTAGAATATAATGACGGTTCACAGATTGCCCACATGGGGCCACCGGATATGCGTATTGCTATTGGCTACTGCATCGGATGGCCAAAAATCATAAAAACCGGCGTGACGCCGCTTGATTTATTTTCCTGTGGCGACTTGACCTTTGAAAAACCTGATGTACTTTCTTTTCCGTGTCTTGAACTGGCACGGGAAGCATTACGGGGCGGTAAGGGACTTTGCATAGTCCTCAATGCAGCCAATGAAATTGCTGTTGATCTTTTTTTGAAAGACAAAATTGAGTTTCTACAAATTCCAGAACTCATCAAAAAGGCAATGGACAGGCATGAAATGATCTCCCCTGCATCTATCGAAGACATCATAGAGCTGGATACTGCAACTCGTGAACGCTCCTTAGAGTGGGCTCGCACGCTGTAACCGGCACTACTTAAATTACGGAGTATCTAAGCAGTATGCTAAGCAGTGCAATCGCAATTATCCTTGTTCTAGGCGGGCTTATATTTTTCCATGAACTTGGGCACTTTAGTGTAGCCCGGGCATTTGGTGTGGGCATCCGCACCTTTTCTCTTGGATTTGGCCCGGCAATTTACAAGTTCAAGCGTGGTAGAACAGAGTACAGACTCTCTGCAGTGCCTCTTGGCGGGTATGTTTCTATGGTTGGGGAAAGCCCTGACGATGACATTAACTCTCCGGAAAATAGAGAATTTTCAGAAGCAGACAGCTTTATTAAGCGAAAGCCGTGGCAGCGCATATGCATTGTCGCAGCCGGACCTATTGCCAACCTGCTGTTAGCCTTTTTAATTTACTGGGCGCTATTTGTCGCAAACGGCCAACTCCAGCTTCTTCCAGAAGTTGGCAGTATTCTTCCAGACAGCCCTGCGGCAATAGCTGGATTAGAACAGGGTGACTCCGTCCAATCCATCAGTGGTACTAAAATTCAGTACTGGGAAGACATTTCCAAAACCATTGCTCAACATGGTAATAAGGAATTGCGCATTGTTGTTAATCGCGATGGAAAAGAACTGACGCTTAACATCACACCTTCCCTGCTTTCCCGTAAAAATCTTTTTGGAGAAGATGAAAAGACATACCTCATTGGTATTCAGGCAGCTGGAACAACTGAACAGATTGATCTCAGCTTTATCAATTGTGCATCCGCTGCAGTTAAACAAACATGGTCTATGACCGTGCTAACCATACAGGGGTTTGTCAAACTGATTGAGCGTGTGATTCCGGCTGAAACCGTTGGCGGCCCTATTATGATTGCCCAGCTTGTCAGCCAGCAGGCAGAACAAGGTATTATTGCAGTTCTCGGACTTGCAGCACTTATCAGCATTAACTTAGGTGTGCTTAACCTGCTGCCAATTCCAGTACTGGATGGCGCTCACATAGTAATGCTTGTATACGAAATAATCGTAGGTAAACCTATTCCTGCGAAAGTAATGGATTACTCGCTCCGTGTCGGTATCTTCTTTTTGTTAACTCTCATGGTATGGGCTACTTTTAACGATGTCCGCAGACTCTAAATTTACGCTTGTTTTCAATAGTGCAGAAGCCCGTTTACAAATCGTTTGTGGACAACAGGGACAACTGCTTTTTTCTAAGGAAATCTTTTCTCCTCGTCAGGGCATGCAGATACTGCTGCCAGCGATTATGGACGGATTGGAGAAAATGTCATTAACTCTGGATAACATAGATAAGATTGCCTGCGTACGAGGCCCCGGTTCATTCACGGGTCTACGCCTCGTACTTGCAACGGCACTTGGCCTTGCCCGTGCGCATGGCTTCGCTCTGGCTGGCATTGACTATCTTCCAGCACTTGCAATGGATACCTGCACAACAACTGATAAGGAAATTTGGGTAATAACCCACGCCAGACGCGGGCAGATTCACTATCAGGCATTTCGGGGACTCTCATCTGAAGGATTGCCACACGCATTAACTGCTCCGCAAGCCGATACTATTGAAAATCTTGCAGCAGTAATAAATGCGCGTAACACGGCAACTGTGCTGCTCGGAACAGGCGTTCAAAAAAATCGCGAGTTCTTTGAGACACAAATTCAGAACACGACGTTGCTCGGCGAACGCTTCTCGCATCCTAAGCCTGAAGCTTTGCTGGATATCGCTGCAACACTTGAATACGGAGATGCACCAATCGACCCGCTCTATCTGCGACCATGTGATGCAGAAGAAAACCTCGATTACATCGTTTCCTTAAAAGGTGTTGATCCGGAAGAGGCACGCCAGAAGCTAGCAAAACTCACAACAAGCTTGCCGGAGGCCTAACCCTGCTAACCTTGCTGTAAGATTCAAACATCCACCGGAGATGCGAGACAACCCGTTGATTCTTAATCACTGCAGCTTGCCGATCAATATTAAAATACAAAAAAAGGCGGAGTTTGATACTCCGCCCTTTTTGTATCTTATCAACAAACTGTATTCCGGTTAGACAACTCAGAAAAACTTTTTTCACCATTACCCTCTAACTAGGTTTCTTTATGGAATCTTTACGATGTTCTTCTAAAGACATCCTTTTAGATGCCGATATACTAAGTAAGCATGAACAGTGACGGGGGGCACACACCTCACTTTGGCATTCGCCTTGCTTTATCTATAGAGGGCTATTGTACGCAGGAAAATTTTGCCGCTTTTACATTGCACTATTTTCCGTATACTGTTTCACAGTTAAATTTACTATAATCCCCTCTAGTATCAATAATAGTTTGTTAGAAGTTTATGAGGAGCACGCAATGAAAACGGCCGCACAAGCCTACTTTTCTACTCAAGTTTCCACCACCTCACAGGGGCAACTGCTGATAATGCTGTATGAAGGCTGTCTCAAGTTCTTGAATCAGGCCAAAACCAGTATTGAAGAAAAAGACGTAGCTAAAAAAGGCATGCTCATCACCCGTGCAATGGACATTATCAACGAACTTGATAGTAGCCTTAACACAGAAGCCGGTGGTGAAATTGCAAAAAATCTTCACGAACTCTACTACTTCTGCAATACACGGTTACTGAAAGCTAACCTGCTAATGGACACAACATGCATTGATGAAGTTATCAAAATTATTGACGGCGTACGCGATGCATACGCTCAGATTATTGATACTCCAGAAGCCGTCGAAGCTATGAAAAATAACACAGCTCTGCCAAGCTCAAACACAACGGCACGCGCTAACTCTGCCGTTTTCAGCCAACAGCCAGTTCAGCCCGTAGCACAGCCAGCAAAACGCACTGGTGCTGCCATGTACCAAAAAATGGCAACCTCTGCTTAGTTCTCTATAAGTTTCTTTGCACCTAACGGAGCATAAAAAAAGCCCACACCTTTCGGTGTGGGCTTTTTTGTGCTCTAGGAATTTTTTTCCACAAACACCCCGACTAGAATGCTGCATTCTCTTCGGAATTATTCTGCTGCTGAACCGCAGCCCACTGGCTTGTCCACTGCTGTACAGGCCTTTTCATAGACTGTGCTATCGCAGTTGTAACAACCCACAATGGATCAGAGGGTAATCGGGTTTCTGCCTTAAACAGCAAAAAATCACGAGTTCTGTCCTTATCCATATACGCAAACTGATTCATCGACCAAATCAGTGCACCAGTTCTTGTATCATAAATATCAAGAGTCACACCGAGCCGTGCGCCGGTAACACTTCCACCGTCATAAAAATCTGTCAACTTGCCAGTTATCGCAAACAATGCTCCACGCTGACGCGCAAGGCGCACTGCATATTCTGGAGAATATGACGTAGTCATTTCTCTGAACTCTAATACGGTAAACGGAGCCTCACGAAGCCATTCACGCCAGAAACCTTTTGCAACCGCTGTACCTGTTTCGAGCGGATCACGAAGGCTGACGGTTGGCAGGAACGGGAAAAAAACTGCGGTCGGAGCAGCATCAGGCTTAGTTTGTGGATACACAGAAACGATTAAATCATCACCACGGACCCACTCGTCCCACACAATGGTGTCATCCCATCGTAACTCCGGGGTGAAGCCGGATGGAACAGGGTTTATGGTTGTCTGAACAACAGGAGTGGAACAACCGCCTATTGTCAGCAGTCCAGCGCACAACATTACCAGCATACAACAAGATACTATTTGTTTCATAACAGCCCTTACTCACAATGTCAGAAAAATGGCATTTCATTACTTATATTCATAATCATGCAAAAAAAATGCCTAACAAGAAATCAGTGAAGCTACTGTGTTCCTATCAGGCGTTTTATACTTTTTTTTTAACAAACACATTAAGTACGGTCTGCTACTGAATAACATCCGTGGCAACGGGCGTTGCTTGCATTGTATTAAGTAAATGACGTTTTGAATCCACAAGTGATTCATGCAGTTCTAATCGACGCTGTACGGAAAGCCTCCGAAATTCTGCCTTACCGGTAAGCTCAATAAGCTGTCCAGTCTCTGACTGAATTCGTTTTATCCTATCAATGGGCGTTGCTTCTTCATTGGCAAACATTTCCGCCATCTGAGCTAATTCACACAGCTCGGCAGCCAATATTCGAATTGCTTCCGGTGATACTTTTTCTTTGTATCTGATGCTGTCTTTGATCCTGCTAAAAGCTTTAGCAAACCATGCAAACATGCTCGCAACTCCTTATGCTACATAAATGTAACTCCTGCAGCTACTGCAATAAGCATTGAAGCTGCAAATAATAGAATTACTATTCCTACCAGTACAACTGATTTAACTATTGACAAATTATAACCAGACCGAATGCCGCTAACATACAACAATGGAAGATATATAAGAGAAATAACTGCGCCCAGTACAGGAATCAACAACCAGCAAAACGCACCACTACTATACGCTACTGTTTTTACACCCGTACTAAAGGGAACAGGCTCACAACCTAAAAGCTTTGCCCCTACCGTGGTAACAGCCCCGAAAGCAAGCGGCAGCAGCATTAGGCTACTACCAAACATCATCATCGCTGGAGCAAGATCAGACCACATAAATGTTACAGGAATAAAGTTTTGATGCGGCATTATTTCTTGTATTAAAGCAGCTAGTTCTCCCGAGTTCGCGGTTAGCACCTGTCCCCATAAAACTATCGCAGCACATGAAAGCACAACCATAAAAAGCGAAAACAGCATGGGAAGCACAACCTGAGGCTTAGCATTTACACCGCGCCAAAAGCAAACCGGATGCATGACCAGACCGCCAAAGGTACTCCAAACCCGCCCAAAACTGCTCAGACGAGAATCTTCCCATGGAATAATATGCACTTGTGCTCCGCACCCGGGAACAAAAGACTCCGTGCATTCAGGCTCATCACCCATGGCAGCAATAGCATCCCAAATATCGGCTTCAATCTCTGTTTCAGAAACGATATGCGCAGAAGCAGTTTCTATCACGCTGGACTCTTGCGCCTGTTCATAGCGTTTTACAGCCTCTTCCTCCGCTTCCGCGACATCAATGGAAATAACACCTCGTTCTCTCAAAGCCTGAGCCGAGGCAGAACGCTTTATAAATGACGTTGGCTTTTCTGACGTAGCCGTTTCAGCTTCTGGATTCTCTTCGGAAGGGCTGTCCAAGGGTGTAGACGGCAACTCAACGCTTACTGCCGGTACATCAACATCTTCTTCAGTCAGCTCTCTGACGGTTTCCCGAAGCTTCGCATTATCAGCTTGTGACACTTCACCGTCTTCTTCCTCCTCAGCTTTCAGCAGTTCTTCAATTTCTTCCTGCATTGCCGCGACCATTGCCGACTCAATGTAATCGTCTTCAATGCTCGTCTCAGTTTGCAGACTGTCACCGGCAGCTTTCTTCAAAAAAGCAGCTTCGCCAACCTGTGCCTCTGCTGATACGTCTTCAGAACTATCCCCAACATGCTGCTCTTCTTCGTGCAAAATGCGGAATCGAAATTTTGTTTTACATCGTGGACAGGTGGCAAGCTGTGCCTTGGACGGAATTGAGCCTGTATTTATATTTCGAGCAAACTGACACTCAGGACATGTTATAAGCATGAACCAACCCTCTTAAAATCGGACATCTCACTCCCCAAAAGTCGGGGCGTGACTGACTCTAACCAATACCCTTGGGTGGCGATAGGATACACCAGCATGGTATTACATAATACCCTGTGATTTCAAACTATAAACCACAAATAACACTAGCACTAGTACCAAAACGATTACCGGTGGTAGAACCCGGGTATAGGTTGTGCCGTGTGCGCTTTTCAGTCCCTTTACAATGATCACCAACTTCCATACTCCACCTACTAATGGCCCTACTACGGGCACTATGGAAAGAAGATCCGCAGTTGAAGCATAGCAGAGCACTCTAAGAGTTACTCCAAGCCGACCTTTAGCGGCGCCGGTTAACTTAAGCACTCCATGAAGTACGGCTCCTGTCATAAACAAATAAATCACAAGAATAAGCGGACTAATGAACATAATAGAAAAAAGTTCATTAAGAGAAAGCGGACCTGCGGCTTCTGCCGGGATAAGAGGGTTACCAAAAATGCTCTGCCAAACAGTTTCTACAAGAACGGACACCAAGGAAATAAGAATAAAGTAACTGAACGGAATAGAAAACTTCCCATCTTTACTCATAATTTCGAAGAAAAGTGAGGGCTTTAAAAGGACACCTTTTATCGTCGCGACAATGGCGGGGAAAAAGCCAAGTTCCTTTACGTCTGCCCACGGGACATCATTCGGCATTCCATCCAGAGAATTACCATCTGAATAGACCATCCGCAAAGGGTCTTCCTGCCGGGATGAGTTCTGCGAATCGTCTATCTTCCAAAATTCATCTTCTGAAGAATCTTCCTGCTCGGGAAGCCTGCTTCCGTGCATGGAAGGTGGATACAAATCTTCTGGACGAACGGGCCTTCTGGATTCCCCAGAGGTTTCATCTGCATCTGGTGTCTGTGCAGATCCCTGTTCATCCTGCCCTAAAATAAAGTCAGGGGATTGCTCGTCGGCTAAACGGAAACGAAATTTGGCACCGCATTTGGGACAAGTTGCGACAGTCAAATCGGCAGAAACTGAGTTTGGGTTTACATTGCGCGCATACCCGCACTCTGGACAACGGATTTCCATATTCTATCCTTATATAGTTACACTACTTCCGGCTGTAGGCACAACAAAGCCAGAGCACTACAATAAATCAAAGATGCATAATCTGCATCAAAGCAATATACAAATTCTTACATTAGGGAAAGAGCATGTTGCACATGATGAAGAGCACGGGAAAAAACATGGCAACAACTGGTAACACCTTGCGCCATTCCGTACAATGCATCGCTTTCAAGCTATATCCCAAAAAAATTGAAGAATAAATTACAGCGGTCAATGTTCCCGAGTACGGGAAAACGCTTAAATACAAACATGGTGCAGTATAGCACACACAACGTAATGTTGCAGCATAAGATGCATTTTTACCACGGGCCATCCACAAAAGGCTGTGCAAAAAAATAGCAACCCAAAATAAGCTGAAGACATAAAGGGGAACAAGCATCACCTGCTGCAAAATGACTTCGACCGGAGTCTGCCACAATGAAAATGCAAAAATGACAGTATAAGGAGCGAAATATTTTTCACAGAATATACCGACAAGGTTTCCAAGCCCGATCCGGACAAGCGGAACACTCATCAGAGTTAAAACCGCAAACATTACATTCCGCCATGGCACCTTTTCTGTCTGCTGTGATGAAAAAAACTTCGTAGGACTCACATATGGTTTCAAGTATGTAACTAGCATATATTTATGAAGTAAATTGTAAAAATGACGTAAACACGACATGAGCTAGCACATATTAACATTATGCGGTATAGAAACTTTAAACCAGTACTAATTACTACTAGCAAAAAAATTCCTACTGTGGATACGTGCCATTACGCTATCTCGTCCGCATTTTTCTACCTTTACCGTTATCTTTTGCTTAATGCAAAGACTGGCTTTCCTACTTTAACAGTTCTATATCACACGAAAAAGTTTGATTGTATTTGAGACTTAGGAAATTCTTTGCCCTGTGCGAGGTAGTTTGGTAAGGAAAAGCTGCATCGCACGTTCGCTGTACGTTCACACTTCAGCAAATTTTACATATGTTGTTTCAAAGGGAGCCTTTCCCTTTTTTGTTTTTTCTACTGAGGCTCGTTGAGTCTCGCTTTGGGTCAGAAGGCTTCACGCCTTTTCATATTATAAGGAGTCGTAATGATAGGCATTTCAAAACTTTACTGTGGTCAGGTTGAACCTTCCGACGCGCTGCGTTACGGCAGGGACTCTGGCAAACTTCCTTCCCACCTGCTGCAGTTCTCAAAAGATAAAAAGCCTGTTGTCGTATGGAATATGACCCAGCGCTGTAACCTCAAATGTGTTCACTGTTACGCTCATGCTGTTGATCCTGACAAGCATAAGGATCTCATCAGTACAGAAAAAGGGAAAGAGATTATTGATGATCTCGCCCAGTACGGCGCACCTGTAATGCTTTTCTCCGGTGGCGAACCACTCGTCCGCAAGGACCTTGTAGAACTTGCTAAGCATGCAACCGATAAAGGTATGCGTGCTGTTATTTCTACAAACGGCACCCTTATTACGAAAGAAAAAGCACGCGAACTTAAAGAAGTTGGCCTTTCCTACGTCGGTATCTCTCTCGACGGTATGGAAGAAGTGCACAACAAATTCCGCGGTGTTCCAAATGCATTCAAAAAAGCACTCGAAGGTATTGAGAACTGTAAAGCCGAAGGCCTCAAAGTGGGCTTGCGTCTCACTATCAACAAACAGAATGCCCCTGAAATTCCAAAAGTTTTCCAGCTTCTTAAAGATATGGATATCCCGCGTATCTGTCTGTACCACCTTGTGTACTCAGGCCGTGGTTCCGAGATCATTAAAGAAGACCTTGACCATCAGGCAACCCGTGACGTTGTTGATCTCATCATGGATGAAACCAAAAAACTTCACGATGCAGGTTACCCAAAAGAAGTTCTTACCGTAGATAACCATGCAGATGGTCCATACGTATGGATGCGCATGCTGCGTGAAGACCCAGTACGTGCAAAAGAAGTATTTGAACTGCTCCAGTTCAACGAAGGTAACAGCTCCGGTCGCGGTATCGGTTGCATCAGCTGGGACGGCAGCGTTCACCCGGACCAGTTCTGGAGAGAAAAAGTATTTGGTAACGTTCTCGAACGTCCGTTCTCCGAAATCTGGGATGACATGGACATCGAACTTCTTGCCAAAATGAAAGACAAAAAACAGCATGTTGGTGGCCGCTGCGCTAAATGCCGCTTCCTCAACATCTGTGGCGGTAACTTCCGTGCTCGTGCAGAAGCCGTATACGGCGACGAGTGGGCACAGGATCCAGCATGCTACCTCACCGACGACGAAATTCGTCCTGAATAGCAGCCCCCGCTCAATTATGATTCTACCGGCTCCCGCTGTTCCGCTCTGGAAGAGCGGGAGCCCTTTTATACAACGTTTTTCAGCAGCACAGCCAGCTATGCTTTTGTAGCTCGTTGGTTCCATCAACTTCTTTTCACATCTCCTGCTGAAACAGATATGAACCGATCCTTAACGATCAGGAGGATTCAATGGCAGACTTCTTCAGAGGACGACGTCTTCGCAATACAGCAGCCTTACGCGCTCTTGTGAGTGAAAATCTTGTTACAGCGCAAGACCTGATTATGCCATATTTCATTGTAGATACAGACGATTCTACGTTCCGCAAAGAAATTCCTTCCATGCCCGGACAATTCCAGCTTTCTCTGGACGAATTTGAAAAACAGCTTGCTGAAGCAGTTGCAGCCGGTCTTCGCTCCATCATCCTGTTTGGTATTCCTAAATGTAAAGACGCAACAGGCTCTGAAGGATATGCGGATGACGGTATCGTGCAACGCGCGGTACGTCTGGCAAAATCCCGCCATCCTGAACTTGTTGTAATTACTGACGTATGTCTCTGTGAATACACAGACCATGGTCACTGCGGTATCCTTCAGAAAATAAATGATGACGTAACCGTTGCGAACGACTCGACACTTGAACTTCTTCAACGTGTTGCAATATCTCACGCAAAAGCCGGTGCTGATATTGTTGCACCTTCCGACATGATGGACGGCCGTGTTCAGGCTCTGCGTGAAGCTCTGGATGCAGAGGGCTTTGTAAACCTTCCTATTATGTCCTACGCTGTTAAGTACGCCTCTGCATTCTATGGTCCATTCCGTGATGCTGCAGAGTCCACTCCACAAAGCGGAGACCGCAAAAGTTACCAGATGGATCCTGCTAACAGCCGTGAAGCACTTCGCGAAGCTGCAGCAGATGTTCTGGAAGAAGCTGATTTCCTTATGGTAAAACCAGCAGGTGCATACCTTGACATTATCCGTATGCTTCGTGACGGTTTTGACTTGCCGCTGGCTGCCTATCAGGTAAGTGGTGAGTACTCCATAATCATGGCAGCAGCACAAAACGGCTGGATTGACCTTGACGCAGTTACAATGGAATCACTTATTGCCATCAAACGTGCAGGTGCCGACCTCATCATCACCTATTTTGCCGAAGACGTTATTAAACGCGGACTGGTACGATAATATGTCTGATAAAAAAGAATCTCTCTGCGGTTGTGCTTCCAAAGATATTGGTCGCATTGCTGAAAAAGCACCGCTTGATCATATGCATGCACACAAAGAGGCTATCCTTGATACAGGGCTGCCTCCACAGAACCGCCCAGCAAAAGCAACACAGCATGCAGGACATCCAGAAATGCCTAAAGGACATCCAGAGGGTGTGTCAGCGGGACACCCCGGAGGACATCCACATGCAAATGGACTTTCAGGGTCTATGGCCCGCACCCTAGAAGACGGCTCCCCTTCCTGCAAACTTATTGCATGGGAAGTAACCCGTTCCTGTAACCTTGCCTGTAAACATTGTCGTGCTGAAGCACATGAAGAACCGTATCCGGGTGAGCTTGATACTGACGAAGCAAAAGCATTGATCGACACCTTCCCAAGCGTTGGTAATCCGATCATCATATTCACCGGTGGCGACCCGATGATGCGTACGGATGTATATGAGCTTGTTGCGTACGCAACAGAAAAAGGGCTGCGCTGTGTTATGTCTCCTAACGGAACACTTATCACCCCTGAGACCGCCCAGAAGATGAAAGACTCCGGTGTACAACGCTGCTCTATCTCTATTGACGGCCCAAGTGCAGAATTCCACGATGATTTTCGCGGTGTAGAAGGGGCATTTGATATGTCCTTGCGCGGCATTGAGTACCTGAAAGAGGCCGGTATTGAGTTCCAGATCAACACCACTGTGACCCGTCAGAACCTTCCGTATTTCAAGCAGATATTCCACCTGTGTGAAGACCTTGGTGCAGTTGCCTGGCACATATTTCTGCTGGTTCCGACCGGTCGCGCAGCACAGATGGGTGCAGAAGTTATTACAGCAGAAGAATACGAAGAAGTACTTAACTGGTTCTACGACTTCCGCAAAACCACAGATATGCACCTCAAAGCAACGTGCGCCCCACACTACTACCGCATCATGCGCCAACGGGCGAAAGAAGAAGGGCTTGCTGTCAACGCTGAGAACTTCGGCATGGACGCATTCACCCGAGGTTGCCTTGGCGGCACCGGTTTCTGCTTTATTTCCCATACAGGTCAGGTTCAGCCATGCGGCTATCTGGAACTTGACTGTGGACAGGTTAAAGAAACTCCGTTTCCAGAAATCTGGCGTAAGTCTGAACACTTCCGTCAGTTCCGTACAAAAGAAGAATACGACGGAAAATGCGGTGTATGTGAATACCACAACGTATGCGGTGGCTGCCGTGCACGCGGGTACTCCATGAAAGGTTCACATATGGCAGAAGAACCATTGTGCAGCTACACACCTCGCCGTCATAAATAATTCAGCCTGTAACTGCCTATATCATCGAGGTCGAAATGGATAAACAACTGGAATCTGCACTGAGCAGCACTGATCGTAAAGTTCTGACCATTATTCAATCCGGTTTTCCGATTGCCCCACGCCCGTATGAAGTTATCGGCGAGCAGGTAGATCTTACTGAAGCTGAAGTACTGGCGACCGTGCGTTCTTTAAAAGAACGTAAAATAATCAGACGCTTTGGTGCAAACTTTAACTCCAAAGGACTTGGCTGGCACTCTACCTTATGTGCAGCAAAAGTTCCTTCCGATCAACTTGAGTCATTTATTGCTGAAGTTAACGCACATACAGGGGTTACCCACAACTACCTGCGTGACCACAAGTTCAACATCTGGTTTACTTTTATCGGACCTAGCTGGGATGCTGTTGTGAGCACCCTGTCAGAGATTACTGAAAAAACCGGCATCGAAATCTTAAATCTGCCAGCAACAGCACTCTACAAAATTAAGGTTGATTTCAATTTGACTGATAAAGATTAGTACCAGCAAAAACCTTTTCTTCTATATTACAACTGGCGCAACTACAAAAATATGTAGTTGCGCCAGTTAGTTATATTTACCACTGCAAGTTAGAGAGCTTTAAATGCCATCTACCCAGAATCCCTATATTTTTATTCTAGCGCTGCTACTGTATACATGTGCAGTACTTTTTCTTGCGTTCTTTTTTATAAGTCACAAGAAGCCAACATGGGTATATGGATTATTAGGCAAAGGAATTGTCACACCAAAAGAAACAGATAGTTTTACACCGCAATTTCGTTCCAGTCTTTATAGTTCTGGTGCAATCATTGCAATTCGTTTCAACTTAGATACCGGTATAATAAAAGCTATCAATAAAACTGGTAGAGACCTGCTGGGCATAAAAGAAACTGCCAATTCAGGACATAACAAGTTCCTGCATAAGCAGTTTCTTTCAGATGAATCCAGAGAAGGTTTATCAAAAGAACTTAATCTCCATAAAAGAGTCAAAAACTACCCTGCAACATGCAGTGTTAACGACTCTCTTATTAAGACTCTTATTACTGCAGAAAAATATGAAAACGGCGATGTTGAAGCGATGATTATTGACATCACAAAACATTTTAACATCTACCAGCAAATCGAAGATCAAAACATCTTCCTGCAAAACATACTTAACGCACTTCCTGTTCCGGTTTTTGTGCGCAACACAAACGAACAATCCCCTTTTACAAACAAAGCCTTTAACGACACGTTTGGTGATGCAGACAATGATCCTTTCGAAATATATGATTTTCATGCTGCCACTGACTTTATTAAGCAGACGTTAAAGGAGCCTGAAGACACACGGCCCCGGCAGGCAAACACATCGATCTTTCAAACTGAATTTTCAACTACGATAAATGATGAATTTCGTCATTTTGAAGTTCAGAGACGTTCGCTTAAAAAAAGAAATGGCCAAATATTTGGGCTAGTCGGTGTAGCTACCGACATCACTCATCGCAAACAAATTGAGCAAGATTTACGAGATACAACAAGACGATATAAAAATCTGTTCTGGAATGCCGCTGAAGGCATTGCTACAATACAATCTGATGGTAGACTAACAGCAGTTAACCCTGCGCTGGCTACAATGTTTGGATACAACTCACCGAAACAGCTGCTAGAACTGGTACCGAACACTGAAGTAATATGGAGAAATCCAGAACAACGTCTTGAATATTTACAAATGATACATGAGAAAAAAACAGTTATCGGCTACGATTTTGAATTTGTTCGAAAAAATGGGACAACAGGATGGATGACTATCAGCTCCAATGGTAAATTTGACGCTCACGGAAATCTCAAATCCATTGAAAGCATTGTTTCTGACATTACTCAAAAAAAGCAATCAGAAATTGAATTGAAGCGCTGTGCGACAATTGATAGCACAACAGAAATTTCCAACCGAAATGCCTTAGAGGGATATCTGAACAGCTTACTTGGTACCAAAACCAATTCAGCATTTGCGGTTGTTTTCATTGATTTGAATAACTTCAAACCAATAAACGATAATCACGGGCACCATACTGGCGATAAGGTTCTCAAAATTATTGCCCAACGGCTTGTAGCCAATTGCCGCAAAGTTGATTTCACAGCCCGGCTTGGTGGTGATGAATTCATTGTTATTCTTAATGGCGTGGACAGTAAAAATATACTTTCTAAGATCACTAAGGGACTTTTGGATGCCATTGAGAAGCCCATTATTCTTGCTGGAACCACTCATACTATTTCCGCCAGTGCGGGCATCAGCCAGTACCCAGAAGATGGCAATACCATCACAGACCTACTGAAAGCTGCTGATGCCTCTATGTACGAGATGAAGCGCTTAAGCAAAGCCAGTAAAATCAACGAACAGCTACAGTTACTTGCAAACAGCTAACTGGCAGTAGAACTGATATCTGCTCTGTGCGGTGTCACGCTATCACATTCAGACATAAAAAAGCCCAACTGCAAGCAGTTGGGCTTTCTAACTGGATGGAATAAAGCTGAGCTATGCTTAGAAACCAAATCCACTGTCATCATTGCCAGAAGCACCGAAACCGAAATCATCCGGTACGGAACTGCCAGCAGATTCAGCAGGAGCTTCTTCAGGAGCTGCTTCTGCACCGTCTGCTGCAGCAACGGCTGCACCAGCAGGAAGAGATGCAAGAGCATCCTTAACTGCGCGGGAAACGATGTCTTTAACAGAAGATTCAACTTCAGTTTCGTTGATTGCAACTTTGCCTTCGAAAGTTTTGAGTTCTTTCTTAGCTTTTGCGAGATCTGTCTGAGCAGCTTCAAGCTTGCCAGTAAGATCTTCAACTTTTTTCTCAAGATCAGCAGCCTGAGCTTTAAATGGCTCAAACTCAGCTACGTTAGCCTGGAGGCCTTCGATTGCAGCAGCTTGTTCTGCAACGGTAGCTTTAGCGCCTGCTAATTTATCGAGAACGATAGAAATGCTTGCCATATCAGCAGCTGGAATCGGCTCAACAGAAACGTTGCTGCCCAGCTTAGATGCCTGTTTCTTAGTCCATGCATCAAATGGTTCGCCTTCTTCGTAACAGCACTGCATGAAACGAGGTTCCATGCTGTACAGCCAGCCTTTAGACATTGGAGCTACTACACCTTCTTCTTCAGCGGAAAGTTCACGCTGGGTGAGGTAGCAAAGTAAATCAGAAACATCGGTGCCGCCTTTTCCAGCGATCAAACCGAGGATTGTTTCCATTTTGAAAACTCTACGAGCTTCATCAGACATTGGGGCCTCCTATTATCAAGGAAAGATTTGTTTTCGTAATGGTCTTTTCTTGTTTTAAGAAGTGTGCCCGCTTAAGCAGGCACATAGTCGTTTCTTATTGGCGTCCCATGTGACGTACATAGGTGAGCGCGATGGTACGGTACACAACGTGGCCAAGCTTAGACCAAGGCAAGTACGCGAAGAGCATCCATACAGCTACCAAGTGGACGTAGTACACGGAGTACGCAATCTGGGGGATAGCGGCCAAGCGGAAGAGCTCGGATAATACGCCTGTCAGAGCGACTGCCCAGATGACATTCAACAAATACCAGTCATAGTAATTAGACTTGGTTTTTTCCGGATCTTTACCACGACGAGTGTTGGTAAGAATAGCCATACCAACGATCAAAGCAATAGCACCGAGGTTAGCCACAAGCTTAACAGGGTTAAGCAAATGAAGCGGTGTATGCAGGATACCAATCATCGGGATAAGTTTGCCACCCCAGTGGGATACAGCAATCAGTCCGGTTACTACCATCAGTGCAAGGAATGCGTAGAATACAAGCAAGTGACCAGTTTTACGGTCGGACTTGTCATCGCCACAATCTTTGAACTTCTTGTGTGTTGCAACTTCTTCAATAAGGACATCAATGAAGCAACGAACCATGGATTTTTGTTTACCAAGTACGAGAACTTCGCCTTCCGGCTTAAATGTTGCCAAGATATTCTTGGCACCCTTGAAGAATATGCCCACCATTCCGAAGAAGGTGATCATGAAAATAGGGTCAATGGTGAAATCACCAGGGAAAAGCTTGCCATAAACAATCTCGCCTTCTGGGAAGAAGGAACCGATCTGCCCTGCACGAATGAACCAGATAACGGCCCAAAGGATTGCAGGAATAGCAATAAGGTTAATCAGGTACTTAGGGCTGGAAAGCCATTTACCGATTACAGGCATCGGATTGATGCGCTGGTATGCCATATTACGCAGAGCAGAAAGAAGATCGCCCGGTTTTGCACCACGTGGGCACATGTCGGAACAAGTACCACAGTTGTGACAAAGCCAGATGTCCGGGTTATTCAGAAGCTTGTCTTTAAGCCCCCATGAAGCCCAAACCATCTCCTTACGAGGGTAAGGATTGCTTGCTGGAGAGATGGGGCAGGCTACGCTGCATGTGGCGCACTGGTAGCACTTTTTCAGCGAGTCCCCACCAACAGCTTGCAACTCTTTTACAAACTGAAGATCAGGTTCGATTCTTTGAGCCATTTTCCATCTCCTCCTAGTAGCCCTTGAATGGGTTAGGACCTTTCTCGAAGACCATGTCCATAAAGCTGTCAATCATGCCAGGTACCTTGTCGTACTCGTCAATTGCAACTTCATACTGTTCTACGCGGTCAGGTTCTACACCAAGGCGTTCCAGAGTTTCAGCAATGTTGTCTTTACGGCGGTTACAAATCTCAGAGCCTTTTACAAAGTGGCACTGGTAATCATCACCGTATTTACAACCGAGCAGCATAACGCCGTCAATACCTTTGGACATTGCATCAGCAACCCAGATGGCATTTACAGAGCCAAGACAACGTACAGGAATAATACGTACATACGGGCTCCATGACTTGCCACGAATTGCAGCCATGTCGAGTGCTGGGTATGCGTCGTTTTCACATGCAAGAATCAGAACGCGTGGGCCGCCCTCTTCCATGTCATCCGGTACATTGATTTCACGGATCATAGAACCGATCTGGTCAATGTTGTAGTTATCGAAGGAGATAACACGTTCCGGACAAGCACCCATACAGGTACCACAGCGGCGACAGCGGCTGAAGTTAGGAAGCGGAGTACCTTTTTCATCATCGTCAAGAGCGCCAAACGGACACTCTTCGGTGCAACGCTTACACTGTGTACAACGAACAAAGTTGAATACAGGGTAGCTAAGGTCACCGGAACGAGGATGAACAGCAACACCACGGTTAGCTGATTCAACACACTGAATAGCTTTCATGGTGGCACCGATTGCGTCTTCTTCTACAGCATCCATCATCATTGGCTGACGAACACAACCTGCAGCATAAACGCCGGTACGACGAGTTTCATATGGGAAGCAGATGTAGTTAGAATCTGCAAAACCGTCGAAGAGATCAAGATCAGGGAATGCAGGACCCTGACGGTACTCAAAGTTCATTACCGGATCTTTCGCAGTAGCTGGAACGATACCGGTAGGAAGAACAACCATGTCTACAGGAATTTCTACATCTTCACCCATGAGAGTGTTGCCTGCAGAAACTACAAGAGAGCCGTCTTCCTCTGTAATGCCTTTGATATCAGCCTTAGACATCATGATGCCAAGGCGATCCTGCGCAGCTTTGTAGTAACGCTCATGAATACCAGGAACTACCATGGAGTCATACAAAACGTATGCACGTGCATCTTCATGAGCATCGCAAAGGTAGTTTGCGTGCTTAAGAGCAATCATGGAGTTTACGTAGCTTGAGTAAGCAAGGTGACGTACAGATTCTAAGTCGTCATGCACGTACCCTTCAGTTTTCTCTTCAGATTCAGTATTTTCAACTTCTTCTGGTGCTGCGTAGATATCACCGCCTGTTACAGACTCGGTATTCACGATAAATGCAACACGCTTAGCGTCAAGTTTGCCTTCTTTAGCAAGCTTTTCATATTCAGCAGAGGTAACAACGTTCGGCATGCTGCCGTAGCCAAATGGAGCGAGCAGTTCGTTATCCATCGGCTTCCAACCAGCAGCAAGAACAACTGCGCCTACGCTGTATTCCTGACCTGCAACCTGTGCAGTATACTGACCAGGGGTACCAGCGAGCTTTTCAACAGTTGCGTTAAGAATTACCTTAACATTCCCGTTGCTTGTTACTTCTTCAATTTTTGCTTCGAGACCAGTCTCGTGAGCTTCTTCATACGGGAATTCAAGAGGAACTGTTTTGAGCATGTTCAGTGCTTTACCACCGAGCTGTGCATCTTTTTCCACAAGAATTACATTGTAGCCGTAATCAGCAGCCTGTTTCGCTGCGGTAAGACCTGCCCAACCACCACCGAGAACAAGAATCGTTTTAACGGATTCAAACTCAGGAGGCTTCGGGACTGCAGTTTTCTGAAGCTTGATAATACCCATGGTCACGTAGTCTTTAGCCATGGCCATAAGCAGTTCAGGAGCAGTACTGCCAGCAGCAGGGATGGTTCCGTCCGGGTTTTTGTACGACATTGCACATTGTTCGCGCAGGTTAATACGCTCTACAATAACGTTCTCAAACTCGTAGATATCCCAGTCGACGCGAGGGGAAGAACCACAGATCGCGATCCCGTCCAACCCATGCTCAACAATGTCTTTTTTAATTTCTTCACGTGCACTGGCTACAGCAAGCACAGGAAAAACTTTTACGACAGGGCAGGCATCGCCAAACTTGTTAGATACGCCAGTGCTAAGCTCTTCAGCATCAATGATGCCAAGTGCAGACTGGTCAAAATATACGCCAATTTTTTCGGCCATTCTACCTACCTCCCACGAACCGTCTGGATTGCTTTAAGCGCAGCACTAGTACCAGACTGAGCTGTGCGCATAACATCCAGAGGCTTTTGAGCACAACCAGCAGAAAAGATGCCTTTTGCTTCGCCATCAACAACAAAGCCTTCATCATCAAGGGTAACCCCGAACGGGTTAGCTGCGCCAGCAAGGCTTGGCTGCATACCAGTAGCGAGAACTACCATGTCGTGACGAATTTTAGCTTTGTGGCCTTTAACAGCATCTTCAACTTCAACAATGACATCACCAGTTGCAACGTCTTCTTCTACACCAGCTACTTTACCTTTAACGAGATGTAATTTCTCATCGGCAACAGCTTTGCGCATAAACTTGTCATAACGACCAGGAGTACGCATATCAATGTAGTAAATAGTAACGTCAGCATCTGGGTACTGTTCACGAACATACAGAGCCTGTTTAAGAGAAGCCATGCAGCAGATGTAAGAACAGAAACCTAAGTGGTTCTGATCACGAGAACCTGCACACTGTACAAAAGCGATCTTTTCTGGTGCTTTTCCGTCAGAAGGACGAGCAATAGCGCCATCAGTTGGACCGTTAGGAGAAGCAAGGCGTTCCATCTGCATATTTGAAATACAGTTGGTAATCTGGCCTGCACCAAGGTTGGTCAGGTTGGTAACATCATATGGTTTCCAACCGGTAGCAAGAATGATGCTGCCAACAGAGAGTTCAATCTCTTTAGGAGCTTCATTAAGGTCACACGATTCAGAAGCACCGACTTTAATAGCGTCAGCACTGCTCAATTTTTTTGGTTCCAGAACATAACGGTTCGGGAACGCAAAAGGCGTGTCCATGTAAAGTGGTTTTCGGGTTGCGAGTCCAAGGTTGAACTCATCCGCAACTTCACTTTCAAGTGAAGAAGCAAGTTCACCAAGGTCAGCACTGCTTGGAGCAGTACAGCGAGGTGCGATAGAAACTTTAACAGTAAAGTTTCCAGATTCACCTTCAACAGAATCCACAGTTGCCATTGTTAAAAACTTAACATTTGGATTCTTTTTAATACGCTGGAACTGAATCTCCAATCCACAGGATGGAGGGCAGAGCTTTGGAAAATATTTATTCAGCTGTGCCACTCTGCCGCCGAGAAACGGTGATTTCTCAACGATGTACACTTCGTAGCCGAGCTCAGCAGCTTCAAGGGCGGCAGTAAGGCCGCTGAATCCGCCTCCGACGACGAGTATGGAGTTCGACATTTAGCAATCCTCCCTACAATTGTTTCGGGCCTATAGTCAAAACGGCCTAAGCACAGACAATAAGTTGAGAACACTTACTGTCTCAGCTTAGACCGAATTGATAAGGGAAGAAAAAGGGGCGATTGCGGTGTCCCGCAACCGCCCCGGACGTTCAGTAAGAAGCTCTACAGATTATGCAGTAGGGATGATCTGGTAGTAAGGCTTCTTGAAGATGGTGGTTTCACCAGTCTTCGGATCGTATTTGGAGTTACAGAAGCACTTCCATTTTGCGTCGTCAAGACCCATGAAGTCAGCACGGTAGTAGAAACCAGGGTAACGGGTTTCAGTACGGAATGCGATGTGCTGCATGTGAAGACGTACAGTCCAGAGACGATGGTAGTTTTCCCAACAACGGAGGAGTTCGTGAAGGTCACGAGCAGCCAGTTTGAGGGAATCTTCTTCGAGCATGTCAAGCAAGTGGAAACCAGTTGCGAGAGCTGCTTCAGAAGTGGTGTAGTATGTGCTACAACCGCCACCATATTCGTCAGTAGCTTTAACCAGGCGCATCATGAAGTTCTTAGGAGAGATGTACTCTGGGTTAACTACTGGGTCAGTGGAAACTGCTTTGCCAGCTTCGTAGTTTCTGTACGGACGGTAAATGAGGTCCGCAAGATCTTTGGAGTTTTCAGCAACTGCAGGTTTGTAGTCTTTGTGGTCGATGCACCAGCGTACCATCTGTTTACCACAGATACGGCCTTCAGCATGTGAACCAGAGGAGAACTTGTGACCAGATGCACCAACACCGTCAGCACAAGTCCAGAGGCCCATAACGGAAGTCATACGGTTGTATACTTTGCCGTTAGCTGCGCGTACTTTGTAGTCTTCAGGAACCCATTCTTCGTCTGGACCGGAAGCCCAGATACCACAACAACCGGAGTGAGAACCAAGAAGGTACGGCTCGGTTGGCATGATTTCAGAACCAGTTTCTTCAGGCTGAATGTTCATTGCAGCCCAGAGGTTAGCCTGGCCAACACACATATCGAGGAAATCTTCCCATGCTTCAGACTCAAGGTGTTTCTGTTCAGCAGGAGAAAGAGATTCGAAAGTGGTCTGCAGTGCAGTCTTGGTATCCATGTAAATAGGACCACGACCTTCACGCATTTCACGGAGCATCATGTGGTTACGCAGACATGTTGGGATAACATGACCTTTAGCGTAGCCGCGATCTTCGTAAGGCTTAAGCATTGCGCGGTTAGTTTCACAGTAGTCTTCGCCGCGGAAGTTAGTTGCTTTAGCTTTGAAGAGAAGGAACCATGCGCCAACCGGACCGTAACCATCTTTAAAACGAGCTGGTACGAAGCGGTTTTCCATCATGGTCATTTCTGCGCCAACCTGAGCACACATGGTGTAAGTGGAACCTGCGTTCCATACTGGGTACCATGCACGACCCATGCCTTCACCAGTTGAGCGAGGCTTGTAAACGTTAACAGCACCACCACATGCTACAACCATAGCATTGGTACGGTAAACGTGTACTTCGTTATCACGAAGGTTAAAGCCTACTGCACCAGCGATGCGGTTTTCTTCGTTAGCGTCGAGAAGAAGCTTAACGATGAAAATACGTTCCTGGATACGGTCTTCACCGAGTGCGTTTTTAGCAGCTTCAGCAACGATGCATTTGTATGCTTCACCGTTGATCATCATCTGCCAGCGACCGGAGCGAACTGGAGCATCACCGTTACGGAGAGACTTGCCAGCAGCTTTAGCAGCAGCGCCGTCGAGGTTCTTGTTGTTCTCGTCTTTGATCCAGCAAGGAAGGCCCCACTCTTCAAAGAGGTGAACGGAGTCATCAACGTGACGACCAAGGTCGAAGATAAGGTCTTCACGTACGAGACCCATGAGGTCAGTACGAACCATACGAACGTAGTCGTCTGCAGTGTTATCACCAAGGTAGGTGTTAATTGCAGAAAGACCCTGTGCAACAGCACCGGAACGTTCGAGAGCAGCTTTATCAACGAGCAGAATTTTCAGCTCAGGTGCGTATTTTTCAGCCCAACGTACGGCTTCAAATGCTGCACCAGTGTTACCCATACCACCGCCAACCATGAGGATATCAACATCATGTTCTACGATTGCAGGTTCAGCAATCGCAACGCCTCGTGGTTGTTCCTTAACGGGAATCATCGGCATGATAATATCTCCTTAGGAATAAATTCCGTAAAAATTAAACAGCAGATGCCTTTGTGACCATGGTGATGTCAGCTTCTGCAACTTCAAACTTCTGGCCCATAGCTTCGATTGGAGTAGCGAGTTCTGTCTCAGTGAAGAGGAATTCGCTATCGAGGTCAGCTGGTTCCGGCTTACCTTCGAAAGGCTTAATAGAGCCTTCTGGAGTAGTACGGATTGGGAATTTAAAGCGTTTAACATTACCGTTACGGAACTTAACGGTCCACATGATAGAATCTGCGGAACGCATTGGGATACAAGTGCCACCAAGTGGTGCAAAGTCAGCATATGGACGTGCTGTGATTGCGCCCTGAGGACAAATTTTAACACAGGAGTAGCATTCCCAACATGCTTCTGGCTCCTGATTGAAGGCCTTCATTTCATCTGCATCGAGAATCATGAGGTCGTTGGGGCAGATGTACATGCAAGCGGTTTTCTCGCCACCTTTGCAGCCATCACACTTGGACGGGTCTACATATGTCGGCATACCTAATCCTCCAACACAACGATTAAGGGGTTTACCTAAAAAGCTTTTTTCCCACGATGGGGTCCACCACTCGATGGAGTCGATAAAGCAGGAAACTATTCCTGCCTCATTCAGGCTCCACCGAATCAGGGGGAGACAGCGATGCGGGCGCTTTCCGTATCGCTTGTGAAAGTTCTAACAAAGCTTTAGAGAGAAGGTCAAGCCTCTTGTGTGTTTTTTTCACAAAGACTCTTTCTTTTTCCATAACAAGCTGTTTTTACTATCACTCTATCAAAAAACAAAAAACTTACCCAGTTGGCACATGCCAAATGGACACAAGACATTTACAATTATTGGCAGGATGTTGCAAGCAATTCAGAAGGAACTTTATACTTTTTTTCACTTGCTCATCTTCAGCATTACGGTATTTTTTAATATTATCCATATTTTCAGCATATTAACATAAATTCCACACTTAACTACCATTCGTACTGTTTGTTCACACATTCACAGTTTATACTTTTATTTGCTTTGTTAATTTGATTGTGAAAATTGGCACATTAAATTTTAGTTCATCTGAATATCACCATCATTACATACCACGAGCCTGCTCTCTCTTAGTCCAGATACACATATTGCTATATAAAACGCACCTCCTCTTTTTTTATGATACATTTCTCCAAACAAGACTTTTTACAAGAAAGCCAGATTTCCACTTGCGACTCTAGCTGTTTCAGGCTAGGGGAACGCCATACCCACAAAGTAAGGCTACATTCTAATGAAAAAAAATATGACCCTAGTTGAAGAAATTTCTGAACTTGATCTTGAGCTTTTAAAACTGTTGGCTCGCCGATCAAAGCTTCTCAAAAAAACCCGCCGTCGCAAAAAAGAAGGTGCGGGTACTGACTCTATTTCAAATGAAAAGCAAATTCGTCTGGCATGGGAAGAATCTGCCACAAAATTCAGCAGAGACCCTCGTCTCGTCCACCAGATATTCACCCTGCTACAAGATATTGAGTTTATCTCCCGTGACGACGCTGAAGACCAGACCAGCTTCGGCCTTGCACCTAATACACAGCCCGTAAATGTTGACATTACAGGCCCTGCTGCATTGAATCCGACTCAAATATGGATTGCTCTCGCTGCTGCTAACGGCGTTGAATGCAACCTGACCGGAATCTCCACTGCTCATCCTGTATCTGATATTGTTAAAGCCTTTAACCAAGCTGGAGCACGTCTAAGCTGGAAAGGTAATGACCTCTACTGCAAAGAATCCAAGGCATTGGATTTTGCAGACAAAGTTATCTTTGCCGGAAACAGCGAATTCAACGTTTACCTTCTTGCACTTCAGGCTGCTGCCAACCATGGCATCCTCAAGCTGACTGGTGGCTCTACTCTGAAGGATGCAGATCTTTCCGCGTTCCGCAACTTTCTACCACAGCTTGGTGCACGTATCGCACACGTTGTACCTCGCTCCAACGGCTTACCTGTACGTCTTGAGTGCTCCGGAGTTATTCCGGAAACTGTTGTTATTCCGGAAACACTTTCCGAAAAGGCAATCGTTGCCACTCTGGTAGCTGCAACAACATGGGGCATGAGAGTTACTCTCGATCTTTCTCAGAACGAAGCTACAACCAATGCTCTTGCTATTGTTACTCCTATCTTCGAATCTGCCGGCATAGAGTATGTACTTGAAGGTACCAACCTTACAGTTCTTCCAGAAGAACCAGATTTTCCAGTATACCCTGCGATCACTATGGATCCAACAATCTGTGCAAGCCTTCTTGCCTACCCTGCATTCGCAGGCGGTAAAGTAACCCTGCGCGGAACATGGCCTAAAGACACAGCTGAGGGCGAAGCCGTTGTTTCCCTGCTCCAGTCTGTTGGCCTCACTGTAACGGTTAAACCTGACAGCATAGTTACAGTTAAGCCAGAACGCGGTCATTCAACCGATCCAGTAGACATACAAAACCTGCCTGAAAGCTACTTCCCGCTAGCTATGGCACTGACCTGTATCAAAGCTGCATCCACAAAAAGCCCTGTCAAACTTCCTGCTGCTCCTGCTGCCACCTCTCTTGAAGTTATCGAAAGCTTTGCAGCACAGGCCAACATGCTTCTTGACGATGATAAAGTGCATCCTAATGCGGACATTCCTCACGCTAAAGTGTGGACAAGCCCTGATGCTTTCTGGACCATGGCACTTGGACAGCTTGCGTTCATAAACCGCCCGCTCCAGCTTGCTAACCCAGGCAGCATTACTGATCTGATGCCTACATTCTGGATGTTCTACAACACACTTCCAGAACCGAGTATGGTTCGTAAGCCCAGGGAGGAAATGAGTGGAGACAAGCCAAAAAGACGTAGAGTCTTTGCCGACAACAATTCAAGAGGTCGAAACGCTGATTAAGCAATACGATAGCGAACTTCAGGCTATCGAAGATGCATTCCGCGAACTGGTCACATCGGAAGATCCATCTAAGGGAATCTTTCACGCCAGCGAAATTCATGAAAATCGTCAGCAAAAAAACATTGCAGAAGTCAACAGACAGTTTGCAGTGAACAAACGGAACAGACTCCGCATGGAAGCTGAACCATTTTAAAATAAAAAAACGCCGCACCTTACTAGTGCGGCGTTTTTTTATGTTCAGAAACTGGACACTTGCCTCAAGATTGCCTATCAATTTTCGAATAACAATTTAGTAAATATCCTGCTGAAAACATCACTTCAGACAAATTAAGACAACGCTTCGCTGTGCCCCCTTTATAGCACTTGCAACTCAAACTACTTAAACTGAAACAAGTTAGTTTATGAAGGTGCACGGCAGCGCAGGGATTTATCATCAATCTATAAAGTTCGATACATTTCTACGAGGTATCTCATGCAACTTCTTTCCTCCCAAATTACCGGATTCATGGAAAACTCTTCATGGATCAGAAAAATGTTTGAATCCGGAATTGCTCTGAAAAAACAATACGGTGAAGATGCAGTATGCGACTTCAGCCTTGGCAACCCGGACGTTCCGACACCTGCAATGGTAGGCGAAATTCTTCACGACCTTGCAAAAGAGACCTCAGCACCATTCACCTTTGGCTATATGCCAAACGGCGGTTTTCCATGGGCGCGCCAGATCATTGCCGATCTGATCAAGAAAGAACAAGGGGTTGAGCTGACCGCTGACGATACCGTGCTCACCTGCGGCGCGGCCGGTGCCATGAATGCATTTTTTCGCGCAGTAATGGAACCGGGAGACGAAGTTCTTGCAGTTGCGCCTTTCTTTGTTGAATACGGCTTCTACGCTTCTAACCATCAGGCAACATTCCGGACAGTTATGGCCAAGCCGGACACTTTTGAACTGGATATAGACGCTATTGATGCTGCAATCACCTCCAATACACGCGCCCTTATTATTAACTCACCAAACAACCCTACTGGCGCGGTGTACACCAAAGAAGAGATTATGAAGCTTGCTGCGGTACTTGAGAAACATAATAAATCAAACAACCGCCCTATCTTCCTTATTTCTGACGAACCTTATCGCTTCCTCGCATTTGACGGAATTGATGTACCAAGCGTCCTGCCTCTGTATGATTACGCAGTTGTTATCTCATCCTTCTCCAAAAATCTTTCCATGGCAGGAGAACGGGTAGGCTACATTGCAGTAACGCCGCGCATGGACTCACGACAGCAGCTTATCAATGGTCTGATGCTTACAAACCGCATTCTCGGTTTTGTAAACCCTCCTGTTGTCGGCCAGCACATGCTTAAAGCCGCTCTCGAAACGCAGGTCGATCCCTCTATTTACGAAAAACGCCGTGACGCCATGGCAAAGGTTCTTGCAGATGCAGGGTATGACTTCCATATTCCCAAAGGTGCATTTTACTTCTTCCCTAAAGCACCGGGGGGAGACGATGTGGCATTCTGCAATCGCCTTATGGAAGAAAAAATTCTTGCAGTACCAGGAACAGGATTCGGTGGGCCGGGCTACTTCCGCCTCACATTCTGCGTAGAAGAAGAAGTCATCAACCGATCAGCAGAAGGCTTTAAGCGCGCGATTAAAAGCGTAGCATAACCAACCAAACGCCCAAAGGGTGTGGAGCTAAAACTCCACACCCTTTTTTTTGTTATAGACATATTACAATATTATAACTGAACTTTAAAAATAATCAGAATATGCTTTGCCAATTTTCAGAGCAGGGAAAACCCTATCGGCAGAAAACAATTTCAGGGAGCAGCGGCAATGCAAGTTGATATGCATTATTACGGGACATACACTTTAGCACGAGTTGCTGGGCTTGACCGAGAAACTTCTGAATTAATTGCAACTGCCTCCCAATTTGTTGATGACAATACCTCAGCAGGTACCATCCGCTTTTCTGATGGTGGACAGATGACACTTACCGCTACAGGGCACCATTTTGAACATACTAAAAACCTCTCATCAACCGCGCAGCGCAACATATGGATCCCCTTTCATTTCCTTCCCGGCGGCTTAGGAAATACTTTCACTGAACGGCTCATATGTAAAAAAAACAGTGCGACTGCCGCAGAAATGGTCGACAACCATCTAGGTCTTTCACACAAATCATTCGCTCCGCTACTCATAGGCATAACCGCGCACGTGCTTGCGGACACATTCTCCCATCATAATTTTTCCGGTGCGAGTTCTCGTAAGAACGACATAGACCAAGCTACCATTACAATAATGGAGCCCAAAAACGAACTTACCCCCCTTGCAGAAGACCGGATGCGATTCTTTGAGCGCTTCGAATGTCTTCAGCCGAATATCAGAGTCATTTCGGAAGAAGAGCTTATGGGAACCCTTGGGCACGGTGCTGCCGCGTCGTACCCTGATCTGCCATACCTTACATGGTCATACAAAACGGCAACAAATCCGACTCAAACGGTGCGACGATATAATCCGGACGATTTTATGGAAGCCGCAGAGGCACTCTATTCGCTTTTTGTGCAATTCGCCGAACTAAGACCAAATCTAACAGAAATGCAGCCTGTACCATTCGACCGAATTCAAGACTCACTGGCGATAATTTTTGCAAGTCCGGGCAACAAGCATCAACGTTCCGGATTTTGGCAATTTGCAATGGCGCAGGGAATTTTCCTAGAAGGAAGACAGGAAGAAATTCCTCCTTACAAAGGGCAAATGTGGAAAAATAGCTGTGAAGAGTGTGCAAGCTGTCCAGACTGTGCTCTCATCACTGAAATGGATGTCTTTAAATTTTATCAAGCAGCTACAATACATAAAACATATGTGTTGCAGGAGCTATTGCCTGCCCATGACATCAGTGCCTACTAACCCATGGGTAACGTCTCCCTACCGCCTGCACCACTAACAAACGACGTTTTATAATAAGGCACATAGCCATTGACCTAATCATATAAAACAAAAGATTATTTTTTTATCATCACAGCCCGTGCGCAGACTCTGTAAGATGCCTACTTTCCTTTTATTATGAAATACAGTAAACCTCGCTTGCCGGTTGCGGCACTCAGGCATTTGCCATTCTAAACTTGACTTATCTCGTAATCTCACTTAACGAACCATCTCTTATGTCTATCTTGCGGAGTGCTGATGTTTGAGACCTTATCTGACAGATTAAACGGTGTATTTGAAAAGTTCAGTGGTCAAAAGACCTTGAACGATGAAAACGTACAGGCTGGCCTGAGAGAAGTGCGCCTTGCACTGCTCGAAGCAGACGTTAACTTTAAAGTCGTAAAAGAATTTGTCGCCCGTGTTGGCGAAAAATGTCTTGGCCAGGATGTACTGAAAGGTGTCGACCCTGCTCAGCAGGTAATCAAGATAGTACATGATGAACTGGTTGAACTGCTTGGTGGTGACACTACTGAGTTGAATATCTCCGGTTCAAAACCGGCAGTCATTATGATGGTCGGTCTGCAGGGGTCTGGTAAAACGACCTCCTCTGCAAAGCTTGCCAACTTATTGCGTAAGCAAAACAAAAAGCCGTTCCTTGTTCCGGCTGACGTTTACCGCCCTGCTGCTATTGACCAGTTACAAACACTGGCAAAACAGCTCGGTATTCCTGCGTACAACTCTACGCCGGATATGAATCCGGTAGACATCGCATCCGCCGCTCTTGCTGAAGCAAAAGAGCAGGAATACGATGTCGTACTCATTGATACCGCAGGTCGTTTGCACATAGACGAACAGCTGATGGAAGAACTTGCGACAATTAAGCGCAATGTTACTCCGCAGGAAATCTTGTTCGTAGCTGATGCTATGACCGGTCAGGATGCTGTAACTGTTGCTGAATCGTTCAACGAACAACTTGAAATTTCTGGTGTAGTACTCACCAAAATGGATGGTGATGCACGTGGTGGTGCAGCTCTTTCCATTAAATCCGTAACCGGCAAATCCGTTAAATTTGTCGGTATGGGTGAAAAACTTTCTGAGATGGAAATTTTCCATCCGGACCGTATCGCAGGTCGCATTCTTGGAATGGGCGACGTGCTTACGCTCGTTGAAAAAGCGCAAGCTGAAGTAAGCGAAAAAGAAGCCGAAGAAATGGCTCGCAAGATGCAGAAAGCGGAATTCGACTTTGAAGATTTCCGTACACAGATGCGCCGCATGAAAAAAATCGGCTCTCTGGACAGCATCTTGAAAATGATTCCGGGCATGGGTGCACTTAAGAACAAACTTGGTGACCTCAATATTCCGGACAGCGAACTGAATCGCATTGAGGCTATTATCAACTCAATGACGAATCAGGAACGCCGCAATCCGCAACTCATCAATCAGAGTCGTAAAGAACGTATTGCTAAAGGTTGTGGTCTTAAACTCAAAGACGTTAACGACCTTATCAAAAGCTTCACGCAAATGCGCCAGATGATGAAACAAATGATGGGTGGCGGTAAGGGTAAAAAAGGCAAATTCCCTAAACTTCCAGGATTGGGCGGTTTAGGTGGCGGCGAAATGCCTGATATGAATGCTCTTGGCGGCATGGGCGGCATGCCTGGCATGGGTGGCTTACCAGGAATGGGTGGACTCCCTGGCATGGGCGGACTTCCTGGCATGGGTATGGATGATTCCTCCGGCCCTACCAAAAAGGAACTCCAGAAAAAACGTGACGCCCGCAAAAAAGAAAAGAAAAAGAAAAAACTGGGTCGTAAGAAAAAATAACACGATCCTGAATAAAGAAATACGCTGACTCAACCATGTCAGTATTGCTTTCTTAAAAAAAAACCATATGATTACAAAATATAATGGGAGAACAACAATATGGCCGTTAAGTTGAGACTGACCCGTATGGGCAACAAGAAGCGTGCATTTTACCGCGTGGTGGCTGCTAACAACCAGAGCCGTCGCGACGGACGTCCTCTTGAGTACCTCGGTTACTATAACCCTATGGTAGAACCAGCTGAAATCAAGCTCGACATGGAAAAGATTGAGAAATGGATTGCTGAAGGTGCTGAACCGACTGCAACCGTTCGTGGTCTTATCAAGAAAGCTAAGTAGCTTTTTCTGTTGACAGCTTTCTCTCAGCAGGTCATCGATAGCTAATATTGATATCATGCTGAACAACGAGTGGAGGTGAGTCGTGTTGAAAGATCTAGTTGAGTATATCGCTAAGTCACTGGTGGACAACCCTGACGATGTTGTCGTTACTGAAGTTGAAGGTGAACAGACATCTGTACTTGAACTCAAGGTTGCAAAAGAAGACCTTGGCAAGGTAATCGGTAAACAAGGCCGCACTGCCCGGGCAATGCGTACCATCCTCGGCGCCGCCTCCACAAAAGCCAAGAAACGTTCTGTCTTGGAAATCCTTGAATAGAACGTCCTAAGGGCACATGACTGAAACTCATTTCATTGAAATTGGATTGATAGTCAAGCCACACGGATTGCGAGGGGAAGTCTGCGTTAACTACTTCGCGGACTCCCCTTTTCTCTTGAAAGGCTCAGTCTGGCTTCAAAAAGGCAAAAGTAACCCTGTCGAACACAAGGTTGTATCGTCCCGCCCTCACAAAGGGCAGGAATTGCTTACGCTTGAAAGTTGCCGTGACCGAAACTGTGCAGAAGAATTACGCAATGTGAAGGTTTTGGTTCCTGATGATGAACTGCCGGAACTCACTGAAGAAGAAGTGTACCTCCATCAGCTCGAAGGCATGAATGTTATACTGGAAAATGGCTCTATCGTTGGCCGTATCTCAGGATTTCAGTTCAACCTTGGTGCAGAAGTCTGGGTTATTACAACCGAAGACAAGAAAGAAGTGCTCTTTCCTGCTACAGAAGAATTTGTCAGCGACATCGATTTTGAAAAAGCAACTGTTACCATAGCGCCGCCTCCCGGCTTACTGGAACTTTACCTAAGCGAGAAGTAGCGCGATCATGCAGTTTAACATTATTAGCCTCTTTCCAGAGTTTTTTGACTCTGCGCTCACATGCGGGCTTATGAAAAAAGCGTCGGACTCAGGTCTGGTCGCTTTTGATTTTCACAACCCGCGTACGTTTACAACCGACAGACATCAAACTGTTGACGATCGTCCCTATGGCGGCGGCCCCGGTATGGTTATGATGCTTGATCCGCTTGTACAAACGCTGCGCAGCATTAAAAAACCCGGGCGCATTCTCATGATGGCGCCTAAAGGAAAGCCTTTTACCCAGTCCATGGCTAAGGAGCTTTCCAAGGAAGATAATCTCACGATCATTTGCGGTCGGTATGAAGGATTTGATGCCCGTTTAGAAGAGCTTTTCGACATTGAACCAGTCTCCATCGGTGACTACGTTCTCAATGGTGGCGAAACAGCCGCTCTTTCAATAATTGAATCTACCGCCCGTCTTGTTCCAGGTTACATGGGTCATGAAGATTCCGGCGAAGAGGAAAGCTTTTCCTCCGGACTGCTCGAGTACCCCCACTACACTCGACCTGTTGAGTATGAGGGATTAACCGTTCCGGAAGTTTTACGTTCAGGTGATCACAAACGCATCGCAGAGTGGCGTAAGGAACAATCTTTAAAACTTACCCTGCACGAGAGACCCGACATTCTTCATTGCGCCCCACTCGACGCTAATGATATGGAAACACTGAAGAACGAGGATAGAGAACGCATTGGAAGAAACCTTTATTGCGCATTGGTACACTATCCAGTGGTCAACAAAGAAAATAAATCTGTTGCTGTTTCTTTGACAAATCTCGACATTCACGATATAGCCCGCTGTTCATGCACCTATGGTCTCGGTGGGTACTATATTTCAACGCCTATCGCGGACCAACAGCAGATGCTTGCGGACATTCTCAAGCATTGGGTCACAGGCGCGGGAACAACAGCTAACCCTGATAGAGGGGAAGCCCTGCAAATTATCAAGGGCGTCCACTATATCGAGGAAGCGATTGAGGATATTATAGAGCGTACCGGCCAACGCCCTCTACTGGTTGCGACGAGTGCCAGAGGGGCTGGTGACATACATTACGAACAGTTACGTGACGTAATGGTGGACCGACCGATACTGCTCCTGTTTGGTACAGCTCACGGTCTTGCACCGCAGATTCTGGATATGTGTGACAGAATGCTGCGTCCAGTTAGGTATCTTGATGGATATAACCACCTATCTGTAAGAACCGCTGCTGCTATCATCATTGACCGGATATTAGGTGATGCCTTATAGGGCTGAGCCGTTACGTAATTTTTTAACGCAGACTCGTGCTGCGAAGAAAGGCATTTAAAATGAATATTATTGAAAAAATCGAACGCGAACAGCTTCGCATGGATATCCCTGAGTTCAAAGCTGGTGACACTGTTAAAGTTCACATGCGTATTATCGAAGGCGAAAAAGAACGTATCCAGATTTTCCAGGGTGCAGTAATCCGCGTTAGCAACGGTACCACCAACGCAACTTTCACCGTACGTAAAATTTCTGACGGTGTTGGCGTTGAACGTGTATTCCCAATGCACACCCCTTCCATCGAGCGTATCGAAGTTGTTCAGGAAGGCCGTGTTCGTCGTAGCCGCCTTTACTACCTCCGTAACCTCAAAGGTAAAGCTGCTCGTATCAAGCCGAAAAACCGCTGGTAGTCGCAAGACTTCAACGATTTCGTTTTCAAAGGGAGTTGGCAATGCCGGCTCCCTTTTTTGCGGTCAACACCCCCTATATTCTCTGTCCAACACATGCTACCCTGCATCCTGTAATATAACGACACGCTTATGAAACAAAATACGCTTACGCTTTTTACAGCTTCCCCCGAAGAAGCAGACTGGCCAATGCCATTTGCCGGTATAGACGAAGCTGGCCGCGGTTGTCTTGCAGGCCCTGTTGTAGCTGGTGCCTGTATTCTTGATCCGTCTCACCCAATTGAAGGTCTTACGGACTCTAAGAAGCTTACAGAGAAACGCAGACAGGCTCTCTATCCTCAAATCAGGGAGAACGCTCTTGCATGGGGAATCGGAGTTGCCTGGCCGAAAGAAATAGATCGTATTAATATTCTTCAAGCCACGTTTCACGCAATGTTCAGAGCAGTACGCTGCTTAAAAGTCCCTCCTGTTCTACTTGCTATCGATGGTAATGCCACTATCCCTAAAGAAATTGCAGGCACCATTGACCAACAATGTATCGTAAAAGGTGACTTAAAAATTCAGGCGATCTCTGCGGCCTCTATTCTTGCAAAAACATTCCGCGATGACCTTATGGTTAAACTCGACAAACAATATGGCGGATATGGCTTTGCAGGCCACAAAGGCTACGGCACAAAGGAACACATCGCTGCTATTGCCGCAAAAGGGCCATGCAAAATGCATAGACTCACCTTTGCAAAGGTAAAGCCTGAACCACCGAAACAGGAACAAAACTCTCTATGGTAGCACCGCATCTGGAGACAGGCACCGCCGGAGAAGAAGCTGCAACTGCCCACCTTGTCGCCCAAGGCTATTCTATAGTAGCCCGCAATTGGCGTGCTAAGCAGCTCGAACTGGATATTGTCTGTACCAAAGGTGACTATGTTATTTTTGCAGAGGTAAAAACGCGTTCCTGTTCAGGCATGTGCACGGCCCTTAACGCCTTGTCCACGTCAAAAATGAAAAAGCTATGCAAAGCTGCAAAGCTCTATATTTCTCAAAACAATCTTTGGGATACCCCCTGCCGTTTTGACCTGCTCGCAGTAACCAAAGCCGGCACCGAGTATCAGGTGGAGCATATTCAAAATGCCTTCGAACTCTCCCAGCCTTTGGGTGGTGGCAACACCGCTTGGCAACCATGGTGATCTTTCCCCAAGAGCACGAGAAGTGCTCGAAGCAGTCGATATGGTACTTGCGGAAGACACCCGCCGAACCGGTCTGCTCTTAAAATCTACAGGGGTCACTGCAAAAAAACTTGTAAGCTTTCATGATCATAATGAAGAAGCGAAATCACCCGGTATTATTGCCGCAATGGAAGAAGGACAGGTCTTTGCTGTTGTTTCTGACGCCGGTATGCCGCTTTTTTCCGATCCCGGCTATCGCCTAGTGAAGCTTGCCCGTGAAAAGGGAATTAGGGTTTCCGTAGTTCCCGGCCCAAGCGCACCACTTACCGCACTTGCTGCCAGTGGTATTGCGCCACAGCCTTTTACATTTGTAGGGTTTCCACCGCGAAAAACCAGTGATCAAAAAAAACTTTTTGAAGAATTTTCCACCCTCCGCTCTACGCTTGTGTTTTTTGAACGCAAAAACCGTTTAGCAGCAACGCTTAAAACCGCATTTGAAATTCTTGGCCCACGAGAATTATGTGTTGCTCGAGAATTGACCAAGCTTCACGAGGAGTTTATCTTAGGTCGGCTGGAAAAACACAATGAAATACCGGAAGATTTGTTGGGCGAGATTACAGTCGTCATCGGCCCGCCGGAATCCAATGGTAAGACAAGCGAAGCTGAACTGCTAAAGTTGATTGCTGAAGAGACAGAGCTTGGCGGCAAGCCGAAAGAGATTGCACGCCGCGTAAAAGAAGAAGCATCTGGCTGGACAGTAAAAGCTGTGTATCAGTTCATGCAGGAAAATTAATTCCAACACGTTGTACGCTCAGGATTACCTATGCTTACTGCCCGCACTCTCATAACCTGTTTTCTCCGAACGTACCTTATAGGTACGGGATTTAACACTCGTGGCCTGCAAAACACAGGCTTAGTGTTCACTATGGAGCCGGGATTGCGGGAACTATATAAAGATCCTGATGCACTTCGTGAGGCCAGAAGCCGCTATTTAGAGCTGTATAACACACATCCCTTCTGGACGCCTCTTTTAGTGGGCGTGTTCCTTTCTATCGAGTCACATATTGCAAAAGGCAACCTGCCCGCAAAAATACTTGGCTCGGTAAAGGAAACAACCACCTACACTCTTTCAGCAATTGGTGACTCCTTTTTTGGAGGAAGTTTACTTGCCATGTGGGCTCTGTCCACGGTCTGTTTACTTGTCGCGGGATTTGATTCTATTGCCTTAGCATGGACGCTGCTACTTTTTGCAGCCTTGCAGGTATTCAAGTTCTTCACCTTTGTTTCCGGAGTCCGAAACGGGCTAAAAATGATAACAAATCTTAAGAACTGGGACCTCATCAACTGGGGGGAGAAGATAAAAATAGCCAACTCCTTTGTCCTTGTTCTTATGTTGTGTCTTTTCTGGCCGGGAACCCACAGCATTCCAGAGTGGTCGCTTATTGCGGGCACTTTATTAAGCGCAAGTTTTGTTGTGGGAAGACTGCATTTCTCACGCGTATTGCTAGTATATCTTTTACTCTTTCTTATGTTTTTTATACTACCGTGGATTAGCAAAGTTATTCCACTTTCCCCAATCTAGAGGAATTGACAACTAATGGAACCTACAGGTGAAAATAACAGCCTAGAAGTAATTGTTTGCGTAAAAAACGAGTTAGGCCTGCACGCTCGTCCGGCAGGTAAAGTTGCTCAACTTGCGCAATCATTTCAGGCTGACATCGCTCTTTGCTTGGCAGATCAAAGAGCAGACGCAAAATCCATTCTGGATATTCTGGCCCTTGCGGCACCGCAGGGAACAGAAATTTGCATCAAAGCTTCCGGCACCGATGCCTGTGAAGCCCTTGAACAGATCAGTCAACTTTTTCATGACAAGTTCGAAGGGGATACATAGTGGCCCGTACAATTCTTCGCGGCATACCTGTTTCTGCAGGTATTTCTATCGGCAAAGCATACTTTGTTAACCGCCAGAAAGAACGCCGCATTCCGCGCGAAACCATTCCACACCATCTGGTGACCGTTGAAACTCAGCGCCTTCGCAATGCTGTTGAAGAAGTGCGGCAGAATTTCATGGATGCTCGAGCGCGTGTTCCTGAAGAATTGAAAGAACACGGAGCCATCATTGATTCCCACTTGATGATTTGTCAGGATCCAAAACTCGTAGATTCAGCAGCCAAGAACATTGCTGACCGAGCTATCACCGCAGAATGGGCGTTGGAACGTTCTATCGACACCATCGGCAAAGCATTCAGCGCAATTGATGATCCTTACATTCGTGATCGGATGCAGGATGTACGGGTGGTGGGTGACAAAATCATGCAGGCACTTATTGGTGTCCCTAAACCGGCAGATTTACCTTCTGGCCGCCGGGTCCTCATGGCGCATGATTTGACTCCGGCTGATGCCATTGAGCTTGAACTTAGCAGAATTATGTCTTTTGCCACGGCAGAAGGCGGTAAAACCTCACATACAGGAATTCTTGCCCGTTCCCTGCAAATACCTGCCATTGTTGGTGTTGAAGACCTAGAGGATTCCATCAGAGATGGTGATCTGGTCATCATAGACGCTCTCAAGGGACTTATCTTCATTGACCCGAGTGAAGAGGAGCTTGCCCACTACAGTGACAGAAAATACCAATTTGAAGATTATCAGAAAGCCATTGTAAAACAATGCCACCTCCCAGCTGAAACCGTTGACGGATATCGGCTTGATGTGTGTGCCAACATTGAACTTGCTGAAGAACTTGTTCAGGTAAAAGACAATGGCGGCCAAGGCGTTGGACTCTATCGTACCGAATATGCATTCTTTAACAAAAAGAAAATGCCGGACGAAGAGATGCTGTACGAAGAATACACGACTCTGGCGGAACAACTTGCACCCGGAAAAGTTATTTTACGAACACTGGACGTTGGCGCCGACAAGCTTCTGGATGAACAGGCGATGCTTGAAGAAGCCAACCCAGCATTAGGGTTACGCGGAATCCGCTTCTGTCTGCGCTATCAGAATATTTTCCGCATGCAGCTGCGTGCAATGCTGCGCGCCTCTGTGCATGGTAATGTTTCGATCATGTTTCCAATGATCTCCGGCTTAAAAGAGTTGCGTCAGGCTCGTTTTATACTTAACTCTGTAAAGAGCGAACTTGACGCCGAAGGGCTTGCCTACAATCCGAATATTCCGGTAGGTATTATGATTGAGCTTCCGAGTGCAGTCATGATTGCAGACACCCTTGCCCGTGAGGTAGATTTCTTCTCCATTGGAACAAACGACCTTATTCAATATTCACTGGGTATTGATAGAACAAACAAGCATGTTTCCTATCTTTACCAACCGCTACACCCGGCTATTGTACGGTCTATTAAGTACGTTATCGATGCCGCGCATAAAGAAGGTATTGAAGCATCCGTATGTGGCGAAGTAGCATCAGACCCGTATTGTGTCCCTATTTTGATGGGCATGAGGGTTGACGGAATTTCCATTGCACCGCAAGCTATTCCGGGAATTAAACGCATAATCCGCCAGATTGATATGGAAGAATGCATTGAACTGTTAGGCGACGTGCTTACCCACGCGACCGTGTCCAGAATCAATACAAAAGTTCGCAAGCGTATTTTTAAACGCTTCCCAGAAGAACTTTCATTCTTTGCATCACTCATTGAGCAGGATGATATAACGGAACCGTAATGAGCAAAAAGAAAAAAAAGAAAAGTGGCGGCAGCTGCATTGCCGTTAATAAAAAAGCACGACGTTACTACGAAGTGCTTGATACACAAGAGGCTGGCCTTTCATTGGTCGGCACTGAAGTAAAATCACTGCGTGCGGGACAAGTGGCCTTCACAGACAGCTATATTAACTATAAAGATGGTGAAGCATGGATCGTAGGGCTGCATATTGCCCCTTACGAAAATGCCGGTTACTCCCAGCACGACCCGGAACGAGACCGCAGACTTCTTCTCCACCGTCGTGAGATTGAAATGTGGATGACCAAAGTGGAACAACGTGGACTGACTGTTGTCCCCCTAAAACTCTACTTTAAAAACTCTCGCATCAAACTGGAAATTGGTTTGTGCCGTGGTAAAAAACTGCACGATCAACGCGAATCCATTAAGCAGCGTGATGCTGCTCGTGACCTTGCACGTCAAATGCTGGATCGCTAATCTTATCTTCTTTATGCCGGAAAGAACGTATCAATACGTTCTTTCCGGCATATTCTGTTGTATAAGATATTACTTCCGGCTGGCGGAACAACCTTGTCTCCACAAGGACAACTCCCTCCTTGACCTCTATTTGATTCAAGATGAAGGTACAGCACTGCCCTCATTATTTTCAGGCAAAAATTTCAGGATAGATGCATGTCGTTACTTTCCCTTCCACATCGTAATTTTTTACAGAACCTTTTTTCCGAGGCAGACTGTCTACTGACACCGGAAGAAATGGTTGTGTACGAAGCCGACGCAAGCCGTCTTGAAGGCACGCCTCTTGCTGTAGTCCGTCCAGAAACAGAAGAGCAAATAATAGAACTTATGCGTTGGGCAGATACAGAGCGCATTCCACTATACCCACGCGCCCGCGCAACAAACGTAGTGGGACTTTGTGTGCCGCAACAACCGGGTATTGTTGTTTCAACACTGAAAATGGATTCTATTCTGGAAGTCGATTCAGATGACTTCATTGCTCGCGTTCAACCGGGAGTTATTACTGGCGACCTGCAAAAACGTGTTGAGCAGGAAAAACTATTCTACCCGCCAGACCCTGCAAGTTTAGGAATTTCCACTATCGGTGGAAACGTGGCCACCTGTGCAGGTGGTATGCGTGCACTGAAATACGGTGTTACCCGTGAATGGATACTGGGCTGCAAAGCTGTTTTGCCGGGAGGTAAAACCATTACCTGCGGTGGCCGTAACCACAAAAACGTTGTGGGACTTGATCTGCTTCGCCTGCTGACGGGCAGCGAAGGCACGCTTGCTTTCATGACAGAAATCACACTCAAGCTAATTCCAAAACCGGAATCCACAGCTTCTATCCTCGCAGGATTCTCCAACCTTGAAGAGGCACTGCACGCTATAAAAATTATGTTTAAAGCGGGCATGCTCCCTGCTGCACTTGAATTCATGGGGCCAGAAGTTCTAGCAGCATTACAGAATTCCAGAACTGTTCCATGGCCTTCCACGGTGACCGCTTCCTTACTGCTTCGTTTTGACGGTTCACATCAAGCCCTGAAAGCGGACTTGGAAAAAGCAGAAGCTATCTTCAAAGCATGCAACGTTCTCTGGTCTACCACAGGAATTGGCAAAGAAGAGGAAGAACCACTATGGGATGTCCGACGTTCCATTAACCCTGCTTCTTTCAAGGTAGCACCAGACAAATTTTCTGATGATGTCACGGTTCCCCGTGGCAGACTTTTGGACGCTGTAACCGGCATCCGTAAAATTGCAGATAAGTACAGCCTGCCAATCCTTACCTTCGGTCATGTGGGTGACGGCAACATCCACGTCAACATCATGCATGATGCGTCAAACGCGGACGAATTGACTCGCGCAACATCTGCAAAAAAAGAAATTTCAAAATTCATTCTTTCACTACGGGGAACTCTTTCCGGTGAACACGGAGTAGGCTTGGTGAAAGCGCCTTATGTTCATTTGCAGCTTAGCGAAACAGAACGGTCGCTTATGAGACAGATCAAACGTGTATTTGATCCGCATTGCATTATGAATCCAGACAAAGCGTTTTAAGGGATAGCAAATGACACAAGACAACACACACAAACCTACCCTTGAAACTCAACGTCCTGCAAAACAAGAGCGGGAAGCTGCCTGTATCCTCTGTGGCAAATGTGTTTCTGTATGCCCTGTATTTCTTGCAACAAAGCAAGAGGAACTGTCTCCAAAGGCAAAACAACGCACCATTGCCTCTCTCAAAGAAAATAAGCAAAAGCTCAATATTACAGACTGCAACAAACTTGCAGAAATGTGTGTTTCCTGTGGAAAATGCGCTCAAACCTGTCCACAGGGACTTAACTTTCCTGAACAGCTTGCCAACATTCGTGCTACGCACTCCGGTTGGCGCCAATGGGTCTGGAACCGTTGGGTCAATCAGGGCACAGTACTATGGCCTATGCTCTCAACCCTAAGTAAAGCGGCACCGGACTCCAAAGGCAAAAATGACGTAACACGTTTTGTGCAGTCTATTCAGGCAATGCAATCTCCGACAGATATTTCACCATACATTTCAGTTGCCAAGTACGACACAGAACTCGCCAAAGGACAACGAGTCCTTCTTTTTTCCGGTTGCACTGCAAACCGTGTACAAAAGAACTGGAAGCGTAAAAGCGAATCAATTCTTAAGCATCTCGGCTATCAGCTCCTTCCGGCTAAAGACTTAACATGCTGCGGACTCACCCTTGACCACGCAGGTCTCCCTGATGCCGCACACAAAAGCCGTATGCAGAACCTGCGGGCATGGCGTGCTGCAGAGCGTCCGCTTCTCGTTACGTTCTGTGCAACCTGCTATCTGGGATTGGCAGAGTACGCTCACGATGATTCGCTTGACTGGGCTGAAGGTGAGCAGGAAGCATGGACAAATGCACTGCGTTCTCTTTCTACCCTATGGGGAAACTCACTTTTTACAGTAGATGCACCGAGCAATCTTCTTATACGCTACCATCAACCATGCCACTGGCATGGCAACGATGCTGATTATGCATGGTTAAAAGAAGTTCTCTACGAAGAGATCAGTGCACCGGACTCCGCCTCCTGCTGCGGAATGGGCGGCATTTCCCAGCTTGGCAACCGTAAACTTACCCGCACCGTTGCAGGACGCTGTTGGGAAAACCTGCTTCAGAAGCCTCCTAAAAAAGATGATAGTGTGCCATGTTACAGCAACCCAAAAGGGAACTGTCTATGTGACATCTATGACGACGAAGAGGAAGAAACTTCCGAGCTATGTGATCAGGTGGAATTCACTTATCTTGTCATCACCGGTTGCAGTGGCTGTACGCTCCAGCTTCGCGGCACAGCGCCAGTACTCAATGGTGAAAAAGTAAAGGTGGGACACTGGCTTGACATTATCGAACCATAATTGTTCCGAGGTGCCCGTAAGGGCAAAAAGAGGCTGTACCCCTTGCCAATCTTCATTGCATTATTAACTTAATTCCAGTACCAATTGTTGGATTGTCCTGCGCTTCAGCGACATAAATTACAGCCCCGTATTACAAATTTTCCCTCCATACTTATATGGAGTTTTATACTGTTTTTCAGGAGAAAGAATGATCAACTTCGTTATCAAGAAAGTATTCGGTTCTCAGAACGACCGCTACTTAAAAAGCCTGCGCCCGCTGATCGCACAAATCAACGAACTCGAGCCTACTGTACAGGCCATGCAGGATGAAGATTTTTCAGCACGTATTGCCGAACTCAAGGAAGAAGTTGCCAACGGAAAAGACCTCAAAGAAATTCTCCCTGAAGTTTTTGCACTTGTTCGTGAAACCAGTGTCCGCGTACTTGGCATGCGCCACTACGATGTGCAGCTGATAGGTGGTTGTGCATTGCATGACGGCAAAATTGCTGAAATGAAAACTGGTGAAGGTAAAACACTTGTTGCTACCTTGCCGGTTGTATTGAACGCACTTACAGGCAAAGGCGTGCACGTAATTACCGTGAACGATTACCTTGCAACCCGTGACGCCGAATGGATGGGACAACTTTACAATTTCCTCGGCCTGACCACAGGCATCATAGTTCACGGCCTCAACGATGAAGAACGTAAAGCTGCATACGCTGCTGACATCACATACGGTACCAACAACGAGTTCGGCTTCGACTATCTGCGCGACAACATGAAGTTCTACAAAGAACAACTCGTGCAGCGCCCGCACCACTTTGCGATTGTCGATGAAGTTGACTCCATCCTCATTGATGAAGCCCGTACACCTCTCATCATCTCCGGTGCTTCTGAAGACTCCACCGCGCTGTACGGTCAGATTGATACAATCGTTCCTTACCTTAAAGAAGAAACGCACTACACTATGGATGAAAAAGCCCGCTCTGTTGCTCTTACAGACGAGGGTGTTATCCGCGTAGAAGAACTTTTAAAAATCGACAACCTGTACGACCCAACCAACATCACCCTGCAGCACCACGTATTGCAGGCATTGAAAGCACATAAGATCTTCAAACGCGATGTTGATTACATCGTAAAAGATGGTCAGGTTGTTATTGTTGACGAATTTACCGGTCGTCTCATGCCGGGCAGACGCTTCTCTGATGGTCTGCATCAGGCACTGGAAGCAAAAGAAGGCGTTAAAGTTGAAGCAGAAAACCAGACTCTTGCTTCTATCACCTTCCAGAACTACTTCCGCATGTACGAGAAACTGGGCGGCATGACTGGTACAGCAGACACTGAAGCTGTTGAATTCCAACAGATTTACAATCTTGCAGTATGTTCCATTCCGACGAACCGCCCAATGCAGCGCAAAGATTTTCCGGACGTAATTTACCGCACCAACCGTGAAAAATTCAACGCTATTGCAGATTCCATTGCAGAACTGCATAAATCCGGACAGCCGGTTCTCGTCGGTACAATCTCCATCGAAACATCCGAGCTTATTTCTCAGCTTCTTAAACAGCGTCGTATTCCACACAACGTGCTGAACGCAAAGCACCATGAGCAGGAAGCGGAAATCGTTGCTGAAGCAGGTCAGAAAGGTCGCGTTACTATTGCCACTAACATGGCTGGTCGTGGTACCGACATCGTGCTCGGCGAAGGCGTGAAAGAAGCTGGCGGTCTACATATTCTTGGTACTGAACGTCACGAATCCCGTCGTATCGACAACCAGTTGCGTGGTCGTTCCGGTCGTCAGGGTGACCCGGGTTCCTCCCGATTCTACCTGTCTCTGGAAGATGATCTCATGCGTCTATTTGCGTCCGAACGTATGTCCAAGATGATGCAGAAACTCGGCATGGACGAAGGCGAGCCAATCGAAAACAGCATGGTTTCCAAAGCAATCGAAAACGCCCAGAAACGCGTTGAAGGTCGCAACTTTGAAATCCGTAAAACGCTCCTTGATTATGATGATGTTATGAACCAGCAGCGTGAGGTTATCTACACCCTCCGCCGCGAAATCATGATGAACGAAAGTCAGGAAGAACTCATTCAGGAATTCCTCGACGATCTCATGGACGTTCTCTACGAACAGTGGAATGCAACCAAGCCGGAAGATCGCAAGGAACTAGCTGAATCACTCCCTGTACAGCTTGATGAAATTTTTAACCTGTCAGCGTCCATCAGCCTTGAATCTGTTCCTACAGAAGAAGTGGCACACAAAGCTGTTCTGGAACGCCTTGCAGTACTCAAGAACGATGCAAAAGAAGTATACGAAGATGTATTGCGTTACTTCCTTCTTGAAGAACTTGACCGCTGCTGGAAAGAGCATCTTCTCAACATGGATCACCTGCGCGAAGGCATCGGTCTGCGCGGCTATGGCCAGCGCGATCCAAAGCAAGAATACAAACGCGAAGGCTTTGAACTCTTTCAGGATATGCTCTTCCGTATCCGCGAAAATGTATTCAAAGCTCTCACCCGCCTGCGTATTCAGCGCTCTCAAGAAGAAGAGGAGCAAATGCTGCGCGATGAATTCCGCCACAAAGAAGAGACTGACGTTACCTACTCCGGTGGTGAAGAAGAACACAAGCCTACAAAACGCTCCGAACCAAAAATCGGACGTAACGCCCCTTGCCCTTGCGGTAGTGGCAAAAAATATAAAAAATGCTGCGGCGCTTAGATCTGGCATAAGAGCAAGAATGCCTTCGGCGTATCTCCGACGGGTGGGACTTTGCTCCTGCACCCCACAACAGGGAAACCTGTTAGCGAAGGCCGCATGTTAATAAAGTCGATTACGGCTTAATCACGCTTTAAAAAAGGGTGGAGTTTTTAGCTCCACCCTTTTTTCGTTTAGAGAAAAATAATGAGGCATAATCCGCATCAAAACATAATCGACGGACTAAACTCGCACGCAAAAATCTTGGGAAGGGGTCTTAGGAGACAAAATAGAAAACAAATTACAATTGAACTTTATGCTATCCATTGACATTCTACGAACTCTCGCAAAGTATGACGTTTGATTAATGAAACCACTTTTTAACCAGTAACAAAGACGAGAAATGCTGTGGATACTCCTAAGGGATACAAATACGCTGCCATTGAAGGAAATTTAAAGTATTCTGGCAGACTCGACCTCGCGCTTATCGTAAGTGAAACACCGTGCGTTGCTGCAGGTACATTTACTGCAAACAAATTTCAGGCTGCTCCTGTGTTGGTTGCCAAAGAGCTTGTTGAAACTTCTTCTCGAGTTCAGGGTGTTATGATCAACGCAGGCAGCGCTAACGCATGCACCGGCGAAGAGGGAATTGCAAACTGTAAACGTTCGCTGGAGCTTGTTACGTCACGCCTCGGACTTACACCGGACGCTATCCTCCCCGCTTCAACCGGTGTTATCGGCTTACAGTTTGATATGAAAAAATGGGAAGCTGCTGCCCCGGTTCTGGCAGAAGCTGTGGGAAAACATACAGGTGATGATTTTGCGAAAGCTATCATGACCACAGACACGTTCCCTAAGAAAGCCAGTCGCTCCATCACTGTTGACGGAAAAACTGTTACTATTGCCGGTATGGCGAAAGGAGCAGGTATGATCTGCCCTAATATGGCGACCATGCTGGGTACAGTTATCACCGACGCAAAGATTGATGCAGCAATGTGGAAGCGCATTGTGAAAACTGGTGTCGACAGCTCGTTCAACTGCGTTTCTGTTGATGGCGATACTTCTACAAACGACTGTGTTCTTGCACTGGCTAACGGCGCAAGCGGGGCCAGTATTACAGAAGCCACTGAAGCAGAATTCCAGCAAGCAGTCACCGCCATTATGCGCGAGTTATCCTACCAATTGGTACAGGACGGTGAAGGCGCCACCAAAGTAATGCAGATAATGGTTTCCGGCGCTAAAAATGACGCTGAAGCTGATCAGGTTGCCCGTACAGTGGGGCACTCCCCACTCGTTAAGACTGCCATCTATGGCAAAGACGCCAACTGGGGTCGTATTGTTGCGGCCATAGGTCGAAGCGGCGCTGAATTTGAAGCAAATGATGTGCAGCTTACTATGTGCGGTATTGAATTATTCAAAAACAGTCAGCCAACTGATGCAGACTTTGACACTCTGCTCAAACCATATTTAGAAAAACGTGATATTCTCATCGACATTGTTCTTGGAAACGGAGAAGGTAAAGCAGAATTATTTGCATCCGACCTTACGCACGAGTATATTAACATAAATGCGGATTATCGCAGTTAGCAACGTTTTTCGCGCAACACAGTAAAAAAGGCCGCATAATTTAAAATTATTTTAAAAATTGCGCTTGACAGTTGCCCTTCGTTTTCTGTAAACACTCTTTCGTCGCAACGGAGGAATTTCTTCGTTAAGACCACAAAAAACACGGTGAGGTGTCCGAGCTGGCCGAAGGAGCTCCCCTGCTAAGGGAGTATACGCCTTAAAAGCGTATCGAGAGTTCGAATCTCTCCCTCATCGCCAGTGTTTATATGGGTTGTATCGCAAGATACAACCCTTTTTTTGTGCCGAGTATTCACCCAGCAGGCTACATTTGCCCTTCGATCTTTTACTATCTCCCCAATTATCTTAGCCGCATGCGGCACATGCCTAATATACAACCTATCCAGTTAAAGATATTATGCTTTTCTAAAAAAAAGCACGGAAATACGCCTTTGGCAAAAGGCTGAAAATGAGACAGACTCAAGGCAACGTGCCAATATCTGAACAACCCCAGATAACACTCGCGATTACGACTCTTTCATGTTTAACTGCTCTCAACGTTACCCTTTTATATTTTATCAACAGCCATCACGTTGCGGAGTCCTTATGAATGAGCAATATCGCATTGAGCACGACTCTCTTGGCGAGTTCCAAGTTCCAAAAGATGCGTACTACGGGGTACATACAGCCCGTGCGGTACAAAACTTCACCATCACCGGCATCCCCTTGCATCACTTTCCGGAGTTGGTAGTATCATTGGCGCGCGTTAAAAAAGCCTGCGCCCTGACAAACTTTGAAAGCAAACTCCTCACAGATATTCAGGCAAATGCCATTATTGAAGCATGTGACGATATCATAGAAGGAGAGTTTCACGATCAATTTGTGGTCGATATGATGCAGGGAGGCGCGGGCACATCTACAAACATGAACACCAACGAGGTTATTGCAAACCTTGCACTGGAAAAAATGGGGTTTGCAAAAGGTGACTATACACATCTGCACCCAAATGATCATGTTAACTGCTCGCAATCCACAAATGATGTTTATCCAACAAGTGCACGCATTGCTGTTTTGAGCAAATGCAAAGAGCTTACAGATCAACAACTGGAGCTAAGCGCAGCCTTCAAAGAACGGGCTGAAAAATTCAGTACAATCCTCAAAGTAGGCAGAACACAGTTACAAGACGCTGTACCTATCACATTAGGATCAGAATTCGCAGCCTATGCAGTAACCATTGAAGAGGATGTGGAACGTGTGGAGCAACTTTCCCAGTTGCTCAAAGAAATCAACCTTGGTGGCACTGCCATCGGTACCTGCATCAACACACCTCCGCACTTTTCGTACAAAGCAGTCCGGCACTTGAGTGAACTTGTGGGATACGAGCTTATCCCCGCAGCTAACCTTATCGAAGCGTCTTCAGACATGGGGGCATTCGTCACATTCTCAGGAACCCTTCGCCGTATTAGTGTCAAACTGTCCAAAATATGTAATGATCTTAGGTTACTCAGCAGCGGCCCATGCGCAGGCTTCGGAGAAATTTCACTGCCTCCGGTGCAGGCTGGCTCTTCCATTATGCCGGGTAAAGTAAATCCGGTTATACCAGAAGTCGTTAATCAGGTTGCATTTCAAGTTATCGGGCACGATGTTACTGTCACTATGGCTGCTGAAGCAGGACAACTTCAACTCAATGTCATGGAACCAGTTATCATCTTAAACGTACTTCAGTCCGTTCATATGCTAGTGAATGCAATGCGTGCCCTTGCTACAAAGTGCGTTAACGGCATAACAGCCAATGAAGAGCGCTGTACCGAACTTTTACATCACAGCTCTGTTATGGCGACTGCACTCGTGCCCATTATCGGTTACGAAAAGGCTGCGGACATAGCCAAACTTTCCCTTAAAGAGCGTATTCCAGTTGCAAAAGCCGCAGCTCAACTTGGCATAATGACAGAAGAAGATGTCTATGAGACATTCAACACATGCCATTTGGCTTAACCACCTTCCTCTTTAATAACTGCTTATAAAAAAACACCCCTGACAGAGTAACTCTGTCAGGGGTGTTTTTTATATCAGGATAATAGGTAGCGGCTAAGCGGCATCACCCGGTGCAGTAACTGCACCCTTGCGTTTTTCACTTTCTTCTATGGATTCTTTCAGAACTTCATCAGCATCGTCCTGTTTATGTGCTTCTTTATTGGTCAATTTTCCCCAGCGCGCTTTTGCACCATCTTTAAGGGAACAAAGCACAGGCACAACAAGCAGAGTAAGCATTGTTGCGACAAACAGACCAAAGATAACTGCAACAGCCATTGGACTCCACCATTCTGTAGAATCCGACTTCGTAATAAACGTGAACGTAAAGAAGTCAAAGCTCACGCCCACTGCCATCGGCAGGAGGCCGAGAATGGTTGTAATAGCAGTAAGTAACACTGGGCGGAAACGTGTAAGACCTGCCTTAACAAGTGCCTCACGAGTATTCATCCCTCTGACACGCAACTGTTCAAAATAGTCAATAAGTACAATTGCATTGTTAACAACAACTCCTGCCAGTGAAATTACTCCCACCCCTGTCATAACGACACCAAACGGCATTCCACAAATAAGAAGCCCTCCGAACACGCCGATAAGGGACAATAGAACTGATGTAAGAATAATAAACGGTGTAGCCATTGAGTTAAACTGCGCCACAAGCACAAGGAAAATCAGGAAGATAGTTGCCACAAATGCTTCGGTAAGAAACTCCTGCGCTTTACGCTGCTCTTCCTGCTCACCGGTAAAGGTGTATGAGTACCCACGAGGCCAGCTCATTTCTTTGAGACGTACGTTGAGTTCTCGAATCACATCGTTTGCAAGACGGCCTTCCACGTTTGCAGCAACTGTTACAACGCGCTTCTGATCTTTATGGTTGATAGCACCAAGACCGGAGGCAAGTTTAACAGATGCCACAGAGGTAAGCGGAATAGGCTCACCAGCAGAACCGGAGACCGTAATTCTACGCAACGCTTTGATAGACTGACGTTCACTTTCAGGAAGCTTGGTCAAAATATCGTACTCATCTTTTCCTTCACGGAACACGCCGACTTTGACACCGTTAATTGCTGCTTTGATAGTATATGCAATTTTGTACGTATCAAGTCCGAGTAGTGCAGCACGCTCTTTATCAACACGAATTTGCACTTCCGGCTTGCCGGAAACAAAGTCGTCCTTAACGTCAACAGGGCCCGGTATATCACGCATTATCCCACGAATCTTTTCTACAAGCACACCGAGTTCTCGCATATCCTTGCCATACACTTCAAGGTTGATTGCAGAACCGGTAGGAGGGCCGCCTTTTTCTTCTTCAACTCGTACTTCAGCACCAGTGATCATAGAAGTGAGACGGGCACGTACTTTATTAATGATATCAGAAGAAAGAATGCTACGCTCTGCAATCGGCTTAAAGTCCAAGGTTACAGCACCAAGGTGCGTACCGGTACCACCACCGCCGAATGCTCCTCCAGAACCGGAACCGGTATTGGCAATAACAAAACGGACATCGTCATACTCAGCCCCTACACGTTCAACTACACGCATAAAACGGTCTGTAGCATCCAGATTTGTTCCAACAGGAGCCTTAATGTTCACGTTTGCACGTGCAGGCTCTGTTTTTGGAAAGAACTCAACCCCTTTCCCGTAGGCTCCAAAAGAAAAAATAGATGCAAAAAACATCACCAAAGAGATTGCAAGCACGATGAAGCGATGATCCAGCGACCAGTTCAGCATCTTCAAATAAATGCGCCGTCCACCAGTTATCCTTTCTTCGCCGTCCTCCCCAAAGTCAGGGGCAGACACAGTCTGGAACCGTGCTGAAAATACGGGGTTGATAACCAACGCTACAAAAAGAGATCCGAAAAGCGCAAGAATAACTGTACGTGGGAGATAGGACATAAATTCGCCCATGATACCCGGCCAGAAAATCATTGGAAAGAACGCGCCAACGGTTGTCAACGTGGAGGTAATAACAGGCCATGCAACCTCATTTGTACCGTCCAGTGCTGCCTTGTATCTGCTCTTTCCTTCCTGCATATGTCTGTAGATATTTTCAACAATAACAATGCCGTTATCCACCAGCATCCCGAGTGCAAGAATAAGCGAAAACAGCACAACCATGTTGAGCGTAATATCCAGCATACGCAGCAACACAAAGGTGATCAGCATGGAAAGCGGGATTGCAATAGAAACAAAAAATGCAGAGCAACCACCGATGAAGAAGAATACAATCGCAAGAACCAGTACCAACCCCGTAAGAATATTATTCTCAAGATCAGATACCATACTGCGTACGTCATCAGCTCTATCGCCGACAACATCAAGGCACAGCGTTGGCGGAAGGAACGTCTTTGCCTCTTCCAGTGCAACAGTAACGCCCTTGTTCACTTTAATAATATTCTCGCCACTGCGCTTAATAATTTGAAGAGTGACTGCATTCTGACCATTCATTCGGCTCCGCGTTACCGGATCTTTATAATGGTCTTTAATCGTTGCGATATCGCGAAGATATACGGGTTTCCCATCACGAACGAATGCGACAATATTATTGATCTCTGAAGGTGACTGAAAATCTTCCGGAACACGAACCTGATAGCGGGCATCGCCAATATTCATGGAGCCGCCCGGCATGTTAACGTTTCCCTTTTGAACTGAGTCAACCAGCGCACTAAACGGAACATTATACGCCCCGATGCGGTCAAGGTCGAACTCAACATGAATCTCACGCTCAAGACCACCAATAAGACGCGCGTCAAGAACGCCTGGAACTGATTCAAGTTTATCTTCTAAGTCTTCAGCAAAGACTTTCAGACGTTTCAGACTGAATGGGCCGGACAACACCACTTGCATTGTCGGCATATCAGAGAAATTTGCCTCTGAAACAAGCGGGTCATCTTCCAAATCACTCGGCAGGTCACCTTTTGCCTGATCTACCTTATCACGAACCTTTTGCAATGCATCATCAATAATTACACTTGGTAAAAACTTAATTGCAATTGAAGATTCACCATCCAATGAAGTAGATCTAAGCTCCTCAACATCAGCAAGTCCTTTGAGTTTTCGCTCAAGAGGAATGGTAACCAGCTTTTCAATATCTTCAGGGGCAACACCCTCATATGCTGTATTTACAAAAACATACGGGATAGTAATGTCCGGCTCAGCTTCACGCGGGAGCGCAAAGTAGCTGCTTAGCCCGGCTAAAATTATGAGCCACAGTAATACAAATACTACAGACTGCCTCTTCAGCGCTACTTCGTTAAGTATCATCGAACATCCACCTTCACGCCGTCTTCAACTTCCCGCTGTCCTGCTACAATTAGGTTTTCACCTACATTCAGGCCGGCAAGAATTTGCACTCTGTCGCCATCAATAACCCCAAGAGTTACAGTGCGGGCTTCAGCTACGCCATCTTTTTCAATGAAGGCAATACGTTCTCCACCCTTGTCGATAACAGAGAAGAGAGGGACGGAAACAATATCACGAAGAGAGCGACGTACAAAACTTGCACGGGCAATCATACCAGGACGAATTCTGCCATCTGTATTCTTAACAATGATCCGGACAGGAAAGGTGCGCGTTGCAGAGTCTGCTTTCCACGCAACAAAATCCACCACTCCGCTCCATTTTTCATTCGGATAGGCATCAAACATGACAGGTGCAGTTTGCCCTTTTGAGAGGTACCGAATATCCATTTCCGGAACATTAACTGTAATTTTAATCTGATCAACATTTACTATGGTGGCGATAGAATTACCCTGAGATACATATTCGCCCGGATCAACGTTTACTTTGTTTACAACACCAGAAACAGGAGACACGACAATGCCATGCTCAAACTGAACTTCCGCTTCGCGCAACTTTGTTTTTGCTACAGTAAATTCGGTTTCTGCCTGTTCCAGTTCTTCCCGAGAAAGCACATTGCCTTCATAAAGCTTTCTACGGCGCTTAAGCTGATGCTTCTTCATCGTGAGGTTGGCTTCAGCACGATCCTTTGCAGCCTGAAGCGCTTCAAGGTTAATGCGAACAACTTGTTCGTTGGCTTTAACAGAATCACCTTCTGTCACACCAACCCATTCAATAAGGCCTTCCTGCTCAGCAGCTAACGAAACATCGAACATTGCTTCCGTTTCACCTGGCAACATAATTGTATCGGTAATTGCAGCAGGTTTAAGAGTCTCAACTTTTACCTTTACAACATACTCTTTTGCAGCTGGGACATTCTCTGCCTTCTCGCTTGCTACGCCGTTGCTACACGCCGTCAGCCCTACGGCTATACTGACAACAATCAACGCCGCACAAATTTGGAAAATCAATCTCTGCATCCATCCACTCCGAATAATTCTTAATGCCTCCGATGGAGAAGGCTGTAATATGTTGTGCAATACCGAAGACATCTTCGTCAGAAAAAAACTTCTGATCACGAGCTAACAATAAATCATCAATGTGCATTGCGTAGAAAAATAGTTGTGAAAAATAGCCGCTTGTCAGCGAATTTAACGTCTTGTCCTCCCACACATTACCAGTCATACCATCGACAATAGGGATAACCATCCCTCTAAGCTCAAGCCAATCCTTTTCTGTTACATGTAAAAATTCTTCAAAATCGTTAATGAAAGCATCAAGCAAGAGTTTGTTTAAGTTCCAGTACTCATCACCATGCGAAATCAACATTCCACTTAGACAACCTAGCGAAAAACCAAACAATCTCTCTTCCGGCGCTGCAAATTCTGGCACCCCTCCATGTAAGGGGTAAATTTTACGAGTGTCATATAAAAACTCCTCCAAAACAGCAGCCAACAATCTATTTTTATTACCAAAATGATAATTAACAGCTGAGACATTAGCATTTGCCGCAGTGCAAATTTCACGCACTGTTGCATCATGTCCTTTCTGAGAAAAAACAGTACGCGCTGTATTAAAAATACGACTACGGGTATCTGACGCACTCTGCGCTTGATCACGGTGTTCTTTCCAAGCTTGTAATGCCTGCTCCCGCGACTGATAATAATTACGCGCAATTTCTTTAAACCGCGCCGAAATTATATTTTTATTCATTCAAACCTCACCTCAAACAAATCCAACCAATATTCAAAGTTATATTTTAAGAATGTTTAAAGTTGTATTTCAAACACCGTTTGAATTTGTCAAGAAAATTCTAATCTCCAATACAATATATACATTCTGATATAAAATTAAATAGTTACACTTTGACACAAAATTTTACTCACAATATAGCCACACTTTTGCTAAACAACATTATTTAACAAGCCTAAACAATAAGTTACAGCAACAAGAATTCCACACACAAACTGACAACAAATTAACGTCCTTGTTAATCCAACCGATATAATACTTATAATAGAACACGACACATACTTTTCAAACCAGCATTCACGTAATGAATATATATAAATTGATAATCAAAAATTCTTTTGCTGGATAAATTTTAAAAGTAGAGAGAATATAAAATATATGCGAACTGAAACGACTATTTATTAAGTGTTACGTCATTATTAAGCAAATGATGTATCTAAAAGATTAATTATAACTATTGGGGACGAAAAAATGGAGCTAAATTTTAACCGTAAATTAATCGGCTCTGTGTTGTTTGTAATTTTTACACTGCTAAGCGTGCTTAGCTGGAACAACTACACTGTGTCACATGATGCATTGGAAAAACTTGGTAATCAATTTATCAAAACAATGGTCGTCGAATTAAAAGATAGTGTTGAAATGCAACACCAAATAACGCTTGAAAAACTTGAAACAGATATAAATGTTTTTGATGATGAAATTAAAAAACATGATGGGATTAGTCTTGATTCAGAGAATTTAATTACCACAAATATCACCAACCAGATTACGAAACAGTCTGAACAAGTCACAATCCCTGCACTTTTGCTTGGTAATGGTGCCAATGCAACAATATTAAATAAAAGTAATAAACTCGTTGATGGCGTTCAATCCATGGTCGGAGGTACGGCAACAATATTTCAAGCTCTTCCCGGAAAGCTCCTTCGAGTTTCTACCAACGTAAAAAAACTTGATGGTACCCGTGCTACAGGCACCTATATTCCTGCCAGCAGTCCCGTATACAAAACAGTAATGAGCGGGCAGACTTTCCGCGGCAAAGCCTATGTAGTAAACGCATGGTATGTAACAACATATAAGCCCCTGAAAGATGCCGACGGTAATATCGTTGCCGTTGTCTACTGTGGTAGACCAATGATGACGCCCCCGTTACTCGAAATGATCAAAAAAATCACGTATGACGGACATGGATACCCAATGATTGCCCGCTCCGACGGATCATTTGTATACCATCCAGATACGTCTTTGATGGTTAGTGGCAACATGAACGACACAGAATTCGGCCGCATAATGCTGAAGAACAAAAATGGTTTTTCTCGCTACAAATATAATGGTGTGGAACATCTTTCATTTTCACAGATAATTGACGCCAGAGACTGGCACGTGTTCTTCACAATACCGGTAAAAGATCTCAGTCTCGGTGCTAATGACACGTTACAAAAATTGAGCATTGCCAGCATCATCGGCGGCATTCTGATCTCAAGTCTTATTCTTATATTCTTGCTTCGCAAGCTGTTACGTCCCCTTGAAGAATTAGGAGAAACAACAAAAAAAATCGCAGCCGGAGACCTTAACGCACGTTCTGACTACCAGCTTAATGATGCCATCGGCAGCACTGTTGCTTCAGTTAATACGATGGTTGCCGAGCTCAAGAACAAGCTTGGATTTTCTGAAGGTGTCCTTAATGGCATTCCCACTCCGTGCTCCATAGTTGGGCCTGATTTCAACTTACTATGGATAAACCAACAGCTTTGTGACCTTATAGGAAAAGACGGAACGCCAAATAGCTATATAGGAGAACGCTCTGGAAGTGTCTTCTACAACGACGCGAACCGTGAAACATTATCTGATCAGACGATTCAATCAGAAGAACCTATTCACAAGGACATTGAGTTATTACATCCTTCGGGGAAAAAACTTCATATCGAGGTCAGTATCACCCCCTTCTATGACATGGACAAAAAACTGCTGGGCTCTGTAGCGTTCTGGCACGATATGACCGAAATTCGCGAAAACGAAGCTATAATCATTCATCAGAATGAACGCATTGCCGATACGGCAGCGCAGGCACATTCCATTGCAGACCAAGTATCCTCCGCTGCAGAAGAACTGTCCGCACAGGTAGAACAATGCAGGACAGGTGCCACTTCTCAGGCTGAACGCGTTGGAGAATCCGCAATTGCTATTGAAGAAATGAATTCTACTACACTTGAAGTTGCCAGAAATGCCTCCGACGCAGCAGAAAATGCTGAAGATGCACGAATCACAGCTAATGAAGGTGCCGCCGTTGTCTCTCTGGTTGTTACTTCTATTGAGGACGTATATACCAACGCAAACTCAATGCGAACTACCCTCAACGAACTTGGGGCACAGGCTGATGGAATCGGTAACATTATCAGTGTAATTAATGACATTGCCGACCAGACAAACCTGCTGGCACTGAACGCTGCTATCGAAGCTGCTCGTGCAGGTGAAGCAGGACGAGGCTTTGCTGTTGTTGCTGATGAGGTCCGTAAGCTTGCAGAAAAAACGATGAATGCGACGAAAGAAGTAGAATCTGTTGTACAAGGAATCCAAACAAGTACTTCCAACACACTCAATCAAATGAATGAAGTGGCAGGGCTTGTCGAAAACACCACATCACATACGCAAGATGCTGGGAAAGCACTAAGCCAGATTGTTGATAGAGTAATGGAAACCTCAGACAGGGTTCGCTCCATTGCTACAGCAGCCGAAGAACAATCCGCAGCTGCAGAGCAAATCGCCAGTGCTACTGTCGAGGTAAACCGCCTTTCCGATGAATCAGCCCAAGCGCTTACGGAATCTTCATACGCAGTAGTGGAACTGTCCAAGCTGGCACAAAACCTTAAAACACTCATCGACGACCTCAAACAATAAGTACTTCAAAAGAGCCCGTGTTCAACCCACGGGTTCTTTTTTCCATCCTCCCTCTTCTCAACAGTACAACCACATCGTGTACAGAGAACCAACACTCTTCCAGAACTTCAGTACTTCACTCTCTGCATTATGAGTGATATGGCGTTATTAACGATATATCATTTCATGCAAGTGCATTTTGCAGCCATCACACGTTACTATTCATTCAATCGAGCACTGGCAGATTATACAGGAGAAGGCTGTGTTTACTGAAAAAGCCAATGAATGCATTACACACGCGCATCGCGGAGCACGAGCCTACGCGCCGGAAAACACCATGCCTGCATTTCGTAAAGCCCACGATCTAGGCGCTGAGGCGATTGAGCTTGATGTAAACCTGACCAAGGACGGATACGCGGTTATTTACCATGACTACGTACTTACCCGCACCACCAACATTGCAGAACTCCCGCATCTGCAAAAGCATGGTAAAAAAACAGGCATCCACCATCTCACACTCGACGAAGTACGCGTGCTAGATGCGGGCAAGTGGTATGCGGAAACCGACCCCCATGGACAAATTAACAACGGTGTCGTTCCTGCTGAAATCGCAGCCGCATTTGCCGGAACCACCATTCCGACTTTGGACGAGCTTCTAATTTTTATTAAAAGTTCAGGAATGCTGCTCAACCTTGAAATCAAAGATCAAACCCAAATAGGTGACCACAGTCACACCATCATACATACAATCCTTGAACAGATTTTCAAACATGATGTAAAAGAACAGACAATGATCTCTTCCTTCAATCATGACTATCTAACAAAAATCTACGCAGAAATGCCTGATATGCCGTTAGGAGTTCTGACTGAAAAGCGCATTGAAAAGTCTGTTGAATACTGCAAAAAACTTAACGCATCCGCGTTCCACCCATGTCGCACATTTACGACGGCAGATGATATTAAAAAACTGCGCGAGGCCGGACTGATGGTTAACATCTGGACAATCAACAGTGAACATGAGTTGTACGCCTTTGCACACTGGGGAACGAGCGGCCTGATCTCCGACTTTCCTGACCGTGCTCTTGCCGCCATACAGGCAGTGCGCTCACGTTAACACCTAAAGCCAGCAGGGGTTGTTCATGCCGACACCTTCAGAAAAGACTCTTCAAGAATGGAAAACAGATCCCATCATCCGTGATGCAACAGCACTGACTGAAACCATATGGTTCAACCCAAATACCCGTCCGCTTGCTGACGCAATGAAGCACATTACTCTCACAGAAGCAGACGTTAAAGATGCAGCAGCACGGCTGGAACGATTCCGTCCGTACATCGCGAAAGTCTTTCCTGAAACAAAGAAATTGCAAGGTCTTATAGAGTCTCCACTTCGTCGAATCCCCCATATGCAAGAGGCACTTGAAAACCTTTTCAACCTGCAGCTCTCTGGAGAACTCCTGCTAAAATGCGACAGCCATCTCCCCATATCCGGTTCGATAAAAGCCCGCGGAGGCATCTACGAAGTTCTCAGCTATGCGGAAAACCTTGCTCTTGATGCAGGTCTCCTTTCTTTTTCAGACGATTATTCCAAACTAGACACCCCAGCCTTCCGTAAATTCTTCAGCAGCTACACCATAGCAGTCGGTTCCACGGGTAACCTTGGTCTATCAATCGGCATCATGGGTGCCCAGCTTGGATTCTCAGTCAGCGTACATATGTCAGCAGATGCGAGAGAGTGGAAAAAAGAAATGCTGCGCTCAAAAGGCGTTAACGTCATCGAATATGATTCTGACTATTCTCTGGCCGTTGCCGAGGGACGAAAACAGGCTGAAGGCGATCAGCGTTGCCACTTTATTGACGACGAAAACTCTGTCACGCTTTTCATGGGATACGCCGTTGCTGGAGAACGACTAAAGAAACAATTAGCGGAGGCAAACATCACGGTAGATGCAGAACATCCGCTTTTTGTTTACCTCCCATGCGGTGTCGGTGGTGGCCCCGGCGGCGTTGCTTTCGGTCTTAAGCTTGCTTTCGGGGACAATGTACATTGCTTTTTTGCAGAGCCGACCCATTCTCCTGCCATGCTTATCGGTCTGTACACGGGATTGCATGATGCCATTTCTGTTCAGGATTTTGGAATAGACAACCGCACGGCAGCAGATGGTCTTGCTGTCGGACGCCCTTCAGGCTTTGTCGGCAGCACATTGCAACATCTAATAGATGGTGCTCTTACCGTCAGTGATGATACAATGTTTGAGCTTCTGGCCTTGCTTGCAGATACAGAGGATATATGGATGGAACCATCCGCGCTTGCTGGCATGCCCGGTATTACACGCATTCAGCGCAGTAAAGACTATATCAAGCAGCATGCTCTGCAAGATCACATGAAAAACGCAACGCACATCGCATGGGGTACAGGCGGAAGCATGGTTCCGCGCAAAGAGATGCAGAAATATTACGATTACGGTAGCAAATTATGTAACAAAGCCTAAGCCGGCAACCTGTAAAGCATGTATCATCAGCATGTTAGCAAAGCAAAAAGAAGACAGCAGTCTTCTCCTTTCATCCAAACGTGTTACATGATATTGGCTCCGTACCTAATACGATATTTTTACGCTATACATCATAATATAAGGATAGATCATGACTGAACGTGAAACTCTTGCCCGCCGCGTTGATATGGCGGCTGGACGAACTCCAGTAGATACTCTCATTACCAACTGCAAAGTTGTCGATGTTTTCTCTCAGACCATTTTCGAAAGTTCTGTTGCCATCGGCGACGGTAAAATCGTCGGTTTCGGCGAATACGAAGCTGCAAAGACTATTGATGCTGCAGGTGGGTATGTTATGCCGGGGCTCATCGACGGTCACGTTCACATTGAATCCTCCGTTGTTTCCCCTGCCCAATTTGCAAAGTGTGTTCTTCCATACGGAACAACCACTATCGTTGCCGACCCGCATGAAATTGCCAACGTCTGCGGTCTGGAAGGCATTCGCTACATGTTGGATGCTTCAAAAGACTTGCCGCTCAACGTACGTATAATGCTTCCATCCTGCGTGCCGGCAACCCCGTTTGAACACTCTGGTGCTATTCTTGAAGCTAAAGAATTGTCAGAACTTATCGACCACGAAGGCGTGCATGGTCTTGCAGAGGTTATGAATTTCCCAGCCGTTATCAACAGTGACCCGGCAATGCTGGATAAGATATACATGGCTTCTTCCCGCAACCGCATCTCCGACGGGCACACTCCGGGCTTATCCGGTCGCGATCTCATCGCATACGCCGCAGCCGGAATCAAAACAGACCACGAGTGTTCAACCGTAGAAGAAATGCACGAACGCATACGCCTAGGCATGTACGTGCTCATCCGTGAAGGTTCTGCAACAAAAGACCTCCGTGCGCTTGCAAAAGGTCTTACCGATGCCAACTATCGCCGCTGCGTATTTTGTACTGATGATCGTGAACCGGCAGATATTCTTGCAAACGGTCATCTGAATAAGAACCTCAAAATTGCTGTTGAAGAAGGCGTTGATGCTCTCCAAGCTATTACCATCGGTACCCTTAACGCGGCAGAATGCTACGGTCTCAAAGGTAAAGGCGCAATCGCGCCGGGATACGATGCTGATATCATGGTCGTTCGAGATCTCAGCGATTTTGAAGTAAGCCACGTGTTCACAAATGGCGAACATATTGCCAAAAACGGAGCCTTGCTTGTTGAACCACAGGAACTTGTTCGCGAATCCGTTCGCGATACAGTGAACCTCTCTGACATCTCTCTTGAAGATCTCAAACTCAAGCTTTCCAGCAATAAAGTTCGTACTATGCGCGTTATTCCAGACACAGTACTCACAGAATCCGTAATCAAAGATATTGTTCTGGATGAAGAAGGCTATTTTAACGCAAAACAAAACGAAGGACTCACTAAAATTGCTGTTGTAGAACGACACAATGCCACCGGAAACATCGGCCTTGGCATTTTCGAAAACTACCACATCAAAAATGGCGCAATAGCCACAACCATCGCACATGATTCTCACAACATCGTTGTTGCAGGTGATAACGACGCAGATATGCTCGTAGCCATTAACGACCTCAAAAAAATTGGCGGCGGCATTACACTTGTTCGCGACGGAAAAGTGCTCGACCATCTCTCACTGCCAATCGCAGGACTAATGTCTGATCAACCAGCACAGGAAGTTGCGACCCAAATGGAAAAGCTGCTTAACCTCGCTAAAGAATTTAACATCAACCCGAAGTTACAGCCGTTCATGACTCTCAGCTTCATGAGCCTCCCAGTAATCCCAGCGCTCAAGCTCACAGATGGTGGCCTCTTCGATGTGACTACCTTCTCTTTTGTGCCTATTGAAGCTGACTAACTAGGTAACAGTTGGCTCCAACAACTAGGCTTCCTTTTTTGCCTCCGGCGGCCAAAGAACCTTGTTGAAACAAGGTCCTCTGGACTCTCCAAAAACTTTTAACTGCGAGTTTAGCCCGTTGGTTATATCGCCCCGCCGCTTATGCTCCACTACCCTTCGAAAAATAAAAGGGCTGTCCTTCATATGAGGGACAGCCCTTTTTTATTTAAACCAGTATGATTAAGTCGCATGAAAACATTATGTACGGATGTTCTTCGCCTAATAAGTTTTTTTGGAGAATTTTAAAAAACTCTTGCGAGCTTTAGCCGTTTACGAATCTTTGAGCTTTACGGATAAAGACAACAGAGCGAGGCTCATAAGCCGCCGGAGGCAAACGTCGTAGACACAAAAGCGTCGCAGACCATGGGAGCTATTTAGTGTTGCCAAACAGCATATAGCGGAGCTCTGGCAAACTACGCCCTGTTTTTTTAGAAAACTTCAGGAGTTCTTCGTACTCAGGCTTAGAAATTTTCACTCCGTCGATACTATAGCTTTTCCCGGCCATCTCGCCGAAGGGAGTTTCTGTACGTTCTTCTTTGCGCGGCAGAAGAACACGTTCAGTCTTCTGTCTACGGAGACCTAACGTATGCGTGTGAGTAAAGAAAAGCTGTTCGATTTGTGCCAAGTCGGTTGGCTTGCAAAGAACTTTCAAACTGCCTGCTGGACGATTCTTTTTCATGACCCCGGCGGTGAAGAAAACATCAAGCGCTCCAGCATCAATAAAAATATCAAAACAGCGCCCTAGTTCTTCACCGGTCAAATGATCGATATGACTTTCTAACACGTAGATTTCATCAATTATTGCTTCTGATTCGGTAGGCATGGTTTGCTTTGGCATATCTGATTCAAGCAGGCTGATGCGCAGCCCGCCGCGAGATTCTCTTTGGCCATAACCGAGGCCTGTTTGCAAAAGAGTTCCTTCAGCGCCGGACGAAAAATCAGTTACAAGCTGATCTATGAGCAATGCACCGGTCGGAGTTACGAGCTCCTGTTCACACTCTGTAGCAAATACGGGCTTTCCTTTGAGCAGTTCAAGAACAGCTGGCGCAGGAAGCGGCAATATTCCGTGCTCACACTCAACTGTTCCGGAAAACCACGGTAGTTTTGATGCAACAATGTTGGTGACATCAAGCTGCTCAACAGCCCAGAAGGCACCGACAACATCGACGAGTGTGTCTATTGCACCCACTTCGTGAAAATGTATATCCTGCACAGCCTTACCGTGAACTGCTGCTTCAGTTTCCGCAAGACGCTGAAAAGCGTCAATTGAACGGGCTTGCACCTCATTGGAAATGGCTAGTTTTTTGATGATAGCGACAATTTCCGGCAGATGCCGAAGCGGTTGCCCTTCAGGCCATTTTACAGATAAAGACGTCCCAATAATGGACTGTCTCATTGTACTTAACGGTTCTATTGATACATAAATGCCTGCTTCAATAAAAATACGCTGCAACCGCGACAAATCAACACCCAGTTCATGCATAGCAGCCAAAAACATATCACCGCCAAGCCCGAATCGACAATCAAGATACAGCGCTTTCATTCTCTATTTCCTTTCATCACTGGGAAAGTAAGACGTCCTGCCAATACAAGACACATTATAAAACATTAATCGAATCTAATATCTACTAAGCGAACAGTTGTGCAAAGTACAGTCGCTTTGACATGACAATTTTCGCTTGTTCACCTACAAAATAAATGCTTATATATAAAACAAGTATACTATAAATGATTAAACGCACGAGTGTATATCAGGAGGAAAAATCATGCTGGTTCGCGACTGGATGGCAAAAGATGTAATTACTGTCTCGCCCGATACATCAATGATGAAGGCCTCCAAGGCTTTAAAAGCACACGACATTAGCCGTGTTCCCGTGGTGGATCACAAAGGTCGTGTAGTTGGGATAGTCTCAGATAGAGATATAAAAGAAGCCTCCCCTTCCAAAGCTACGACGCTTGATGTTCACGAACTGTACTACCTGCTCTCCGAAATCAAAGTAAAAGACATCATGACGGTCGACCCGCTTGTCACAAGCCCAACCAATACCGTTGAAAATGCTGCCTTAATGATGATTGAAAAAGACTTTGGCGGCCTTCCTGTTGTTGATGACGAGGGAAAGCTGGTGGGCATAATTACTGTTAGTGACATATTTAATGTTCTCATCACCATCACCGGTGCTCGGCAGGGTGGTGTTCAATTCGGTATCCGCTTGCCAAACGAAGCAGGCACACTTCGCCCGATCCTGAAGATAATGCGCGAACATAAAGCTCGTATTGTCTCAATCCTTTCCTCTATGGAAGAAGAAGAAGGGAAAGGCACACGCGAAGTTAATATCCGTATCATGCCAATGGAGCGTACCAAGGAAAATCAGATCATTGAGGAGCTTAAAAAGCAATTTGATGTTACATTCTGGGCACGTGACAACGTTCACCCTCAATAGAATATCACACGTTCAATGGATTTATGAGCGGCTCATTTAGAGCCGCTTTCTTTTTTCAATTATCAGATGGGTGCTCAGCCCCGCAGTACTTGGCAAGTGCTCTATTCTCACTTGCCAGTTGTCAATGTCACAACCTTCATGCTGCAACAATGCAACAAGTTTTATAATTCACACCAATCCCGCTCTAGATTACCTCTTCATACGGTTACATATTTTTAATCTGGCAGCTGTAACATACTATTATTGGTGACAATACAGACACACTTGTACGCTTGTGTTTTTTGGAACACTGTGGCATCTTAGCGCCGTTGATAGCACTTCTTTTTTCTTTTTTTTATTCTGTAAGACAATAAGAAAAATTGAATTTTCTGGGCTTGCCCATTGACAAAATGACTATCACGGCTTTAACAAGTCAGTGTTTGCTTTGTAGAGCAAACCTGGATGGAGACAAGCGGTGGATCACTGCTTTACATCAGGTTGTCAGCTGTTGCTGCAACCCGGCATATGTCTGAGCTAAATATAACGCTTATAGACCATGTCCAAGGAGGACAAAATGGCTGAAATTACTTATGAAGGTAAAACTTTCGAAGTTGATGAAGACGGCTTCCTGCTTAAGTTCGAAGAATGGTGCCCTGAGTGGGTAGATTACGTTAAAGAATCTGAAGGCATCTCTGAGATCTCTGAAGATCACCAGAAAATCCTCGACTTCCTTCAGGATTACTACAGAAAGAACGGTATCGCTCCTATGGTGCGTATCCTTTCTAAAAACACCGGCTTCAAATTGAAGCAGGTATACGAACTTTTCCCTTCCGGCCCAGGTAAGGGAGCATGTAAGATGGCTGGTCTTCCTAAGCCTACCGGCTGCGTATAGTCAGCTGATCTTACAATTTGAGCATGTAAAGCGGGAGTTTTCTCCCGCTTTTCTTTTGTCTAAAAAACATTATTCAGCATGTTACTCATTTCTCCCTCACAAAAACACACGTCCCCTCAATGCTTTCGCATCAAGGGGACACATGCCACAACTAAATCGCCTAACAGTTTGATATGAGAATAGCTTAATGCTCTGTAGTCATATCTGCGTTATCAAGCAAATCAATCCATTTCCTCTCTTCTTGCAACAACTCGCTTTCCAGAGCTAATTGCACAGACTCTTGTGTTTCACGCATTGTCCCAAAAAGGTTTTCTACGTGCCCCACAATATTACGCATTATCTCGGGAGAGACGACAAAATCTCCGCAGTCATTTTTCTTAACGGAACGCAGCGTTCCAGAAAATTCTGAAAATTCTTTCCCAAGTTTTGAAATCATATCATCCATTGTATTTTTGAGCACGGTGACCCTCCAGCGTATATATTTCACTCTCTGATTCAGCCCTAACTCTTTCAACCATTCAAAAAAGTTAGAGGTTAAAGATGCCGCCTAAAACATCTGCAGAGAATATGATCTACTAACCTAATTTTACTGTACTTTTTATCACAAAAACATTTTCTGCTCTTGCTTGAAAAGCACACTAGACCGGAGGTAGTTTTGCAACAAGTATATTTTTTTCCACAAGGAATGGAAAGTTAGGAACAAATCCAAGTATATTAGTGATACACGGAGCTTTTTCATGTCAAAAAAAGGATCAACTATAACCAAGCTCATTTCAATAATTAAACTAACAGTAGCAACTAACGTATTCAAAAACCAATTATTTCTTCAAACGTTAGATTCTAATGAAACAGCCCGACTCAATAAATCGCACAGCAATTCTTCAGCCCTTGCAGTGTCTGCATTAACAGCAACTTTGACCTTCGGCAAAGCCGCGTTACCAGCAGTTTTACACAGAGAGCCTTCATCTTGTGGAAAAAGTTCATATCCTGCTAAAAAACTTGGAATGTCTGCACTCATATATCGGTATGTACATACTGACTTCTCTAGCAGGGAGAGTATCGTCAACGGATCATGCATATGCGCACCAACAAGTTTGCGCTCAGCAATACTCCATTCAAGCCACGGCTCAATACTGCGAATGAGACTCTGCCCCAAAGCCCCTTTCGCAGCAGAGCGAACTTTTCGCACATGATTATTTCGTAAGTAAAAATGGCTGGTTACATTAGCAGTAATAAAGCAGACAGGTACACCAGCCTGCAACACTTCAACAGTGGCCTGCTTATCATACCATGTATTAAATCTAAGCGTTGTTGCCCATATTTCCGGCGGAATATCCGCAGTGTCCCATTCAAAAGCAAGCTCCCCGTCTAGTGGGGCAAACGAGCCCCCCATATGTACAACCTCTTTTATAAGTGCCCCAATATCCGGTGCTTTTCGTAACGCCAGTGCAAGATTGGTAAAACTTCCCAGCACAACGACTATTATTTCATGAGGGTTTGCCCGCACTGCATCAATCAACACATCAGCACCGGATGGAAGCAAAGAAACATCACGAGCGGGGATATCGGGAGCATTTCTCCAATACGTTCTCTCCCGGCTTACTGATTTTGCATCCAAATACTGGTGATGTGCCTCTCTGTCACCAGAAAGGGGCGTTTCCGCCCCTAATCCCACTGGAATATCTGAAATTCCGAATTGATCAAGAAGATACAACGTGTTTTGTGCGGCCTCATAGGCTCTACAATTACAAGCCGAGGCAACAATCGCCTTCACATCTATCTGCTTGGAAACAAGGCTTATGATTAGCGCAATGCCGTCATCCAGCTCGCGTACAGGCATTCCAAAGGAATTGTCTGTATCAATCACAAGTGAAATAGCATTATCATTTTTTAAGCACATGCTCTTCCCAGCCTTTTTCCAACGCTTCCAACCACTCAGAAGGAATTTCAGGAACGGCTACGGCACTAAGTTCAGCAGGCTTCAAAGTTGCTTCACCAAGATTGACAGCAGCAAACTCCGTGACGGTTTCTGAAGGCAATTTATTCATATCAAGCGCAGGGAAATCTCCCCACATTGCTGGTGAAAATTTTGAAAGCTGTGCTTCTGGAGAAAGCAGATAGTTCATGACTACCAACGCACCGGATTTATTAGGAGCGTTCTTAGGAATTGCTGTAAAATGTGTGTTGAAAATGGAACCTTCTTTCATAACAAAAGTACGCACACTTTCTGGATATGTTCCATCCAGAATACGATTCTGAGCATGTGTAGGATGGTACGCCATCATCATGTCAATTTCACCTCGTGAAAACAGCGTAGCCTGAAATGCTGGATCTTTTGGATAGGCTCTTCCTTCCTGCCACAGATAGGGAGCAATCTCGTTCAGGTATGCCCAAAGCTTTGGCGCATTAGCATCAAACAAAGCCTGATCAAACCCGCCTAAGTACTGAGCATAACCACCTGTTACAGCATAGAATACCTGACGAATAAATGCAGAACCGGTAAAGTCAGGTGGAGACGGATAAGTAAACCGTCCCGGATTTTTCTTCACCCAGTCTTTTAACTCAGCAAATGATGTTGGGGGATTCGGCGTACGGGCACTGTCGTATTCAAAAACAAACTGGGCGCGACCGTACGGAGCCTCATACCCTTCCACGGGGTAGCCAAAATCTGTTGCAGCCTCATCTGGATTCACGAATGCGATGTAGTTAGGCAAAAGCTGCGTTACCGGCCCTTCAAGCAAATCTGCTTTACGTGCATTCTTAAAATTTTCACCATTGATCCATAGTAGATCAATACTGCCTGTGTTTTTCCCAGCACTCTTCTCAGCAAGCATCTTGTTCATGAAGACCGGCGCACTCATAGGCACACGTTCAACCGTAATGTCATACTGTTTTTTTATTGCAGGGGCGACAACACTATCAATCCAGTCGTTAACGTTATTCATGCCACCATACATATAAAAACGGACGGTTGTTCCCTTTGCATGGGCAACATGCTCATTCCAGCTGACATCCTGTACAGCCTGTTGTTTTTCTTCTGGACCACAACCAGCTACCAGAAAGAGAAGCAAACACATGATTCCTGTTGCCATCAAACGAAAGACCTGTTTCACAAGCTACCTCGATTTTTTTTAAATCCAACGGTGTCTGACCGACTGAAAAAACATTTGTCAGGGGGAAGGCATACGCAGTTTGTACCGCACTGTTCAGCCCAGTAGTGTAGAGTAGGAGATACAAGACAGCAACCACCTAAAAAAGCACGCTTTCTCCCCCTAACCGTATTTTACTGGCGTTCTTAATGTTGCCCAGAATGACAACTATAAAATTTTGATTCTCCTATCATTACGTATAGAAAAAGGCACTCTATCTAACAATAATAGAGTGCCTCTATAGATTCAATCAAATTGTATCAGTTAAAACAAACTCAAAAGCATCTTCGTTGCCACAACAAACAACAACACAGCGAAAATTTTTGATAGTTTTGCTACAGGAAGAGCATGTGCGAGTTTTGCTCCCAGTGGAGCAGTAAACCAACTGGCACAAATTATACCTAAAAGAGCCGGAATATATACATATCCCAAAGAATATGCAGGCGTTACAGGATCAGAAAATCCAGACACCACATACCCTAAAGTCCCAGCAAGCGCGATTGGAAGTCCAATGGCTGATGCAGTCCCGATTGCAGCATGCATCGGTACATTACAAAATGAGAGAAACGGCACAGACATGGTACCACCACCGATACCAACGATACTGGATACCATGCCGATAACACCACCAGCACCGGCAAGGCCTGCGGTTCCCGGAAGCTCCCGGCTGGCTTTAGGCTTAATTCCAAGTAGCATCTGCGAACCGACGTAGTACAAGAAGCAAACAAAAATCCCTTTCAGCAGGCCAGAAGACATATAGGAAGCAACCCCTGCCCCCACCAATCCGCCGACGATAATACCCGGCGTTACCAAACGAAAGACATCCCAACGCACTGCACCACGTTTATCATGTGCTCTATAACTTGCGACAGAAGTAAAGATAATGGAAGCAAGAGACGTACCCAAGGCAAGATGCATCAGCACTTCCTGAGGAATTCCCTGCAAGGTAAAACTAAACACTAAAAGCGGAACAATAACCAATCCGCCACCAATACCAAGCAACCCTGCCAGCACACCAGCAAATGCACCAACGGCAAGATACAAAAGCACTACTGAAATCATAGACCTACTCCATTCTCATTAGAAAAACTGCAGGGGCGATTATTCTTCCCCTTCCAATTCGGAAAGCGCCAGCGATTCAACATACGCTATGTGCTCATACATTTCTTTTCGTGCCGTCTCAGGGTCTCTGGTTTCAAGCGCCCGTAAAATTCGTTCGTGCGTCTCAATTGCCCAATGCCTGCGATGACTGTTCTCCAAAGTAAATTCTAAACTCTGTGAAACAATGTCATGAATGCGCGTCACCATCTCCAACATAACACTGTTTCTGGTACCAGCCGCAATCAACTTATGAAATTCACAGTCTGCTTCGGAGCCATTACGCCCCTGACTGATATCATCTATCTGTTCATCCAAAACCCGCCGCAGCTCAACAAGCTCTTCTTCTGTAATATACCGTGCCGCAATGGCAGCTATTTGCGGTTCTATAACCTTCCGCAATTCAAGAACTTCAACATAGCGGCATTTATTTCTATCAAGCGCAGCGGAAACAGGTTTTCTGCCCTGTGCTTCTTCTATTTTGCGTACGTACGTGCCATCCCCCTGTCTTGAAAAAACAAGTCCTTGCTCTTCCAATTTACGTAAGGCTTCACGAACGCCATGGCGAGATACTGAGAAAATTTCTGAAAGCTTGCGTTCAGAAGGGAGTCTTTTCCCCGAAGGGAATTCACCACTGGTTATCAGGTCACGCAACTGGTCGGCTATATGTTCATGCACCCGACGTTGCTTTGTTCTCCGGTTGCCCGTTTCCTTTTTTGATGACGACATTACCCACTCCTTACGTATTTCAACTCAAGTTACTATGAGCAGGTTAACCCAGCTATCCAGATTGGTCAGACCAATACAGACTTGATAGCAAGCACCAAATCGTCTGTAAACAAAAAAGACCGCAATATTGCGGTCCCAACTTTAACAAAGCATCTTTGTACACATGTAATTCTATATTTACAAAATAAACAATCAGTTATCGTGCTCTCATTGCAGTGTCAGACATTGCCTCTTCCCGTGCTAAAACACCTCATTTTTTGTACTTGCTACCCTTCCAGAACATGCTCAAGCGCCGTAGAAAGCAGTGTTGTAACATGGTCATCAGCAAGGGAATAATATACATTTTTCCCAGATTTCCGATACCGCACCAGCTTTGCAGTTCGTAACAACCGTAACTGATGCGAAACAGCAGGCTGACTCATCCCGATAATAGTAACAAGGTCACATACACATAGTTCATGATGCGACAAAGCGTTCAGGATACGTACACGTGTCCCGTCACCTAAAATTTTAAATAATTCCGAAAGACTACTTATATGCTCATTTGGAAGCATAGCTTTTTGTACTTTTGCCACAGCTTCATCATGAACACATGTTATTTGACAAACAGGTGTAATTTCTGCCACCCGCTCCTCCTGCAATGTTAGTATGCTACAACGCCATTCCGATTCCCCGCAACAATACGTTAGTCTACTGGGAAAGTCTATTTAGGCCTCTTCATAAAGATTAACGCTATTCGCTGACAATCACAGCACAAATAGGAACGGCTGCCCGAACCAGCGTACCCCCATCTTTAAACGATAAAATGTTCAACGTCCCGTTTACAAGCTCTACACGTTCACGCATGCTCCCGAGCCCCACACCTGATCTTGAACAAGTATCTATGCAAAATCCAACACCGTCATCTTGTACATATAACACACAGCTATCACCTTCCTGCTTGATATGAAGCCATATATTACTCCCCTTACTGTGCTTTGCCGCATTAGAAAGCGCCTCTTGTGCCACACGGAATAAAACCGTTTTCTGCAATTCACTGAAAACTTGTTCCGATAGATCAAAGGTACTGGAAAATGAAAATGCAGGATGCAAAATAGACGCCTCGTTCAGCAACCAACGCAATGCAGAAATAAGACCAAGATCGTCAAGAATTGTCGGCCTCAATGCCATAATGATACGGCGTAGCTCAACACTTGCGCCCTGTAGTAATTCAATCATTTTAGAAAGGCTGTCGGGCGACACATCTGCGCCCTGCTCTACTCGCGCCACCTCACTTTCCAGTAAATATTTGATACCGGAAATTGTCTGCGCCGTGCTGTCATGCAACTCCCGTCCGATTCGTTTTCGCTCATCTTCCTGAGCAGAAAGAACTCGCTTTGAAAGCAACTTCATTTGTTCTGTAGTGCGCTTTTCAAACGTCACATCTTCTGCATAAATCGCAACGGCATTGATATCCAGACTCTCTGTAAATACAGGATAAAAAGAGACCTTCCAGCACCGATTCACATCTGTTTCTATATGCTCAGCCATTCCCATAACAAGAGCAGCATCAAACGCACCACGCCATGCATTCACCACTTGCTCATTCAACACATCAAATAAGTTCACGCCCCCTGAAGCTTGCTCGGCTGCTTTGAACTCCTGCCCTGCAGCATGATTCATTGTGATCACAAACCCTTGAGGATCAACAAGCAAAGCACAATCGCTCGTTGCGTTCATTAAGGCTTTAAGGTTATTCTTATGCTCATGCATCTTACGTTCAGCTTCAATTCGTTCGCTGATATCAATAGTAAACGAGTAAACTAAGCTACGCCCTTTGTCTTTAGCCCCCACAAAACGCACTTCAACATACCGCATTTCATCGTTGGCCTGACGATGAAGCGCCGTGAATGAAGCCTGCCCCAAACGTTTTACTTCTTCTATCCTGTCCTGAATGGCAGAAACGGACATACCCGTAACCTTCTGCAAGGGCTGTCCAATCATGTCATCAAGTTCATACCCATAAAATTCTGCTGCACCAGCGTTCGCTTCTTCAATTTCAAAGGTTTCAGTATCCCATAAAAAGCGGATGCCGTGCTCGTTTAAAAAAATATTCCGAAACCGCTCTTCGCTTTCAATCAATGCCTGTTGCTGGCGTTTACTCCACAACACATGTTCTTCGAGCGTGTTATTAACTTTTGCAAGAATTGCTGTGCGATCTTTTACACGCTCTTCAAGCTCATCACGGGTTTGCTTTAGTTCAATCTGTGCGGCCTTCTGGTGCGTAATATCTGTTGCGGAATATAAATATACAACACCCACATCATCAGCCTGCACAATCTGTGTCCGGGTTTCAAACCATACATACGCACCATGTTCGCTTAATTTACAACATTCGCCACATGCTTCTTTCTGACTATCCCTAACTGCGAAGACTTGTTGTCCAACACAACGCCAAAAGCTCGTCTTTTTCCGTGCCATCCCTTCAACGTCAGCACCTTCCAACGTTCCAAAAAACTGCTCAAACAGTTTGTTCCAGTACATTGGGCTACATGTTTCCGAAAAGAGTGCAATGGCCACTGGTTCTGAATCCAGCACCTTGCTCAATAACTCATAAGGAAGAACTGGTCGTTCCGTGGAAGCCTCTTCAGGACAGCGAAACATTTCCGTATCACAGCTCTGCTGCGCAACGAAGGGTCTAGCGCATGCAGCACCCGGTGGTTCATTACCATTGCCTTTTTTACCTTCTCTTTTCCCTGATACCCCTGTCATGCAACTCTCCAGTTCTTATGTCGACTTTCCGACCAGTTATATCACACTCGTACGGAAACTAACATTGATTGCAAAACATTACCCTGCATTCTAAGAATTTTCTCCGTAATATTTATCCTTAACAGCCACTACAAAGCCCCATAAAAAGACCTTTAGCACAGTAACGCACTATTATTAATACTTATAATAACAAAAACACCCCGCAGATAGTAGTATCTGCGGGGTGTTTTTCATTGTGAAAAATATATGACTTCTTTCTCTTAGAAAGAAGATCGTCAACTATGTTCTACTTAACCTTTGCGTTACACACCTACGCTGTCCATAAGCTCAGTGGCAAGTTGTGCAATACGATCCTGATCATCGCTGGAGAGCAATTCCTGCAATGCTTCAAACGGCAACACAGTACTATCGTAGTCGACAGTTAATGTTTGCGTAAAAATATTCAGATTGGTCTTCTTAATAACAGAACTTCCACCTTTAGCTGCATGCTGCAATTGCGTTAACTTAGGGTGGTTTCGAATAGCTAAATTCACTTTTACCTTCAATCTTCCCGGCGTATGTTTTTTTACAGTAAGGTATTCTTTTAACTCTGCTAAAACACGTAAATCCATTATTCCATGTCCCCTGCGATAACTCGCATCAGAAGCAATCTGATGCATTATAAATGATACTATTTTTAAAAAAAATGCAGTGGTTCTCTACCACTTCAACCCGTTAATTGCAAACCACATCAAGGCAGTTTAACCATGCATAATTACAACAAATCAATGATATGGAACATGACAAGAAACTGTAATTTTCAATGTTCATACTGTTATTTTCCGCATACTAACGGTAAAATAATAAATTATATCTCTATTGAAACGTTACTTCGCTTTCTTAATAAGAATAATAACAGCTGGCTAGTTAACATGACTGGAGGTGAACCATTTCTATATCCTAATTTCGTCTCACTTTGTGAGCAACTTACACAAAAGCATTACATAGGGGTAGATACAAATCTTAGTTTATCAGCCCAGATAAAAGAATTTGCAAAAAGGGTTTCTCCATCAAAAGTTAATGATATCTATGCGTCGTTACATATTGAAGAACGTGAAAGAAAAAATGCAGTCCCACAATTTATTCAAAATTACCATATCCTTGCTAGTGCAGGATTCGCAATTAAAGTTAATTACGTACTGCATCCTTCGCTGGAAAAACGATATCCTGATGACATTTCATTTTTCAAAGAGAACGGAGTCCCCATTACGCCTCGCCCGTTCAAAGGAATCTACAACAATCTAAAATATCCACAGAATTATTCCCAAACCATCAAAAATATATTTACAAGCCACCCTGCTGCGGGAACAAAAATGGTTTTTAACTTCCGTGGGATAGACTGCAAAAGTGGCTGTTCATTCATTCGAATGGAACCTAATGGGACAATCTTCCGCTGCCCGGGGGATAGAACCGTTCTCGGCAATATTCATGACAATGTTACACTCAATGCAGGTGCCACTCCTTGTGCGGTAGACAGGTGTCCATGCCAAGGCATCAACTATGTAGACCTGAACCCGGCAGAGGGATGGTTTATTGAGGGAATGCGGTCATTTATCACTGGTTCAGAAAAGAATGCCGAGCATGCCTTCCGCCAAACGTTGCTCTATGACAGCGAACATTCCAGCGCATTGAATAATATTGGCGTATTCGCTTTCGATAGTGGAGATTATACGCATGCCAAACGCCTTTTTGAACATGCCCATAATATTCATCCACACATTCCGCTATATAAACAAAATCTTTCTATACTAGAGGGTGTTATCAACGAGAAAACAACTTCCAGTATGCATCCGGAAGTAAGTGAAATAGTACGCCCGTGTGCAACTACAGCCGAATACTATGTTACGACCGGGCAAGCGATACCAATGGCAGAGGAAAATTAGAGGTTTAACATCCTGTATTACAAAAACAATAATACTCTTTTCCCCCATAATGATTCACAGACTTAAATACTTGCATACGACTGTGAACTTCTTACCAAGGTGCAGCAATTACTCATGAGTTCTACATATAACATCCTCATGTATTCCCATGATACTTACGGACTTGGGCACATCCGAAGAACAATGGCTATCGCACGGAACTTAAGCGCTCCCGGTGTTAATATTCTTATCCTTACAGGATCCCCCATTGCCGGCCGCTTCCCGATTCCCTTCGGGGTCGATTTTGTGCGTATTCCGGGTATGATCAAACAAAGCAACACTGTCTATGTGCCTCACTCCATAAAAGTAAACCCCCAGAAGGCATTGGAAATACGGCAAGAGATAATTACTGCCACAGCAAAATCCTTTGATCCGGATCTCTTCATCGTGGACAAAGTTCCCGTAGGACTCAAAGGGGAAGTTCTGCCCGTGCTCCAATGGTTTAAAACTTCACGTCCTGACACTAACGTCGTGCTCGGATTGCGTGATATTTTAGACGATTCTGCATCAACACGTGCAGAATGGAATGACAAAAACTACTTTAATGTGCTGGAGAACCTGTACTCGGAAATATGGATTTACGGACAAGAAAATTTTTACAATCCTATTGTTGAATACGGACTGCCCTCCTCCATAAGCAATAAATGTGTCTTTACCGGCTACATCCCCCGCGAGACCCCAAATAAAAAAATCACCCTCAAGCACCTCCTGAACGGAAACGGGAACGGGATCAATGACTCCTGCAAACTGATCGTTGTCACTGCAGGCGGCGGAGGTGATGGCTACCACATGCTGGATACCTACCTTTCAATGGTAGAAGAAACGCCGGATCTTCCGTTTAAAACCTATATGGTATCGGGACCTTTTGTCCCCCAGGACTTGCAGGACTCTCTTGCAAAACGAGCCAAAAAGGCTGGCGTAATCTTCGCTACCTTCCATAAAAGGTTAGAAAAAATTATGGCGGCAGCAGACCTTGTTGTGAGTATGGGCGGATACAATACCATCTGCGAAATTTTGTCCCTTAAAAAAACGTCGCTCATTATCCCACGTGAAAGTCCGCGTCTGGAGCAACTCATCCGTGCAAGGGTATTACAATCCGCCAAACTGGCAGACTACATTAAATGGGACTGCCTCACCACGTCTTCACTGCGTGACAAAGTAATCACCATGCTGGAAGACTCTTCGCAATACGAACAAAGTATCAACGCATTTTCCATGACTGGACTTGAAATCATCCGTTCTCGGCTCTCCGAATTCAAGGGAGACACCATCGATGCATAACACTCCAACGCTCGGTATGATCCTGAAAGGGTATCCCCGCATATCAGAAACTTTTATTTCCAATGAAATAAAATTGTTAGAAGAGCAAGGCTTTACCATTCATATTTTTTCAATGCGGAAACCGCGTGAAAAATTTTCGCATAAGTCTGTAAAATCCATCCACGCAACAGTTACCTATCTTCCGGAATATCTTTCTCTTGGATTCCCACGTCTGCTGTGGAACACGCTCTTATGTGCCCTTCTACACACAACCACATTCTGTAATACCTTTAAATTTTTCCTCTCCCGCTTTTCAGGAACCAATAAAGTACATACATGGATCAAACACTTTATGCAGGCGTGTGTAGTTGCCAATAATATTGAGTCTAAAAACATCACACACCTTCACAGCCATTTTGCGCATACCCCGACATCTGTCGCCATGTACGCAGCAAAACTTGCCGGCATTCCGTTCAGTTTTACCGCACATGCAAAAGATATTTACACGCAACATCCCAAACGGGTTGCAGAAAAAATGCAGCAGGCACTGTTTGCCGTTACATGTACAAAATACAATAAACTTGCCTTAGAAACGATTGCTCGTTCTTTCCCTGCGCCTAAAGCACCACCACACTATGCGCTGCCCCCCATAGAGGACGGCTCTCCCATACGGACTCCACAGCCCGGCTACTGTCCGGTACATACTATCTATCACGGGATAGACCTATCCCTTTTCTCTACCAGACAAAACGGTCTCACTACCCATACGCCCTATTCAATTCTTACCGTGGCCCGTCTAGTGGAAAAAAAGGGGCTGGACACAATCTTAGAAAGTCTGCGTCTTCTCTTTTTACGCAATATCCCATTCAGATACACACTTATTGGTGAGGGCCCGCTTCTCGGTAAACTTGAAGAGATAGTCTACAAGTATGGACTAACAGATTTTGTTCGCTTCACCGGCACGCTGCCTCACGAGGATGTGCTGCGCCATTACCGCAAAGCCGATGTGTTCCTTCTCGGATGTACAACAGCGCAGGATGGAGACAGGGATGGTATTCCCAACGTACTGGCAGAAGCCATGGCAATGGGAGTCCCTGTTGTTGCAACCCGTGTTTCAGGAATTCCTGAGCTCGTAGAACACAATAAATCAGGCTTGCTTGTTCCATGCAACAACGCCGAGGAACTGGCCAAGGCCACAGAATGCCTGCTCACCGATGAAGCTCTGCGGCAGACCATCATTTCCGGTGCCGAACGTAAGGTTCATAAAGTCTTCAACAACAGACAGCTAATTGTACAGCTCGGTAATATTTTTGAAGAAAATGGTATCACCAGAGAGGAAGCAGATACAATGTCAGAAATGGAGTGGTCATCTTCATGAAAATTGCGTTCTGTACCCCGTTCAAACCGCTGACACACCCGCGCATATCCGGCGATGTGACTATTGCGGAAGATTTAGCGACGTTTTTCCAGAATCAAGGGCACGAAATATGGATCGTACCTCAATTATCCACTCGGTATATTTGGAAACGACCTCGCAACTGGGGACATATCTACGCAACCATGCAGCTTGTTAAAGAAAATATACAAAACGAAAAACCGGATGTGTGGTTTACATACCACTCATACTACAAGGCACCAGATATTCTCGGCACTATGGCAGCAAGAGAACAAATACCTTACGCAATATTTGCCCCTTCCCACGCTCCAAAACGAAAAAAGGACTGGAGCACTAAGCCGGGGTATTACCTCAATAAAAAAGCACTGCAACACGCAACACATATTTTTGCGAACAAACAACGAGACCTTGAGGGACTAAGCCATATTGTCCCGCCAAGTCATCTCACTTTCATTCCACCCGGAATCCGCACAGATATTTTCACACGGAATGAAACGTTGCGCGCAGAAAAACGCACTGCATGGAATGCAACAGACAGTATTGTTGTGCTGACAATTGCCATGCTGAGAAAAGGAACAAAATCAGAAGGTGTGGAACACGTCATCACCGCCTGCAGTGACCTTGCATATCAAGGGCACGACATCAAACTGATCATTGCGGGAGACGGCGTTATGCGTCCATATCTGGAAGAAGTCGCGCATAAGTTCTTACCAAACAGGCACATATTTTTAGGCATCGTCCCTTCTAAAGAGCTGCCGGCACTCTATTCCAGTTGCGATATTTTTGCCTTCCCCGGCATAAATGAAGGTCTTGGCATGGTCTATCTGGAAGCGCAAAGTTGTGGGTTACCAGTTGTGGCGTGGGATCATGATGGAGCACCGCAAGTGGTCAACAATGGCACTACAGGCATCATCACTCCATCGTACGACAATAACGCGTTTTCACAGGCTATAGGCAAACTTGCAGCATCGCCAGACCTGCGAACGGCCATGGGTGCAGCCGCAACAAAACATACTGCGACAAATCATAACATCCGGCAGAATTATGCCGAGTTAGACGCAAAGCTTCGAGCCATTGCACAACAGTAACAACAGTCAAGACGACATACGCCAGAGGTTACCATGAAACAAACGTATATTGGTCTCCTACGCCATGCCCCCACAGGATGGAACTCTGTCAAACGAATTCAGGGACAACATGATGTTTCACTTCCGCAAGAAAGTTACGATATCATCAGCGAATGGATTCCATCCATCATGCAATATCCATGGACACGTATCCTCACCAGTGATCTTGCACGTGCCTACCATACCGCGCTTGCACTTAACAAACATACAAACGTTCCTATTGAACGTGATCCTCGCCTACGTGAACAAGATTGGGGAGCATGGGCAGGTCATACCATTCAGGATCTGCGCGAAACGACCCCCGAAGAAATAGCACGTCAGGAAGCTGCAGGATGGGAGTTCAAACCACCGGGCGGCGAAAGCAGGATAGAGGTACTTAACAGGACCCTTGAAGCGATGCATGAAGCAACCCGACGATGGAACGGAGAACACATCTTGATCGTAACCCATTATGGCAACATTGCGTCCATTGCCAACCACCTCATGCATACAAAGTTCCTTCCCGAAGAAGGAAAGCTTATCAAAAAACATGCACTACATCGCCTGATTGCAGAACAAACTGCACCTGAAACAACACAATATTCAATCCTCTCCATTAATGAGGTGATCTGATGCGCGTAGTCCACTACTGTCAGCATGTGCTCGGCATGGGGCATTTTTTCCGCAGTCTGGAAATAGACAAGGCTCTCGTTGATCATGAAGTAACACTTGTTACCGGCGGCACTCCTTTATCCATCACCTACCCCCCGCATGTACAAGTAATCGAACTGCCCCCTCTTTCCATGGACGAAGAGTTCGGAGCCTTCATCCGTACAGATAAAGACGGCTCCAAACATATTCTCTCAGAAGCAGAGCTTGAAATCATTAAACTCCAGCGTACCGACATTCTTACTGAAACACTCAAGGCATTGCAGCCCGATGTTTTTTTAATTGAACTCTTCCCGTTCGGACGCAAGCAGTTCAGTTTTGAGCTTATGCCCGTCCTTGAACTCGCCAAGCAAAATGCATTTCCCAACATGTACACCATATGCAGTGTGCGTGATATTCTTGTAGAAAAAACGAAACAGCAACAATTCGAAGAACGTGTACTTTCTATCCTGAACTCATATTTCGATGCTGTTCTTGTACATACAGACCCGAAAGTTATCACGCTGGACGCCACATTCCCCCGTATTAACGAGATCACAATTCCGATCTACAACACCGGATACATAACACCACTTCCACACGATCTCTGCCCTGAAGCAGTGCGAGAATCCCTTTCTATCACACCTGATACGCCATTCATTCTCGGCAGTATCGGCAGCGGATCTGTACATCCGGAAATCATGCAGCAACTCGCAGCCGCCTCTATTTTGCTCAACAGAACCACCCCGCACAGACTGCTGATTTCCACTGGTCCTTTTATGCAACCTGATGCCCGAACACGCATTCAAGAGCTTTGCGCACCGTACCCGCACATTACTGTTACTGATTTTATCTCTGATTTCATTACACATCTCAGCGCAGCCGATCTCTCCCTTAGTATGGCCGGATACAATACAACAATGAATCTGCTGGCAGTAGACACGTTCGGACTGGTTTTTCCTTTTGATCAAAATAGAGAACAACGCATGCGATCAACCAGCCTTGAAAAACTTGGAGCACTCAAAATTCTTGAACAGAAAGAGATGGAACCAGACCGCCTCAGCGCAATACTTGAGCAGTATGTCAACACTCCTGCGCCACCGCCGCAACACTACGTTGACCTGCAAGGAGCAATGAAGTCTGTTCGGATATTGGAACAACTATTACAAAGTAAGGCCGTTGGGTAACTCGAAGCTTACACTACCCGCCCCTTTGAAATCAGTTTATTTTTTATGATAAATGATACGTTGTGAACCGTGGGAGGGAACACTATGGCAAAACAACGACCGTACATTTCAGCACTATGGCATGCAGTCCCTTCCAACATTCAAGAGTTGCTTGCACAGACCATCCAAGCTGGTGTGGAAGCCCATAAAACCAATGGGCGCCCTATGGGAAAAATTCCGTCAATATTTTTTCGCGCAGATGACATCGCTATCCCTTCAACAGCCTGCCGGAACATGCTTCGTATTTTTGCTGAATACGACACCCCTCTGGGGCTGGCAGTTGTTCCCGCATGGAGCACTGCCGCCCATGTTGAGGCACTGTTGTCAGTCGCACCTGAGAAAAATCACCTCTGGTGCTGGCACCAGCACGGCTGGTCTCACGTGAACCATGCAACGCATGGCCGAAGCTGCGAATTTGGCAACGACAGAAAACATGAGGAATGTGCTGAGGAGTTGCAACAAGGTCATGACACCCTGAAATCATTGTTCGGTGATACGTTCTATCCGGTATTCACACCACCGTGGAATAGAATTTCCGACTCGAACATCCAAATTTTAAAAGACATCGGTTGGAAAGCAATCTCCCGCACAGCTTCTGCACCCTATCAAAAGATTTTACCGGATATTCCGGTTAATGTTGATCTGCACACACGGAACGAACTGACTGCAGCAAGCGGTTGGAAGGGATTACTGGCAGAGCTGCGTGCCGGAATTGCCTCCGGCCGTTGTGGAGTAATGATGCATCATGACAGAATGAACAGCGCCGCCGAGGAGTTTCTGCAACGCCTGCTGATAATCTTACAAAGCTACCCCGTACAGCCTGTTCCCATATATTCCTATATGCTATGATGGTGGTTACTCATTATTTTGCTCAACCATAGAACGCAACATTATTGCATACAGGCCGGACAGACTACCTGCTTGCATATTTTCAGAAAAAATTTTCCATGAAAATACCCTGATTACTATGGTGAGCAGCAACCGTAGGAACAGCTATGCCGGAACAATCGTCACACACCGGATTTTTCACCCACGAGGCAGGCCAGAGTATCGGCTTTCCGTGGAGTAAATCTTTTGACTTTGCGGTTCAAAGTTTGCGGAACCGGTTCACACGCTCACTTATTACTATGAGCAGTCTAATCCTTGCGGTTGCTTTTCTTGCATTCATTTTGGTCAGTCTGGACATCGCCACAGGACTTATCAAATTCGGCGGCTCCCAGTTTGCCTCACTCCTCACAGAAATGGGGTTTGATGTTAACACCGCCCTCGGCACGGTAACAACCGGCCCTAAAGAACGCTGGATCGTCCTTCTCTCACTTCTCGTATGCACCGTCGGTATTATCAACGCACAACTTATGTCCGTTACCGAACGGTTCCGTATTATCGGTATATTCAAATGCCTTGGAGCGCTTGATTCCATCATCTTGCGCCTATTCCTCATAGAAGCAGCGCTTATCGGCATCATCGGTGCCGCAATAGGTGCTGCCGCAGGCATTGCCTTTGCGTTCCTTAACGGTCTGGTAAATTTCGGTGTAGCATCGTTGATTCTAGTATCGCTGATGAATGTCTTCATCTCGTTTCTTATTGCTACGGGTACAGGATTTGCGTTGAGCATTATCGGTGTATTGTACCCTGCCATTCTTGCTGCACGCATGGAACCAGTAAAAGCACTTAACGCACAGCACTAGGAAGTACTCATGCCACGCACGTTCTTCCCCTCAAAACGCCATCGCATGCTCACTGCATTGTGGTACTTGTTACGAAAGCCTCATAAGGCATTGAAATCCATTTATCGCGACAGACACGATGCTCTATGGTGGCAACAATACGTCACAAAGTCCTACGGGCTGGAACTGGGCCTGCCGCAGGTAGACCTGCTCGATCTTATTCCTGAATTTGAAGAAACAATTTCGCCATATGCTATGCTGGAAGCCGCCGCAACACCTATGGATATTGCCCTGCTCAAAGGACTCGCCCGATCATACGACGCGTGTGATTATCTGGAAATCGGGAGATGGCGCGGTGAGTCCATCACAAATGTAGCTCCGCACACAAGGACCTGCTTTTCTCTCAGTTTATCACCGGCACAGCAGGCACAAGCCGGGTTCAGCAATTCCATGATCCGGCAGGACGGGTTCTTTATCACGCCTACGCAGTATCCCAACATCACATGTATAGACTGCGATACGCTCTCGTTTGATTTTTCTACTCTTACAAAAAACTTTGATCTTATTTTTGTCGATGGTGACCACCATGCAGCCGCTGTTGCCAGTGACACCCGAAATATTTTCCCTTTGTTGAAAGACGATAATTCCATGATTGTATGGCATGATTACGCAAATTCACCGGAAAAAATTCGCTGGGCTGTACTGGCAGGAATTCTGGACGGCCTTCCGGCAAACGAACATCAGTACCTGTACCATGCTTCAAACACCCTTTGCGCCATCTACACTCGCAAAAAACTGTCCGCAACATATCAGGGGTTTGCCATAACTCCGGATAAAATTTTTGAAGTTACCATCCGCGCCCACAAGCTGGAGACACCGGCAATAGGGTATAGTCAGGGAGAGGCTCGATGGACGAAAAACAGATAATTGTCCGGGTTGAAGGCGTTAAGAAGACCTTCAAAATGGGTAAGCAGCTTGTACATGCATTGCGCGGCATTAATCTGGAAATTTATGCCGGTGAATATCTATCTATTATGGGGGCTTCCGGTAGCGGAAAAAGTACGTTGTTCAACATGATCGGTGGGCTGGATAAGCCTACAGAAGGAAAAGTTTTTATCGATGAAGTAGATATTTCTCAGCTGGATGCCTACGAGCTTGCATGGCTGCGCAACCGGAAAATCGGCTATATCTTCCAGACATTCAACATCATTCCAACGTTGACCGCGCTGGAAAATGTTACCCTGCCTATGATCTTTGCAGGAATGCATAATGAAGCTGCAACGGAAAAAGGATTACAGCTGCTTGACCTTGTTGGACTGGGCTCCCGTCATCAGCATAAGCCTCTGGAATTATCCGGTGGTCAGCAGCAGCGTGTAGCCATTGCTCGTTCTTTCGCAAACGATCCGACAATTATTCTTGCGGATGAACCTACGGGCAACCTGGACAATCGCACCGGCGAAGAAGTCATTGAGTTGTTGCGTACTCTGTGCAGAGAACGCGGAGTAACCATTATTACGGCTACACACGATTACAAAATGATCAGCGTATCCGACCGCGTAGTGTGGGTTAAAGACGGACGAGTTGATAAAGAAGAACACCGCGACGAACTTAAAATTTCTCTTGGTACCATCGGGGAGAAGGAGCACTAATGAACTCCATCTTTACCATACCGCCCCATAAGGGTTCCACCGCACCAAACATAATGATCTTCATTATGCTCTGTCTTATACTCTGCACTACAGTTCAAACTGGCTATGCACGTAAGTCCACAAACAGCGACAGGAAATTCAAACTGACCACAACGGCTCTTTCTTTACTGCAAGAAAGGTTCACAGGGTCGCAAGGTGCAAAAGAAGCAGCGCGCTTTATCCATGAACAACTCAAAACAGACTTTTCTGCCCATAAGTCTGTGACAACCGGTATCCAGTCATATCTCTTGCCCGTTACCCACTTCAAAGTAGGTACCCTTAGAAGAACAGACACATTACACCAGCAAAGTATAACGCTTCCCCCCTTGCGCCTCAATGCGGTCACACCATCAACCACCTCGGAAAAAGGCATCACAGGGCATGTAATATACGTTAAGGGGGGAGAGCTTGCAGAGTTCAACGGCAAGGATGTGCAGGGTGCTATCGTCATTATGGATTTAGCATCCGGAAAAAACTGGATTAATGCGGCACAACTTGGTGCATCTGCACTCATTTATGTAGATGAAGGAAACGCCACGCCTCCTACCAAAGCACTCTTTAACGATAAGTTTGAACTTACGCCTATCAACTTTCCCCGATTCTGGATCTCCCGCGAAAAAGCTGCGGAGTTTTTTGGTGACCTTAACTCGCTATACGAACAAACGCTGCCGAAAGATCCGGTAACAAAAGTCACAGTTTCCGCCAATATTGAATGGGTTCAGGCAGAAGGCGAAAACGTCTGGGCTTTTATTCCCGGCACAGGCACAGATGCCGACAGCAAATTTATGCTCGTAGAAGCGTTTTATGATGCAGCCGCATTTGTTCCGGAACATGCCCCCGGAGCAGATGAATCGACTTCTATTGCAACCTTACTGTCCATTGCTGAGCAACTAAGAAAGAATCCGCCGAAAGCATCCGTACTGTTACTTGCCACATCCGGCCACTCACAGAGCAATGCGGGGATGCGCTCTTTCGCGTCGCTATTAACGCAAAAGCTGAGTGATATAAAAGACTCTTCTACTCAACTTGCTCAAAAAGCATCAGATACCAGAGACACCATCGCACTTCTTCATAATCCAGAGCTATTCTCCACACCGGAATCTTTGAATATATATTCATCAAGGGAACGTGAACTTTTTCGCACTGCATTGGATTCTGTATCCAAAACGCAAGTTGACCTTTTCACCCGCGAAGTTGTCCGGTTACGCCTTGCGGCAACAGGTTCAAGTGAAGATTCTAAACGAATTAAAGAACTGGCGGCAAAACGCCTTGAACTCAGAAACGTGGTCTGGCTAAGTTCAAAAGTACAAGCACAAAATCCTGTTCCACCTGAAGAACTTAGGATCTTGCGCAACTTGGTATCTCTTGCGCTTGCAGAACAGCAGGAAAGATTTGCAGATCTCATCATCCGGTTACGCAGCGCAGACAGCAAACTCCTCCTGAAAGAAGCCATCGGCGAACGCACCATGCAAGCAGGATTCGGACTCTATCTATCTACCCATGGCACTGGTGTCGGCGGATTTACTCGAGGATATTTATATGAATTGAAAGCGAGTATTAACCGCACATCATTCTTCAGTCCATTGTCTGAGCTGGTGACTGAAAACGCTAAGAAACTGCCGAACTACGATACATTATGGCAAGATTCGCTTCATCCGACTCCAACGACACCATGGCAAAGTTATCTTCCGGATCTCCCAACATTCGACAGCGAAGTTCTGGCGATTGCGGGCTTTCCGATGATCAGTATTGCCTCACTTCACGATTTCCGTCCGCTATGGGGAACCCCGCACGACGTTCTGGCAGCAACAGACCAAAAATATGCACTGGAACAGAATCAGTTCGTCACGTCGCTTATTGCCAACATTGCAAATGAAAGTCTGCCCGATATTGAACGAGGCAGAAACGGCCTTGCCACACTGGGAGGAAGTGTCAACCTGCAAAGACAAGGAGAACCTTTTCCAGATAAACCTGCCGTAGGCACACTGGTTCTTACTTATCAAGGTCCTTCCCGTTTCTACGCCATGGTTAACACGGACGGCAGCTTTGAATTGCCGGGGCTTGCCACATCACAGCAAACCATCCATAAGGCTGTCATAGAAGCGTATAAGCTCGCTCCGGATACTGGTCTAGCAGTGTGGGCCGTGGATAAGCCGAGTACCGGCAAAAGCAATTACCGTGTCAAAATGCGCCGCAATACTATGGGAACCCAACTCACCATGTTTGATTGTGCGCAATCAACTCTTTTCAATTTACTTGATGCACGGACACTTGCGTACTTATATCGAACTGAAATTATTGATGCACGAACTGAAACCAGTCCGTTACGCTACTGGTATTCAAGACTGGATACTCGTGATTCTACGCTGGGGACTTTTTTCCTTGAGCCGGACGTCCCGTTCAAGCTCACCCTTTCGGATACTGTCCTCGGTAAAAAAGTTCTGCTGCTAAACAACACCCAGAAAGACCCGCTTGGCAAAGGCTATCTTATAAGTAAATGGCCCGTCATTCCGTTCACAGAATACCATGCCGCGAAAGACATGTGGACACTACTCATCCCCCGGATCAAAAATCTGGAAGAAAAGGGCATCAACAACGAGCGAATTTCCAATCTGTATCAACAAGCACAACTACTGCTTGAGCAAGCAGAACAATACTACCAGCAAAAAGACTGGGTTGGTCTGATGAACACATCACGAGCATCCCTTGCTACGGCTTCTCTTGTTTACAATGATATTGAAGGAACCCAAAGGGACGTTCTCTCCGGTGTACTTTTCTATATTGCTCTGTTTGTGCCGTTTGCCTATTGCCTTGAACGTCTGTTCTTCGGTTTTTCCTCCATCTACAAACGCATTATTGCGTTCCTCGGCCTACTCACGGTTACTATTATTCTAGTTTATTTTGTTCATCCGGCATTCCAGCTGACCTACAGCCCGCTCATTGTTATTCTGGCATTTTTTATCATCGGGCTTTCGTTTCTTGTGTCCATGCTCATATTCCTGCGCTTCGAACGGGAGGTCAAAATTTTTCAGGAGCAGGCACACAATATTCGAGTAACGGAGGCAAACAAGAGTGCAACTTTTGTAGCAGCTATGGCTATTGGAGTAAGCAACCTGCGCCGTAGACCTCTGCGTACAGCACTGACAATTACAACACTCACAATCCTGACATTCACTATTATGAATTTTACCTCCACCAAAAGTATACGCACTGCCGGATGGGTAGAATTCAGCACTTCAGCGCCATACTACGGCCTGCTTCTTAAGAATCCTAACTGGCGGGATATGCCGGTTGAAACATTACAAGTAACAAATGATCTGTTCGGCCAAGAAGGAATCATCGCCCCGCGCGTCTGGTTCGAAATCGAAGACAAAACCCGTGCCCCGTTCCTGCCGATGAAATACAACGGGAAGGAATCATCCGCACGGGCACTTATCGGACTAGCCCCTTCTGAAAGTGATATGAGTTCATTACGCAAACATCTTGTATCCGGCTCATGGTTTAACGAAAGCGACCAGCACTCCATTATCCTGCCGGAAGAGATCGCAAACCAGCTGGGCATAACACACGTAGGGGCCATTGCGCCTAAAATCACCTTTTGGGGAATTCCCTATACAGTACGCGGCATTATTAAAAACAAGGCACTTGCAGAAAGCAAAGATCTTGACGGCGAACCGATTACGCCAATCATTTATCCTAACATTGCCGCCTCTGACCTAAGCGAAACCGAGGCGGAAGCGTTGAACCGTGGAGAAGACTTACTCCGCTATGAAAGCCGGTACGAACACATAAGCGGCGCACGCACGGTTATCATTCCAGCACGCACCCTTCTTTCTGAAGGTGGCTCCCTTAAAGCTGTTGCTATTAAAACAGGGAAAGACAAACCCGATGATGTTAACCATGGTTTACTGAACCTTGGCTACCGATTCGGTATGCTTGTATTCAGCGGTACAACTTCGGGGACATATTTATATTATGCTTCGAATTTCATCAGTTACAGTGGCCTCTCCGCTATTCTCATTCCTATCGGCATTGCGGTACTGATCGTTTTAAACACCATGATCGGTTCTGTGTATGAACGACGCGGTGAAATTGGTGTATACACATCTGTAGGGTTGGCACCGTCTCATGTTGCCTTCCTCTTCGTGGCAGAATCACTAGCCTTTGCGGTTATCAGTGCTGTCTTCGGCTATCTCATAGCACAAACTGTATCCGGATTTATGGCCGGCACAGAACTATGGGCAGGTATGACTGCCAACTATTCATCCACAGCCGGTGTTATGGCCATGCTGCTCATCATTATTGTTGTACTCATATCCTCGATATATCCTTCCAGAGTTGCATCAGAAATTGCTATTCCAGACGTCACCCGTGCATGGAAACTTCCGGAAGCGGTAGGCGATGTCATGCGCATTGAACTGCCGTTTCTCGTAAGAAGCTCAGAGCAGGCCTTCGCCGGAGGGTTCCTGTTTGAGTACTACAACGGACATGCTGGCATATCACATGGCGCCTTTTCCACTCAGGATATTACGTGCAGCTTCCTGCCTCCGGATAATCTTGTTGAACAGGGACTCATTCCTGATTCAGTTCAACAGGACACCGCAGGCGACGCCTGTCTCACCTTTGATTTCAAAACATGGCTTGCTCCCTTTGACTTTGGGGTGCGCCAGAACGTGCAGCTTATTATGTGCCCGTCTGAATCGCATCACGGGTTTAAAGAAATCCATGTCATTCTTACCCGCGAAGCAGGAGAAAAACGCGTGTGGCAAAACCTTAACAAGCCGTTTCTGCATGGTTTGCGCAAGCAGCTTCTTGTATGGCGGTCTATAGAAAAAAGCGCGCGCTCAACCTACGAAAGAGACTTAAAAACCGCCCTTGCTAAAAAGGGGAAAGACATCCCGCACACAGCGATAGAGAACAAAGGAGATAGCGCATGAACACGTTACGGCTCCCCGCTCTAGTCTTTGCTATTCTTCTCGGTATACTTATGTGCGCAGCCGGGCCATTCAACACTGCATGGCTCGGAGGAACGCCACTCGGCGGCGGGCACTTCCCCCTCGCCCCCTTCTTTATTTCCTTTATCTTATTTATTGTTACAGCAATTATTGCCGCATCAACAAAGACAAATCCCATACTCAACGGCACAGAACAACTTGTCACATGGTTATTTATGGTCATCGGAATTGGTATTGGCTATTCCGGCCTTGCAGAATCATTTTTTCTTAATATTACCGCACCAATCTATTACCAGAGCGGCGGCTACAGCTGGGTCAAGACGCTAACTCCGTATCTTCCAGACTCGTGGTACATGAACAGTCCCTCCGTAGTAAAACCGTTATATGAAGGTTTTGTCGGTGGACACGACATGAGCATCCTGCAGGTAGTACAACAAATTCCATGGGCTGCATGGACAGGAGTTATGACACTATGGGGGTTGTTCATTATGATGGCATACCTCACCATGCTCTGCCTCGTTAACCTGTTTGGCAGACAGTGGATAGAAAATGAACGCATAAACTTTCCACTCCTACGCGTGCCGCAATTTTTGAGTGAAGCACTAGATGCCGGGAAGATGCGCGAGTTTCTTACAAATAAATTCCTCTTGTGGGGCATCGGAATTCCGGTGTTTCTCCACATGATTAACGGGCTGAGTTATCACTATCCATCTATCCCGCAACTGCCGCTGCTGGTTCTTGCCGGACAATATTTCCCCAAATATGGTCTTTTTTCCGGCTTTAATAAGTTACAATTGTATATTGTTCCTGCGTACATCGGCTTTGCGTTCCTTGCCACACGACAAATTGCATTCAGTTTCTGGTTCTTCTACATCTTTGGCGCACTTTTCATGGGAATATTGTATGTTATGGGATTCAATGTTCCCCAATCTGCCATGGGCATTACCTTCGGTCCCAACCTTGCCCGTCCGGCAGAAGCTACAGTTATCGGTGCCACATTCATATTCTTCCTGTTTATTCTCTGGCTTGCCCGTGAACACTTAGTCAACGTCTTCAAGACGGGACTTCACAATACAAAAGTTTACCAAGGTGAAATTATACCTGCTACATGGTCACTTTGGGGAGCTGTTATCGGCATCGGCGCAATGATGGTCTGGTGTCATTCGTTCGGTATGTCTATCGGCGGCTCAGTTATCATGCCAGTTGCATTTTTTATGATTCTGCTAGTTGTATCACGCGTTATTACACAAGGTGGATTGCCACAGTTTATGCTCACAGCCGCCCCCTCCGACGGACTTACCTCAATATTGGGAACCCGCTTTCTGGGAATGGCCGGAATTGCTCTCACGACTGTTATGCAGAAGATGATGTTTCTTGATGTGCAAGAGTCGCTTATGCCGAACCTTGTGCACGGTAATAAAATTTCCGAGCACACAAAAAGCAAACGACGCTTCTTTATCGCGCTGACAATCTTGCTTGCCTTGTGCGTATGCACAGCATTTTGTTCAATGCTTATTCTTGGATACAAAACAGGTCTGCGCGATTTAAAACTGGAAGTGCAAACGCAGTCAGTCCTCTCTATTTATGAAAATGCAGGCAGACTGATTGACGCACCACTGAGTGCGAATTCGTGGATCACCTCGTTTGCAATCGTTGGTGCTATAGTCATGGGTGTCCTTGTATTCTGCTTCTACAAATTTCCATGGTGGCCGCTTCACCCTTTAGGCTTTCTTGCAGCCTACAGCAAAAGCATGCGTATTCTCTGGGTCTGCTTCTTTCTTGGATGGCTTTGTAACTATCTGGTACTGCACTATGGCGGCACTGCCCTCTATAAAAAAGTACAAATGACTTTTGTGGGACTCATTATCGGCGATATGCTTATGGGAGGAACGTGGGCTATTGTAAGTTTATTCTCCGGAATTGTGTATCCAGTCTTTCCAGTGCTGGGAGGATAGACCATGTATCAAGATAAAGAATTACAAGAATATCGTGATCTACTTCAGCCACCTACCGAGTTTGAGCAAGGCTTTGACTGGAAAACCATAATCGGTGCCATATTTATTGGCTTCCTGATGATGCCGGGCAGCATGTACTTGCAACTCGTCATCGGTCAGGGCATCGGCCCTGCTGCGCGCTGGGTTACGATTATTCTCTTCGCAGAAGTAGCAAAGCGTTCGTACACCGAACTAAAACAACAGGAAGTATTTCTTCTATTTTACATGGCAGGTGCCGCTCTTGCATCACCATTTTCGGGTCTATTATGGAACCAGTACCTTGTGCAGTCGGACGCTGCAAAGATGCTCGGACTCACCGAATTTATTCCTACATGGATTGCACCTCAACCCGGTTCAGAAGCCCTCACAGGAAGAACCTTTTTTCATCAGGACTGGCTCATCCCGATATTGCTTCTTGTGGGTGCGCAAATAGTTCAGCGAATTGACCACTTCGGGCTGGGCTATGCTCTCTACCGCCTCACATCCGATGTAGAAAAGCTACCGTTCCCGATGGCGCCAGTGGGAGCCTTGGGCACTATGGCACTGGCTGAGTCAACTGAAGACCGCAAATCCGGTTGGAAGTGGAGAACCTTCTCTATTGGCGGTGTCATCGGACTTGCCTTCGGTTTTTTCTATATACTGCTTCCGGCACTCTCCGGCTTGCTTTTTGAAGAACCCATACGCTTAATTCCAATCCCGTGGATTGAACTGACACGCCATACGGAAGCTGTTCTTCCTGCAGTGGCGACAGGGTTACAGTTCGATCTGACGCTGGTCTTTGTGGGTATGGTACTCCCTTTCTGGGCAGTTATCGGCGGACTTGTGGGGCTACTTGTTACCATAGCCGCCAACCCTATCCTATTTGATATAGGCATCCTCCATCGTTGGAAACCGGGAATGGAAACCGTTGAAACAGTTTTTGCAAACAACTTTGACTTCTACATGTCCTTTGGTATCGGGCTAGGGCTTGCCATTGCCATCATCGGTATCTGGCAAGTAATCCGTTCTTTCAGATCACAAAGTGGCGATCTGGACTTTTCGAAACTCTTCAACCCGCCCGCAGGACGCGGTGATATTAACTTCTGGCTTTCCATAGGCATATACGTCTTCTCGACCGTCACATACACACTTATCTGCCGCTGGCTTGTTCCTAGTTTCCCCTGGATTTTTTTCCTGCTCTACGGTTTTGTCTACACTCCTATAGCATCATACATCAGTGCCCGTATGGAAGGTATTGTCGGACAATTTGTCTCTCTACCGTTCGTACGTGAAGCAAGTTTTATAGCCGGAGCAAAGTACTTTGGATATAGCGGAATAGAAATCTGGTATGCTCCGATTCCGTTACATAACTATGGGGAGGCAACGGTACAATTCCGAGAAATCGAACTTACCGGCACAAATCTGCGCGGTATCATCAAGGCAGAGTTTGTAGTCTTTCCGATTGTAATTATAGCCTCTCTTCTCTTCTCACAATTTCTGTGGAGACTGGCTCCAATTCCGTCGGCAAGTTACCCTTATGCTCAAAAAATATGGCACTTGCAGGCATTAAACTCACTCCTTCTGCAATCGTCCACCCTTGAAGGAAACTCTCTCTTCTATCAGGCTCTGAGTCTTTCCTATGTGGGTTCCGGTATCGGTCTCGGACTTATCATGTATGCATTCCTGTCCGTATTCGGGCTCCCAGTCATGCTTATTTATGGCGTTGTACGCGGACTTGGGCAATCCACACCTCACGGAATAATTCTGGAAGTTATCGGTGCTCTTTTAGGCCGCTACTTCTTCTTGAAAAAATACGGCAAACAATGGCGACATTATGCTCCAGTCCTTCTTGCCGGATTCTCCTGCGGCATGGGACTCACCGGTATGCTTGCCATGGGCTGCACACTTATCCTGAAATCGTTAAGTCAGCTTGCTTACTAACAATATGTCTACTTACCTCTACACAGTACGCCGCAATTTCACGTAACAAACTATCTTATTAAAAAAGAAAACAAACCGGAAAATCGTTTCACGATTTTCCGGTTTATTGCTTCCCTATGCCTGTTATTGACAGAGCTTAATCCAAACTTATTATCTAATAGTGCACTCAAGACTTCATTCATCCTTTTCACGTACGTCCGGTACATAGTGCTTCCTTCACAGAATGAGGTTCATCCTGTAACTAAAAGCACTGCAATATCACACAACTTACGTTACGCATTCTTTCATCATGTTAACGCATAACGTCGATGTGCTGTTGCCATCAATAAACAATGTTCATTCTGATTATTTCCAGTTCTTTCTCGTTATGCAACATCCTGCCATCTTTTAAATAACGGCTTGTGTTGTGTAACACTATGAGCAGGAAATAAAAGCGTTGTCCTCACTCGAAGTCACGATACAGTGGGGACTCCTGAATGTTCAGATATAAATCTTCCTGAGGAGATAGAATGGAATTTAATCTGGAATTAGAAACTAAAAGACTTGAACGTAAACTTACACATATCGCTGAAAAAGGTTTTCTACCTCAAGCTCTTTTACAAATCGTAAGCAACACGGCAGTGCTGCAACTTGCAAGCCGTGCTAAAATTTCTGTGCAGCCGCTACAGCCTCAGGTAACATCAGGCATGCACATTCAAGGCGCACCGCTTGTAACCAGAGCTGCGTTTACATACGACCCTAAAGAAACTGCTATTCTTTTTGGAAAATTGCTGGCTATGCTGGATAACGCTGAAGAACCGCTGGCATCTTCTGCTGTCAAACTCCGCAACGCCATTGAAAATAAAGAATTAAGCATTCAGGAAGCATGTGATGCATTTATTGCAGATGACAACATGTTCTTCGCAGACTGGGCTGCCCGCATTCCAGAATCTCCAAGTCTCGTACGCTTTCTGGCTCAAGGCAGCCTAACTCCGTCATTACAAGTACAAACAGATCTTTTGAAGGAACACAGAAACGACGAAGAACCGTGGCCGTACGGGCACTGCCCACACTGCGGATCTCAGCCTTTAATTGCTTCTTTAAAAGAAAAGGAAGGGTTCAAGCACCTTACCTGCTCATTCTGCCGCCTTGAATACCGGGCAAAACGCCTTCAGTGTGCGTTTTGTGGAGAAGAGGATCATAACAAGCTTGAATACTTTAAAGCGGATGGCGAGCCTGGATACGAAGTACACGTATGTAAAACATGCAGCTGCTATATCAAAGTTAGCGATTTCCGCGAACTCGACCGCGTGAGTATCCCCGTTCTTGATGACCTTGAATCTCTCACTCTCGACATTCTGGCACGTAAACAAGGATACGCTCGCCCTACACTCTCAGCATGGGGGTTCTAATGACGAAAAGTAAAACTCACTCCAGCTGCGAACCGAAACCAATTACGGTTACGCAGTATAAAGACGGTCAGTGGGCTGTTCATCCTGACATCGTAAGTATTGAAGTACCGATCAAACTAAACTTCGAAGGTGAGTCACATACGCTCTGGGCGTGGCCGGAAAACCTTGGAGATCTGGTTGCAGGTCACGCACTGCTCGACCTTGACGGAGGCAGTGCTAAAACTACGGTTGAGAAAGTCTGTAATGACGAATTTACCGTAACCATCGGCGACACCATTGAAAACAATCTTGAACCGGGAAAACTCCACGGTTCAGAGATACTCAGCGCTATCGCAACTTTTATTGAAGAAGAAGGCCAGTGGCACGGTACTGGTTGCTTCCATCGTGCAGGTGCATACAACGCAAAAACCCACACAATGCTTCACCGCACTGAAGATATTGGACGGCATAACTGTATTGACCGTCTTGCAGGATGGGCAAGCCGTACGGAAACCCCTCTGTCCGGCCTTGTCCTCATGATTTCTGCACGGGTGACAGCAAGCCTGTGTGCTAAAGCCATTCGCGCCGGATACAAGTTTATCATCAGCCGCTCTGCTGTAACAAGTGCTGCCATTGCAATGGCACAGGAGCATGATGTTACACTAGTAGGCTTTGCCCGTGATCAGGAAAAACGCTTTACCGTTTTTCACGATTTACAGACTCCGAGGGTTCTGACCTAATGCATAAAAGCGGTTCTGAACATCTCACCGGAATCGTTCTAGCCGGTGGGTTAAGCTCCCGCATGGGGCATGATAAGACCCGTATCCATGTGCATGGAGATTCCGAACCAGATCTGCTTGTATACACGTGCAGGCTGCTCGAATCGGTATGCTCAGAAGTCTGGATTTCCAGTAGAGATATACGGCCGCACGCTGACGGCTACCTCTGGGTTAAAGACGAAATTGAAGGTAAGGGGCCTATAGGCGGTGTAATGACCTCCTTGCGTGCAGCGCAAGGCCCTATCCTTGTACTGTCCTGTGACCTTCCGTTTATGAACAAGGAAATACTGCAAAAACTCATCAGCTTCTGGAAACAAAGGCCTGTAGGGACACTACATACGACCTTTGTGCAGGAAGAAACTGGTTTTATTGAAGCGCTAGTCTCTATTTACGAACTCGAGGCACTGCCTCTTTTTGAACAGGCGATCGATGACAGGATGTACAAATTAAGTCAGGTTGTTCCTAAGGATCAGCAATACTGTTTGCCGTATGACCAACAGGAATCACTACCATTCTTTAACGTAAACTATCCCGCAGACCTTGAAATGGCCCGGAGGATCATAGCTGCAATATGACACATACAACATCTAGTTCCCAGACAACGTCCTCCGTTGCTCTTACCGACAACCACGGGCGCACTGTCAATTACCTGCGTGTTTCGATTACTGACCGCTGTAACCTGCGTTGCATGTACTGCTGGTCTGCCGACGGGATGGAGTTTATCCCTCACAAAAACATTATTACGTATGAAGAGATTGTCAGGCTCGTGGATATTTCCGTTAACATGGGAGTCAGTAAAGTACGCCTTACCGGAGGCGAGCCGTTTGCCCGACGCAATTTTCTTGATCTGGTCAAAATGCTGCGGTCCAGACATCCTGATCTGGACTTGCGCCTTACCACAAACGCAACATTGATGAATGGTAAAGCAAAAGCGTTAGCTGACCTTGGCGTCCGTTATATAAACATTTCTCTGGATACGTTTGACCGCAAAAAATTCCAGAGTATTACAGGACGCGACATGCTTCGCAACGTAACACGTTCCATTGATGAATGTTTAGCAAACGGGCTTGGGGTAAAAATCAACACTGTTGCGCTTAAAGGCATCAATGATGATGAACTGCCTGTCTTTGTTAACTTTGCACGGAACAATCCGGTGGACGTACGTTTTATCGAGTTTATGCCTATGGGCAGTTGCAGCGCATGGAATGAAAGTAACTTTTGGTCTGCTGATGATATTTTAGAAGAAGCCGGAAAGCTGGCTGTCCTCACAAAACTTGAAAAGGGAGAACGACGTTCCGGACCGGCAAAGCTGTTCGGGATAAAAGGTGGCAAAGGGCGCCTCGGCTTCATTACACCTATGTCAAACCACTTCTGTTCTTCCTGCAACAGGCTACGCATCACTGCTAACGGCATGTTGCGTACCTGCTTGTTCTCCGACAGCGAAATTGATTTACGTGCGATGCTACGCAACTCCTCCATTACTGATGGAGATATTGCCAATGTCATGCGTGAGGCTAATGCAAATAAACCGCTAGGAGTTGAGCTTCTTAAGGCCAAAAAACAAAATGAAGTGGCGATAAAACGTATGAACGCCATTGGCGGGTAGTCATTACCATAGACCACTACGATCCGCCCCGACCTTGTTTGAAAAAAAGATGAATGGCTGCAGTATTGCATCCATTCATCTTTTTTATTAGCAAGTCAGCAGGAATCTATCTTTACACTTGTACCACATTGTAAAGCTACAATTTTCACCACAACACCCCACGACAATGACAACATAACACCTACAGACTAATGTATTGCTTTAACTGACCGATCCCAATGAAGTATGAGCAAGAAAAAACTCCAGCCATCCGCACCGATTCTCTCTCCACATTTTCACACTCAACCCAATATGACCGGAGTTACACATGAATTTCAAATCGTTAAAGCTAAAACTGCTTGTGCAGATTTCAGCCTGCTTCCTTGTGTTTATTGGACTTCTTCTCGCCATTTCAATCAGCTCGTCATACAATGAAGCGAATGAATCAGCGCGTCTTTTCTCTAACGAAGTTGTAAACAAGCAACAGTTAGCAATTGATGAACAATTTAATCAAGGCTTTACTATTGCCCGAACCCTTTCACAAACAATTAAGGGAATACTTAGTGCGGACACCCCGAAAAGCCGGGAGCAGGTTGTTCAAATTTTAAAAGATGTTGCTATCAGCAACCCGAATTTGTTTGGAGTTTGGCTCGCCTTTGAACCTAACGCCTTCGATAATGACGACGCTTACCTTAATGAAAAGACATACAGTCTGGACAGTGGTCAATTTGCCCCATACTGGAGCCGTTCCGAAGGAACATTACATCTGGCTCCATGCCCACCGCTAAACGATACGTGGTATACGCACAGCCGTGACACTCGCCAAGAGTTCGCCACTGAAGTTACAACCTATAAAACTTCATCAGGTTCCACTTACAGCGTTTCCAGTCTCTCTGTTCCAATTATCATGAACGGGAAAGTGCTCGGCGTTGTCGGCGTTGATCTTTCAACTGATTTTCTCAACAACATCGTGGACACACTTACCGCATTCAATGGAAAATGCAGTTTAACACTCGTATCTTCAAGTGGAAAAATTCAGGCTCACACAGGCAATCCAGACGCTCTGGGAACGAATATCGACACAATTATCCCACGCGGTAGCTCCCTGCTACAACGCACACAGCAGAATAAAGTTATACAGACAGAAGATGAAAACTTCTTATATTTTTTCGTACCGGTTCAACTCGGCAATGCAAACGATAACTGGGCGGTAGCCTTATCTGTAGCTAAAGACGTTGCACTTGTTAATGCAAAGAACTTAACCATAAAACTGATTCTGCTAGGCATGCTATGCATTCTCGGCGCGCTCGGTGTCACATTCTATCTTGCCGGATTTATCGCCCGCCCAATCATCCAAAGTTCTGACGTTATCACCCAAATTGCACAAGGAAACCTGTCTGCCCGTTGTAATCCGAATGGACGCGATGAAATTGCAGCAATGCAACACGCTGTGAACTCCATGGCAGAAACACTTCAGCAAAACATCCACGAAATTGAACATAATATGAAGGAAGCACGCGTCCGCTCAGAAGAAGCCGAACAAGCAACAACTCAAGCAAAAACTGCTGAAGAAAGCGCACGACAAGCTTATAATCAGAGCCAGGAAGCTGCTAAAGAACTTGATAAACTTGTACTGAATCTCACATCTGCTTCATCAGAGCTAAATTCACAGATTCTTAGCACCGCAGAGGGAGTACACCAACAAGACGCGCGAAACAGCGAAACCGCAACTGCTATGGAAGAGATGAACAGCACTATTCTGGAAGTTGCAAGAAATGCTTCTGAAGCGGCTACAAGTGTAGATGTTGTTTTCAATGAAGCAGAATCCGGCCTTGCAGTGGTAAGTGAGTCAGTTTCTACTATTAAAAATGTATCTAACCTTTCAGAACAGCTCACAAAAGAAATGAGCGGGCTTGGCAAGCAGGTTGAATCCATTGGAGAGATACTTAATGTAATCAGCGACATAGCAGACCAGACAAATTTACTTGCCCTTAACGCAGCCATTGAAGCAGCACGGGCAGGCGATGCAGGCCGCGGGTTTGCCGTTGTAGCAGATGAAGTGCGTAAACTTGCCGAAAACACAATGGAAGCAACGGGTCGTGTAGGAGCGGCTATACAGAGCATTCAAACCGAAACACAGCAAAACATAGAAGCTATGGCCAATACCGCCAGTGCGGTTGAAAACGCCACAGATCTGGTCACCCAGTCCGGAGAAGCCTTTGAGCGCATTGTTGCTAAAATCACTCCTGCTACGGATCAGGTAAGAGCCATTGCAACAGCAGCAGAACAACAATCAGCCGCCAGCGAAGAAATTACTCTGGCTATTGAAGAAATCAGTCGCATTTCTTCTATGACGACAGATAAGATGAAAGAAGCAGAATCAGCCGTACATGATGTAAATTCTGTTTCTGATTCACTCAAAGCAACAATGAATAAATTATTATCACTTTAATTAGCACTATTCAAAAATAGACATAAAAAAAGCGACCCCGAGGTCGCTTTTTTTATGTCATATTTATAGACTAATACGGAAGAACTCTTGCTCGTCCATTCGGCGATGTTACAACACGAACACGCTGCCCAACGCTATAATTTGATCCTTCAGCAGCCTGAACTATAGAGACAGAGTTTCCGGAATCTAATTTTACAGTTATCTGCACGCCGTTGGTTTTCTGAAACTCATCTTCGGCCAGTGCACCAGCAGCAGCACCAATAATTGCACCACCTACCGCGCCAAGAACCCGTCCAGATCCGCCGCCAATTTGACTACCAAGGACACCGCCAGCAACACCGCCGCCAACCAAACCGACGCCTGTGTTGTCGTCTTTAATGGTAACCGCGTTAATACGTGTAATTGTTCCGTAACTGATTTTGTCAGCCTGCATCGCTTGATCGCCGGAGTACACATTTGGATTATATCTGTTTGTACAACCTGCTAGAATTGCTAACGCCAGCAATACCAGAAGCAGTTGATACCGTTTGGTTATTGACCAGATCATGTCTCACCTCCTGATAGTTAGGTACCCTGTAAAAAATACGAAAAAGTCACCTATCCGAACACGATTTTTTTGACCCCATCCCGTTAGTTCGAGTATTTGAAGTCAAAAAAACTATTTAACTATCAAGTATTGTTGACAATATTTTACAGTTGCACATCCTGTATATTATCTACAAAGGTTGCAAATCTGGTCACACCCATTATTTCAAAAACATTGCGGAAGTTCTCTGACAAACCAGAAATAACAACTTTTCCGCCGTCATTATAAAATGAACGAATTGAGTCGGTCAGCAAGGCAATCGCAGCACCGTTAATAGAGGTATTTTCTGTAAAATCCAAAACGATTCGCTGAGCCCTTCCTGCGCCTTTAAACGCATGTTTTATTTCTGCTTCATCCGCAGTTCCAAGTGTACCGCGAACGCTAACTACCATCGTATCACTTGTAAATCGCGTGGCCAGTGTTATAAATTTTTCCGTGTTCAACTTAATACGCTCTTCAACACGTTCCAAAGCTTTTTCAAGAACTTCAAGACGGAGAGGCTTATTGATAAAGTCGGTGGCATCAAGGTGTAACGCCTGAATAGCAACATCCATATCGCCATGCCCTGTAATAACAACGACTTCAACATTAGGCTCGTCTTCTTTAAGACGACTAAGCACTTCAATGCCATCCATACCGGGCATTTTAATGTCAGTTAACACCAGCGGCGGACGATGTTCCGCAAAAACCTCAAGTCCACGTTCTCCGGAATTAGCTAACAAAACCTCATGCCCCAACGTACTCAATAACAATTGAAACATTGTTAGTGTAGGTTGCTCATCATCAATAACTAAAATCTTCATACAAATTACCTTTCCCTAATTGGCTACTCGAGCCACCTCTTGACGCGGGAAACGAACAGTAAAGCATGTGCCTTCACCTACTGTGCTTAGAATACTGAGCTCTCCCCCATACTCACGCACAATACCGTAGGATATAGCAAGGCCAAGCCCCATTCCTTGCCCTGTGGCCTTTGTTGTGAAGAACGGTTCAAATACCTTCTCCGCCACATGGTCAGGAATACCGGTTCCGTTATCTTCAACCGAAACAGATACCCCATCATCGTCATATTCTGTTCGAATCAGAATACGGCCTCTCACATCCCTTCCATCTTCATTTCTTTCTACAATAGCGTCACGGGCATTAATTACTAGATTCAACAACACCTGCTGCAACTTGTTGTGCTGTGCAGTAATGTACGGCAGTTCCGAATCTAGTTCTGTGACAATATGAACATCCTCAATAAGGAATTGTCTGCTAAGTAATGAAACAACAGACCCTACCGGCTCGTTCAAATTTACATCTTCAAGCAACAAGTCCGCTTTTCGACCGAACGACCTGAGTGTATTTATGATGTCAGAAGCCCTGTCGACCTGTGTGCTAATTTCAGTAACAACTTGTACATACTGCTCCGGCGGGATTTCAATACCCTGCTCGTGCACCATTGATAAGAAATCACTGCCCATACGGATGGCATTCAATGGCTGATTAAGCTCATGTGCTACCCCAGTGGACATTTCACCAAGAGACTTCATCTTAGATGCCTGAATAAGCTGAGCATCTTTTTCTACAATATCAGTAACATCGGTTGTCGCAACAATAATCGCCGGACGGGTGCGGTAACTGATAAGACAGGCTGTCAAGTTGACATACATAGGAATTCCGTCTTTGCGTAAATGCACAATACGCGCAGACTTCATCGCCTCAGCACACAGCTCATCATTGCCGAAGTATTCAAAACATTCTTTTGCATGCTCTTCACCAAGCACCGAATAGGGCATACCAACCAGTTCATCACGAGTATACCCGTAAAGTTCCTCTGTCCGCGGGTTTGCATCCACCAATTTCCGAGTCTGCACATCCACGACAAAAATAGGATCAGGCCCGCTGCGGAAGAGTGACCGATAAGTATTTTCTGATTCCTGCAATCTGCGACGGTACAACCGGATAGACCACACCATATTGCGAAAGGATGTAGTTAGCTGCTGAACCTCATCACCATCACTCGGCTCATTATAAAATGCACATTTTTTACAACGATGCGGTCTTGCCTCTGTTTTGCCGGAGCCCATCCGCTGTTCATCAAAATGCCAACAAGGCAAATCCGTATCATGAAAGGCAGGACACGCTATCTGCTCCTCAGTATTAATAAGGTCTGAAGAGGAAAAATTACCTCGCGATAGGTCATCTGAAATTTTGGTCAAAGTCATGACAGGATCGGCTATATATTTTGCTAACCTATGACTAACCCAAAAAGTAATAATAATGACCGCAGAGATAAACCCTAAGAACATTGCGCGCAACTTACCCACAAGGTTATCTATATGCGCCTTAGATAACCCCACATGAACCGTACCTATTTGATAAATACCCTCTTTAATGGGTACTGCAATATCATACGCTTCATGCCCTCCAAATGGCACAATCTCAACGCTCTTTTCTACCTTATGCGTAACGGGGTTAATACCCTTTAACCTTTTAGGAAAGGGAGTTGTAAACGTATGGCTCATAACCTTTCCGTTTTTCCCTTCAACATAGATATACGCGACAAGATTTCTACGCTCGTAGAGCTGCTTTTCATCAAAAAGCACACTTAGCAGGTGGTCTGTGTCATTTTCTAAAATATATTCTGTGCCACGTGTTGCCACGCTATGCGCAATAGCTGTCCCCCGCATTTCAAGTTCCTGCGTCAGCCCGGAAATAAGTATCCAGCGCGCAAGCAAAGCGATAGTGCCGCTAATAAGCAAAATGACTATCAGAATAGAAAAGAAGAATTTATTCTTCAAACTGAGTTGTGCAAATTTTGAGCGAATCATTGGATAACAGGCTCCTCAAGTTTGACCAAAGCACTACGCTTTAACAATCGGTCAATATCGTCAATCAATTTAAATTCGCCATTGTCCAACACGGTATAGTACACCATATCCAAGCCCTGATGATCGTTAGGAGTGAAGGCTACAGAAGCATATCCACCAAGCGGTAAATCCATCGATTCCAATGCATTCATAAAACATTCTCGGGTTAGACTCCGTCCAGCCCTGCGCAATCCTTCAACCAGAACCCGTGCATTCAAATACCCTTCAAGGCCGACTGCACTAGGCACGTCTTCCGGATAATATACTTTCAGGTGGCGCACATAATCATCTGCAATCCCCATCAGGTCACCAACCTGATGCGCAGAAGGAGGGGGAACAACCTGCGAAACAAGCACGTCTCCCTTTATGCCGTCCGGCAAACGTCTGGCAAGCTCTTCCGCACCAACAAAAGATACATTAAAAAACACGGCGTCCAGCCCGAGGGCATCCGCTTTTTTAATAAATTCTGCGCAAGGCTCGTAGGTACCTACAAGAACAACAGCATCCGGCTGAGCTCCAACTATACGCTGCAGCGCCTCATCTATGTTCATTCGACCCCGAACATATGAGCCACGTGCAACGGGTGCAAGCCCTACTTCACGCAAAGCAAGCTCTGTTCCCGTAAGCCCGTCAAATCCATATGCATCGTATTGATAAAAAACTGCAATCCGTTTGCATTTCATTTTGGATACAAGCAAATCAACAGCCGCTTTCGTTTCCTGATAGTAAGATGCGCGGATATTAAAGACATACGGATTAAAAGGCACACGCAATGCATTAGCCCCTGTAAAGGCACCAATTAATGGAATTTGTGCTTCTTCAATAAGTGGTAAGACACGAACTGTAGTGGGAGTTCCAACAAAGCCGAAAAGAGAAAAGACATTTCCGCGACTAATCAGCTCATGCGTATTGGCAAGACATCTGGTGGGATCATACCCGTCATTAATAGCCTGTAATGTAATAAGCCTGCCATGCACGCCTCCAAGAGCGTTAACATTGCGTAAATAGCATAATGCACCACGCAATGTTTGTATCCCCAGATAACTTGCATGTCCTTCCAGAGCCAGCGAAGAACCAAGGGTAATTTCCGTGGAAGAGACACCAGGAACCGTGACATGCTGCACAGTTTTTTTCACTTCCGTTTCACATCCTAACAGTACAACACAGAGCACTGCACAAGCCGCAAACTTCAATGCATTACGCATACACGCTCCCTGGAAAAGTAGGAAAAAACAAAGGTACTCTTCTTATATGATGTATACTCTCAGGTAGTTAACCGCAAGTTCTTTGTAAGTAACAGCTGTGTCTTACAACCATGCTACGCTGATCTATACAGCATTTTGAAAATTTTATAATGCATTAACATTTCAAATTCTTGTTTGTACAACCAACTAAAAAGAATGTAGTTCTTGCACCAGTGTCAATTTAGCAGTAAGTATGTTCTATGCAAGAAACAGCAGTTTTCGACATCTCAATGCTTAATTCTGAAGAGGCAGCATTAGAATACCTTCTTTCTTTTTGTTGGCCTTCCGGAGTGCGCTTCTGCCCAAGATGCGGACAGCACAAGCTTTATAAGCTCTCAGGAGGACGCTATCGCTGCGCGACTTGCAAATATACTTTTCAAGATTTCAGTGGGCGCTGGATTAACAACGGCAGCCTGCCTTCATCTACTTGGCTCCATCTCGCACACATGTTCCTGCAAGAATATACAGTGCACGAACTGGCACAGGAAGTTAACCTTTCCTACAATGCTGCCTACAAAGCAGTAACCACTATTCGTTTCGCCTTACTTGCGCACGCAACAGATGCGCGACAACTTCTCGGGCCTGAAACCGGTCTTGGCAAATACATTAAAGGAAAGAAACTTACAGGTGCACCACCTGCAAGAGCCAAGGGTGCTATCCCTGTTTTTGGTATCATGGAGCGTAACGGCTGGGTCTTTATTGACCTCGTCAGTGGCATAGAGGCTGAAACCGTTTTCCATTTCAACCACAGTTTCCATCTTGCTCTTTTCCGTGCCGGAAACATCATATACACGGGTAAATACCGTCAGTATGATGCTCTTATTCTGTGCGGAGATGACTCCTTACCGTATGAGTATATACGAAAATATGATCATGACTTTCCGATAAAAGAAGGGTCCTTCTGGGAATTCGGTCATTCCCGACTAAAGCGTTTTAAAGGGATTACACCGCAACGCTTCCCGCTTTACCTCAAGGAACTCGAGTTCCGCTACAACAACAGAGATGGAGACACGCTCTCCCTTCTTCTGTCCCAGCTGTGCGATCTTGTTCCTGACTTCACCCCTTTCAAAAAGTAGCAACACCGTAAAATTTTTACATGTAGAGTAGTTGCGTCCAATCGAGTGCCAAACTATGCGCATAACCAGTGTCAAACCATGAGCATATGTTTTTCTCATCACCATAACATGCTGAATTTTAAAACTATACACGCTATACCGAGTGCTGTAGACCCCCTAAGCTCTCTTCTTTTGTATAACAACATCATTCATCGCTAAGCTACTTTCATCATAATGATTTCATTGTGTTTTCATCACAGTGATCAATTTTGGAAGGGGTTTTTTTATGGAACGAAAAATTCGTTCTCAACACGATGAAGTGATGTTGCTTCCTTTTTCCGGACTTGGGACTACCTTGTCCTGCGCTAACGCGCATGCCGCGTTGTGTAAACTTACTCTCATCCCAACCGGAAAAAAATCTGACTCTGTTCGACCGTTGCTGCCTACTGCATTCATTTCCGTATACAATGGATATGGTTCCGGATTCGGCATGCTAATAGCGCTTGGTCGAGAAACCAGAGGGCGCTAACAGTGCTTCATTATCAGGAGGAACAATGACAGTCTCACGCAGGCAATTCCTCAAGCTTTCTGCAGGCGCTGCCACCGCGTCTGCTTTTGGCGGTCTAGGCATTTCCTTAAAGCCAACCGTCGCGAAAGCTGAGCTCCAAAAACTTAAATGGGCTAAGCAGACAACATCCGTATGTTGTTACTGTGCTGTAGGTTGCGGCCTTATTGTACACACAGCCGAAGACGGAACCGGCCGCGCAATTAACGTAGAAGGCGATCCGGATCATCCAATCAATGAGGGTGCCCTCTGCGCTAAAGGCGCTTCCATCTGGCAACTCGCAGAAAACGCAAACCGTCCTCAGACTCCATTATATCGTGCACCTAACAGCACAGAATGGAAATCCGTTTCATGGGACTGGGCGCTCTCAGAAATCGCTAAACGCGTAAAACATACCCGCGACCGATCTTTCCAGCTCAAAAATGAAAAAGGCGAACAGGTCAACCGCACCGAAGCCATAGCGTCTGCTGGCTCAGCAGCTATGGATAACGAAGAGTGCTGGGCATATCAGTCATTACTCAGATCTCTTGGATTGGTATACGTAGAACATCAGGCGCGCATCTGACACAGCGCAACTGTAGCGGCTCTGGCAGAGTCGTTTGGACGCGGTGCGATGACAAACCACTGGATCGATCTAAAGAACAGTGACTGTGTATTAATCATGGGCAGCAACGCTGCCGAGAACCACCCGATTTCTTTTAAGTGGGTAATGAAAGCCAAAGACAACGGCGCAACACTTATCCATGTAGACCCCCGCTTTACTCGTACCTCTGCAAAATGTGATGTGTACGCCCCTATTCGTTCAGGAGCGGATATTCCGTTCCTCGGCGGTCTGATCAAATACATCCTTGATAACAATAAGTACTTCCATGACTACGTTGTTAACTACACCAACGCATCTTTTGTAGTGGGTAAAGACTACACATTTGATGACGGATTATTCTCCGGTTTCGACCCGAAAAAGAGCACCTATGACAAATCTAAATGGGCTTTTGAAGTGGACGACAAAGGAGTTCCGGTCCGTGACGAATCCTTGAAGAATCCGCGTTGCGTATTCAACCTGCTTAAAAAACACTTTGCACGTTACGACGTAGATACCGTTTCCACCGTTACCGGAACCCCAAAAGAAGACATCCTTACAGTTTATAAAACATATGCAGCGTCCGGTGCGCCGGATAAATCTGCAACTATCATGTATGCAATGGGATGGACTCAGCACACAGTCGGTGTTCAAAACATTCGCACCATGGCGATGGTACAGCTCCTTCTTGGTAACATCGGCGTTGCCGGTGGCGGTGTTAACGCGTTGCGTGGTGAATCCAACGTACAGGGTTCCACAGACCACTGTCTGCTCGTCCATATTCTGCCGGGCTACCTCGGCACTCCGAAATCAAAATGGGCAGACCTTGCAGCATATAACAAAAACTGTACTCCTAAATCTGCTGATCCTATGTCCGCCAACTGGTGGGGTAACAAGCCTAAGTATGTATCCAGTTTTGTGAAATCAATGTATCCGGTAGCATCCCTAGAAAAGGGGTACGAAATGCTGCCAAAACTTGATGCGCACAAGCCGATGACAGAATACTACTGGCTTTCCATGTTTGAAAAAATGCACAAAGGCCAGTTTGACGGCTTCTTTGCATGGGGACAGAACCCTGCCTGCGGTGGTGCAAACGCCAACAAAAACCGTGAAGCAATGGCTGAACTTGACTGGCTTGTTAACGTAAACATCTTCGATAATGAAACAGCATCGTTCTGGCGCGGGCCGAATATGAAGCCCGAAGATATCAAGACGGAAGTATTCTTCCTTCCATGTGCTGTTTCCATTGAAAAGGAAGGTTCCGTCACCAACTCCGGCCGCTGGATGCAGTGGCGTTACCGAGGGCCAAAACCATATGGTCAGACCCTTCCTGACGGAGATATAATCCTTAAACTCACCGACAAAATCCAACAACTCTACAAAACAGAGGGCGGCGCCTATCCTGACCCTATCGTAAGCCTTGGTTTACAAGACTGGCAGAACAGCCATGGCCATTTTGACGCACATGGCATTGCTAAACTTATCAACGGTTACTTCATGAAAGATACCGAGATTAAAGGCAAACTGTTCAAAAAAGGTCAGCAGGTCCCGAGCTTTGCATACCTCAAAGATGACGGCTCAACCTGTTCCGGCAACTGGCTCTACTGCGGGTCCTATACAGATAAGGGCAACATGGCTGCCCGACGTGACAAAACCCAGAATGACGCACAAGCAAATATCGGCTTGTATCCAAACTGGGCATGGTGTTGGCCTGTAAACCGCCGTATTCTCTACAACCGTGCATCCGTTGACCTCACCGGTAAGCCATATGCACCTAAAAAAGCTGTTATCAAATGGACTGGAGACAAAACTAAGTGGCAGGGCGACGTTCCTGACGGTGGATGGAAACCGGGCACTAAGCATGCGTTCATCATGCGCAAACACGGCTTCGGCCAGCTCTACGGCCCGGGTCGAGCAGAGGGACCATTCCCCGAACATTATGAACCGCTCGAATGTCCTATAGCGAAGAATCCGTTCTCTTCACAGCTGCATAACCCTACTGCGTTCCAGATTGCCAGTGAGGAAAAAGCTGTTGCCAACCCGCGCTTCCCATATGTCGGTACAACCTACCGTGTAACCGAGCATTGGCAGACCGGCCTTATGACCCGTTATCAAGGCTGGTTACTTGAAGCAGAGCCGCAGCTGTTCTGCGAAATCAGTGAAGACCTTGCGAAAAAAGAAAATATTGCCAACGGCGAGACTGTTCATGTTTCCAGTCTGCGCGGCAAGCTCGAGTGTGTTGCCATCGTAACTAAACGCATCAAGCCTTACAAAGTCCATGGTCAGGACGTACATCTCGTTGGCCTGCCTTGGCATTATGGCTGGGTGACACCGAAAAACGGTGGTGATTCTGCAAACCTCCTCACACCTTCTGTGGGCGACCCTAACACCGGTATTCCGGAAACCAAGGCGTTCATGGTCAACGTGAGCAAGATAAAGAGAGCGTAAGTCATGGCAAAGAAATTCTTCGTTGATCTTACCCGCTGTACGGCATGCCGTGGCTGTCAGGTTGCGTGCAAGCAATGGAAAAAGCTTCCGGCTGAAGCAACTGTCAACTGGGGTTCACATCAAAACCCTAAGGACCTTAGCTTCAATACGCTGCGGCTTGTCCGTTTCGAGGAAATCGTAAACAATGGTAAAGTTGACTGGCTATTCTTCCCAGAACAATGCCGACACTGTTACGAGCCGCCTTGCCTCGGGCAGGCGGAACTCGATGACGAACGCGCAGTTATTCAGGACGAAGCAACAGGCGCAGTTATTTTTACCGAGTACACCAAAAATGTTGATGCTGACGGCGTTCGCGAGGCGTGCCCGTATGATATTCCGCGCAAGGATCCTGCAACGGGACAACTCTCAAAATGCGATATGTGCATTGACCGTATTCAAAACGGTATGAAGCCAGCCTGTGTTCTTTCCTGCCCGACAGGTGCTATGACCTTCGGTGACGAAGACGAAATCGACGCACTGGCAAAGGATCGACTCGCAGCAGCACAAAAGCGCTATCCAGAAGCCGTCCTCGGTGATCCGGATGATGTACGTGTGGTCTACCTGTTCCAACAGGATCCTGCAAAATACTTTAAAAAGGCTATTGCAGCCGCATCCCCTAATATGATGAATCGTAAGCAGATGTTTGCACGTCTGCTCGGCACCTCAAAGGCATAGCAATTCACGCTCCTGATAGAGAGGCATGCAGTCCACCATCTGCATGCCTCTTTTTTAAATTCAGAAATGTCATCTTCAAATTTTTTTATAGTGTGCCAACGCCCTACCTATAAAAATTAAAAAAGCCCCACCTGATATCAAGCTCGAAGTTCTTCTCCTCCATGCTTTTTATTAGATGAGGCCTCTTATGGCTTATGTATTGATCGTGTTAGCTGACATTACTAAAAAGTAACCCCTAACTCTACAGCCCCGCCATACACTCCACTCCCACCGTATGCACCAGCTACATCCAAATGAAATGCACCAAATGGAGAAAATCCTAAACCAGCAGTCACTGTTCCCGGAATAGTTCCGAGCATGTCGTATCGGTAGCCGGCACGCAGCTGAACCCAGTCAAAAGCATTTATTTCAGCACCGACTCCGACAAACTGCGTGTCATCGAAGGAGTTACTAAAGCTGTTAATCGTGCCGGTAACATTATCAAAACGTTCGCGCTTTGTTAATTCGACATCAGCAGAAAGAGTAATCCAATCTATAGGAGTATACGCGGTCCCCACCGTAACCATCGGGTTAAGTTTGTACTCCCCTTTCACAGCGGATAACCCTTTGCCATTCCCATCGATATCAAAAGATTTCGGAACAAGGTTCTGAGCAGTAACAGCAAATGTCACATCGTAATGGGTTGTAAAAGCGACTCCAAGGTCAACATTACCTGTAAATTCAGAGTGTTTAAAGTCATCCAATTCGACATCGTCACTATCAAAAGAATCAACTTTCTGCACATATTTCATTGTCCGTACTTCTTGAAGTTTTGGACTAACGCCAACATAAAGGTCACCATACTTCACGGTAAACTTTTTAGCGAATGTCACCCCGTACTCTGTGGCATTAAATAGAAATGCACCACCCTGAGACTGTAACGGGTTGCCCGCAATTGCATTAGCGACATCAGCATCAATATCTCCAATATCACCAAAGCCAAAAGAATCAACATGGGTCACAGCAAAAAAACCAAACGTTACTAAATCGGCAGGAACAACAACCGAAGCACCTGCACTTACTTGAGCATTAAGAGTAGAATCATTAACGCCTGTTAATAGCTGTTTTGCCTTCTGGATTTCTTCAATTGAAGAGCCTGCATCTAAATCGATCGCATCCTTGAGATCATCCAGATCCTCCACCAAATTATCCTTATCGTAAAAAACCCCGGAAACACTCGGTAGCGCTAATCCAATATCATCTGATTCTTCATACTTGGCAGCTAAAGCAGGGTTATGAAATAAGGCTGTTTTGTAGTCAGCAGAAGCAACACCACACCCTCCCATCCCTAGAGAGCGAGCATCTGTCAGCTGTTGTGCAAATGATGTTTCTGCAAAAATGCAAAGCAAAAACATCATAAAATACGCAACTTTTATCATTCTCATTGTAGAACCCCTCGTAATTCACTAAAAAATTGATATAGTTTCGACCAATACACTACATCTGCTATCATTATTTATTCTAAAAAGGAATCAACACTCATTTATCACTGGTTATACAATTGTTAAGCTGAGTTATATAAGAAAAATACTATTTCTATCTCATGTATACATATACAAAAAAAGTCTCAGCATTAACTGAGACTTTTTTTACTTAATAATAACAATGTATATTTTTTAAGAAAAAGACGACTATCTAGAATTGCATGGGTTTAACATTAACATTATATTACAATATAAATTCTATACAATATAAATGTAAAATTTAAATTACAAAATACATAAACAATGTTTACCAGTGCATCTGATTTATAACAAAAAATGGACACTACGTTGCAGCAGATGGTGCTATCGCCTAAATTCATTTAACAAGGTTGAATTTCAGACGTGCGAAATTATACATTGATATGATCAAGAAATATCAATGCTTGATTTTTCCTGCACCGAAGGCGAACATATATTTTTAAACACCGTATTGAGGTCTTCGTTATGAAAGCTGTCAGCATTGTTGGATACAAAAAATCTGGTAAAACAACTCTCACCCGCAAACTTGCTGATGCTCTTGAAGCACGCGGCAAGACCGTGACAATTGCAAAATTCACTCACTCCGGCTTAACCAAACCGGATACCGACACTGGGCAATTCATAAAACAAGGAAGAACCGTCATTGGGCTTAGCGAGGATGAATGCGCCATCCATTGGGGTAATAAAAAAATGCTGCCAGATGTACTTCCATTAGCACAGGCAGATTACTTGCTGGTTGAGGGAGGGAAGACTCTAAGCTGGCTGCCACGTGTTATCCTCCTGCGCAAACCGGAAGAACAGGAAACCTTGGACAGAGGGCTTGCTATTGCTTCTTTTGGCGACCTCAAAGCAGCAAACCTTCCAAACTACACTGATGCAAACCTTGATGAACTTCTTGACCGTATTGAAAAAAAATCCTTTATGCTGCCAGCACTTGACTGTGGAGCCTGTGGTGAAGAAACTTGTGAAGTCATCGCTCAAAAGATAGTTGCGGACAAAGCTACCATAAAAGCATGTAAATCTATCAATAACGCAACAATGACCATTACAGTCAATGGTTCTCCTGTCGGCCTTAACCCCTTTGTAGAAAACATCATCCGTGGCTCCATAGAAGGAATGCTCGGCTCCTTAAAGGGCTACGCTCCCGGTAGTGACGTCGAGATAAAAATTTCTAAATAAAATACATGAGCCGATCTGCCTGATCGGCTTTTTTTTACCGCTTATACAGCAGGACTCACACCTACCGCTTACTCCTTCCAACACTTGCTGCCACAAGAAGTCTGCTAGATTCTTGGCACGGCTCTACACACAACGAAACACGGTGCAACAGGTAATGATATAAACAGGTACAACCGTTCCCATTCGGTTAGCTGTTTATTAAAATTCGCTCACAGCGTCGTCGCGACTTGTATACATACCAAACAATTGGTCATAACCCGATATTTCGAATACTTCTTGAATATAATCACGCGCACAGCACACTGCAACTTTACCACCATTTGGATGAAGTTGCTGATATGCCATAACTAAAATTCTAAGACCGGCACTATTAATATAATCAAGCTCTTCAAAATCGAACAGTAAGCGCTGGTTTCCTCCACCAATCAATTCTTCCACTTTAATCTCAAGCTCTTTTGTATGGGAACCATCCAGACGGTTGCTCATTGCGAGAATCGTACAGTTGGGTAAATCAATGGTTGTTAATGCCATATATGGCTCCTTTCTAGTGAGTTTCCGAATTTATCCTTGCACAAATAAGAGCGTAGTTTTTTCCTGCAGACCTATAATACGTAAACGAATCCATAAGCTTACGCACCAAATGTACACCCATGCCGCCTATTGGTTTCTGCCTGTCTTCTATCGGAGTGTTTAATTCCGGCTCCTGTATTTTGGAGATGTCAAAGGGCATCCCCTCATCTATAATCTTGGCATAGAAGACGCCCCGATCAATACACACTACAACATCCACTTCGGGAGTTTGCGTCTCGTTAAAAGCATAGTTAAAGATGTTACTTATCAGCTCATCCAGTGCGAGGGTAATCTTAAATACTACAGAAGGCGCAATAGAGCGCTCCTCTGCCATATCATCAATTGCAGATACAAGTTTGATGAATTCATCGCGCGTGCGAATTACCATTCTATAGCATATGCGCCCGCTATTCATTCTTATCATTCTCCTGCATGAAGAAATCACTATTACAAATGGTTGTATCCTGACACCCTTCATTTGCAGTTTTATCTTTCTTAAGTACAACAAGTGTTACATCATCTGCATTCGGGATATTCTTTTGCCATGCCTCAACAGCATCAAGCACGTAATCTCTTATTTCCTCAGCAGTTTTTGTAGCATGTTCACGGATAATATCACGCACACGCTCTTTACCGAACAAATCTCCGTATCCACCTTTTCTCGCTTCCCATATTCCGTCAGTTCCCATAAAAATTATAGTTCCCTGTTGGGATAGCTCTATTTCGCTTTCCTCATATTCAAAACGCTCTATCACACCAAGCGGCAATCCTTTGCCTCGCAGTTCTATAAAATCATCCTGCTCCGGCAGATACACGATTGCGGGATCATGCCCTGCCCGAACCCAACGAACAATATTACTATGCTGCATTATTTCCAGATAAAACAGAGTCATAAATTGCCCCGTACCATGCACATCCTGCGCAAGCAGATTACTCACCTGAGAAACCCTGCGGGAAGCACTTATTCGTGAGCATTCAGTATGCACCCTCAACAAAGCACGAGCCGTAGTCATCAATAAGGCAGAGGCTACACCATGGCCAGAGACATCACCGACAACAACAGAAAGCACAGGCTCCCCGTCACACGCAGTCATATAATAATCGTAATAGTCTCCACCAGTTTGATCACAATAGCGAATAGCACCTGAGATTTGCCATCCCGGCAATTTTGGACTCCGGGCCGGAAGCAGGTTCTCCTGAATTCCCTGCGCCACATCAAGAGCCTGCTGTGTTTCCAGTAGATGTTCGAGCTGCGGACCTATCCGGTTAAACGTCTCCACAAGCGTATCGCGTTCGTCACCAGTTTTAAAATCAACCCGTGCACCAAAATTACCCTGAGCCAGTTCTTTGAAAGCATCGATCATTAAATTCATCGGCTTAGAGATAGTTTGGCTGGCGTAAATAGCAAAAAAGAACGTCAGGAAGATAATGACAACAACAGCTATCTCAACAATGCGCTGTTGAGCAGAGCTTGCCCAGTAGAGATAGGCCAGTATTTTGTTGGTCAGCTGCATTACATCATCTTCCGGCACCACAGCTATAAAATAACTGTTATCTTTAAATGGCGCCCATGCCACAAGACAAGACACCCCTTCCCACGGCATTAACAACGTACCGGATGTACCGGATGCAACGGCGTTCATAAATTTTGCTTTCAGTTCATCATTTTCAAACGTAACCCAGCGCTCTTTCGCTCCCCCCATTACCCATGAATACTCTTCATTGTTCTCGCCCCTCTTATAGGTATGGGCAATTATGCGCAGCCCTGCACTCCCTGTCCTCGTATCATCCGCTTCTTCAGCAAGAATCAAACGAGCATTGTTCGACCATGCCGCCGTGATATTCCCGCCGGATAATCCTTGCTCCATTAGAATATCCAATCCCACAACGCCAACTATCTCATTTTCCGCACCGTATAGCGGTGCCGAGACTGTGAATAACAACTTGCCTGTCGAAATATCCGTCACCGGGGCACGCCAAACTATTTCTTTCTTTTCAACAGCAAGGCGATACCATATTCGTTTGCGCGGATCATACCCTTCTGGAAATCCTGCATGAGCAGGATAATAAGCTAACAACCCGGACTTGGTACCAATATAGACTTTGTAGAGAAATGATCCGCATGATTTTTTCAGTTCTTTGAATAAGGGGAGTAAGCGAATCAGTTTTTCTGCTTCACGCTTTGCAGCAGCTTGTTCGGCCTGCTTCTGCGGCAAGTAAAAAGCCATATTCCCAAGGGAAATATACTTGCTTATGTCACTGCCATATTTGACCATATGTTCACGAGTCGGCGCGTGTTGTGGATCGACAACAAGATCTGCAGGATACGGGAGAGTCGGATTAATTTGGTCGGAGAACAGCAGCTTTGAATTTACAGACGGAGGCATCTCCATAAGATTTTGAGATGTAAGAGAAACTACATCAATAATGACGCGTCGCATCCGTTCACTGCTCTCAAGATTTTCTGCAAAGTTGACTGCAATATTTTCCATAGAGAGACTTGCCTGTTTCACAAGATCATTACGGGTACTCTCAAATAAGTATTCTTTTATGTCTGTTTCCAGCTGCTCCACTGTAATCAGCGTACCGCAAATAGGGAGCACGCTGAATAACACCAACGTGAGAAACAGTTTCCACCGTAAGGACAATCTGTGAATAAGTGTCAACTTTTTAAGTGCCATTACACATAGTACCGTACCTCTCTTCTTAATATTGTTATATATCCCTGTAAGATGTGCCTTTCATTTATAAAAGGATACCAAGCATGGCAAAACAACTTCCACCGGTTACGAAGCGTTCCATGTACTTTTGGGTACTACATAAAAACAGGCCGTTACAACTAACAATGATTACAATCATTGTTATAACGGTCGCCATGCGACTTGTTCCTATTGAAATGCAAAAACGCATTGTTTCTGATGCAATTCAACTCAAAAAAATTGATGCCCTTATCTACTACTGCATGATTTATATTTCGGCAGTATTCCTTGCCGGTATTCTCAAGTACACGATCAATATTCTTCAAGCAAAAGTAGGAGAAAGCACTCTCTACAGAATCAGAAAACATCTCTATGACCATATCCTCACCCTCCCCATGCCTTTCTTCCGCAGGACTTCCCCCGGCCTTGTCGTTTCCACTCTCATGGCAGAGTTGCTGCCCATGGCTACGTTTGCTGGTATGGCCATTTCAGCCCCATTAGTAAACATACTCACATTCTTCGCTTTTGCAGGATACATGGTCTACCTAGACCCACTTCTTGCGGCACTTTCCGTTGCCATTTACCCCGTAGAAATGCTGATTATTCCAATCCTGCAACGCAAATATAATAAGCTGAATCGCCAGAAAACAAACGAATGGCGACGCACAAGCAGTATTATCAGTGAGTCTATGACCGGCATCCATGAAATACAAGGTAACTGTGCATATTCATTGGAAGAAACAAAATTTCAAAAATCTGCAAACTGGCTTTATGACCTAACGTATCGTCTTCAAATCGTAAAATTCGGCATCAAGTTTACGAACAATATTTTCCAATCTCTTGGGCCATTTATTCTATTTCTTGTCGGCGGCTATCTGGCAATTCAAGGAAAATTTCAGTTGGGTGCACTGGTGGCATTCCTTTCTGCATACGAAAAACTTTACGATCCATGGAAAGAGCTTATGGAGTTTTATCAGCTCTATCAGGACTGCGTTGTGCGGTACAAACAAGTTATGGATTACTTTGATCTGCTGGCAGAATTTCCTTCAATGCCAGTGGGCAGAGATGTCTACAAACTGAACGGCCACATCGAACTGAAAGATTTATCTTTCACAATCGGCACGAACATTCGACTACTGGATAATATTAATCTGGAGATTAAAGCTGGAGAGCACCTTGCCCTTGTCGGGTTCTCAGGAAGCGGTAAATCCACACTCGCAAGTGCAGTTGGGCAAATGCTTAAATATACCGGAGGCAGTGTGCAGCTGGATGGACATGAGGTTGCCCAGATGTCCAAACAGGATATAGCGGAAAACGTTGGAATTGTTGCCCAGCATCCATTTATCTTTGACGGCACCATACTGGACAACCTTGTGTACAGCAGTGAAGCGCTCATGCGGCAACGAGGTGAAACAGAGCCAGAACTGCCAGATTTGGACCGGATCATTGAAGTAGCGCAACAGGTGGGTCTCTTTGTTGATGTGCTCGGTTTCGGCCTGCGCACAACTCTTAAAAAAGATTCTTCACCGGAACTAATAGAAAGTCTCATCCGCGCCCGGGAGCAGTTCCAGCAATTGCACGGTGCACAGCTTCATAATGATATTGAATTTTTTGATTCCAGAAAATATCTGCAATACGCGTCCATCGCAGAAAATATTGTATTTGGTGCCCCGCGGGATGAAAGCATCTCCCTCTCAAACCTTCACGAACAACCAATTTTTGTTAATTTCCTTAAAGAATCAAATATATTTCAACAACTTGAACTACTAGGCAGCAATATTGCCATACGCACCATTGAGCTTATTCATAACTCTCCGGATGAACAGGAACTACTGCAACGCAGCCCAGTCCCTGCGGAAGATATGCCTAAGTTCAGCCGCATAGTCGAACAACTGCGCAGAGCTGAAACGCCCGAAAAGGGACTGGAAAATCTAGATCAAGAGGCCCGTGGAGCTCTCCTCTACCTTAGCCTCAACTTTACGCCTAGCCAGCATACTATCTCCTCCATACCGGAAGATATTTTCACCTCAATAAGCGGGATTCGCACGTCATTCAAAAAATACATGGATGAACATATGCCGAACACGTTCAACACATACAACCGTAAAAGTTATGTGCACACACTGACTATTATGGACAACATTGCGTACGGTCACATCAAACTTGATAACGCAGGAGCAGAAGAACGTGTCCAGCAACACATGAACCAGTTGCTTATTATTGAAGGCGTATTGGAAACAGTCCTGCAGATAGGTTTGGAACACAATGTTGGTAACATGGGCGAAGATCTTTCAGGCGGTCAACGTCAAAAAGTTGCCCTTGCACGAGCTTTCCTCAAACAACCACCTATTTATATTTTCGATGAAGCCACTTCCGCCTTGGATAATGCGTCACAGACCCGCATACAAAATATTATGGAAAGGATGCTCAAAGGCAAAGCAACTATTCTCTCTGTTGTACACCGTCTGGACACCTTACCGGGGTACGATAAAGTGGCAGTGCTGCGTAGCGGAAAGCTTGTGGAAAAAGGAACCTATGTTGAACTTATGGAAAAAAAAGGCGCTCTTTACGAACTCGTGCATGGTGCTAACTAACTATAAAGAACTCGGGAGAAGATATGGAAACCAGTCAAAAGCCCCCATCCTGTGAATATGATCAAAATCTCGACTTGCTGCTTAAAGCTGAAATTTTTTCCAAAGTGCCGCTCGAACGTCTTCGTTCCTATGCTCTGCTCGTCAAACGAATGCATTATCAGGTTGGAGAACATGTTTTTCATCAAGGCGACATCGACAACAAAGCCTATCTGCTTATTGAAGGTTCACTTTCAGTAAAACATAGCTATGTGGACAAATCGAGCACACATGGAACTATTACTCAAGGACGTATTTTCGGTACGCTGGCGCTTCTCGCCGATACCGAGCGTCTTTTTTCTGTTCAGGCAATCACAGCTGCAATGTGTCTTATTCTTCCACGTCCAAAGGGCTTAAGTGAACTTGATAAAGACCCTGAGAGTGCAAAAACATTTTTAAAAATTATTACAGACCGAATAACTCACTGGGAAAAAAACTGCTTAGTTGAAGCAGCTTCGATTGAAAGTTGTCCTTGTAAATATGGAGTAAGCTTAATCTAAAGTTATGTGACACCCTTCTTTAACACGTACAGGCAACACAAAAATGCTCTTTTACTTTTTTTTCAAATATATTTTAACCGGCTATAATCAATCATTATTAAATATTTGTCGCCATATTTTTCGTAAGTAGCACTACAATTTTAACTTGCTAGCGCTATTGATTGAGTGTACAACTTGCATACGTTACTTAATGTAACTCAAAATTTCTCTCTGCAGCACCTTCGGGTGCGCTCATTGCCACTCCAGTCTGTCATCAGCTAGCCCGCATTTGGCAGACTGCTTACCGAGAGAACAGCGGTCTTCTCCTCTGTCTTTCATATATGCCTGCAACATATATAATATCTCTCGGTCGGCGAACCGGCATGCCCACACCCTGTCGGTTCGCCAACCCTTTTCCCGTTCCCCAATGAATAAAAAAAGCCGTATGCAATGCACACGGCTTTTTTTATTCATATCTATCAGCTTATAACGAGTATGTTACCGGCAGCCAGCTACCCATTTTTTACGCAGAATTCGAAAAATATTTCCTACTCGCATCCCCAGAACATGAGCCTTCGAAAGAGGCTTACGCGCTGTTTTTTCAGAAATTACTCCACAACGTTCTGCAATAATAATACGGGCAGCAAGTTCAGTTACATTCCCTGTAAGCATTGTACACTGCGCAAAATGCTTTGCTGCATCCTCTTTAAAATTTCTGGTAAGCGTACGACAGCACGTTGTCTTATGATTTCTCACAAAAGCATCATGCAAATCTTTTCCACACTCACGTGCGTGCGCGTTGCTTGTTGCCAGACGCCCTTTGCCAGTGAACATGCCTACAGAAGCAAGTCCGCCTGCGAGTGCCCCGCACATACAACCAGCACTGCCCACTCCCATACAAAAAGTCGAACCAAGGTTAATGGCCTGCTCTTCAGAAAGAGAACCATCAAATGCTTCGTTCAGAGTGACCAGAACAGCCTCGGCACACAACAATGCCCGAGTCTCAAAGAGATTTTCTGCCTGAAGCTTCAGCCTTTCAACAATGGCTGCTGCCTCAGGAGTTAATTCAGCATCAGCAAATGACGCTTCAGCGTACTTATTTAACTTCATCTACAGGGTATCCGGCTTCTTTCCATGCTTTAATACCACCAGGATGACGGTAAACATTAGTATAACCAAGTTTACGAGCCCACATGGCACCATTATGAGAACGGGTACATTTTACAAAACCGCAGTAGAAAACAAGCATGCGATCTTTATCTGCACCAAGCAATGCAACGAAGTCAGCCTGAGTTTTGCCACCGGTTTCTTTACCATCCCATTCGTTCATCTCTGGAACTGGGAATAAAAATTGTTTTGCACCGGGAATGTGATTCTTTTTGTAAGAAGCTTCATATGGCATGGTATCAATAACAAGTATGTTATCTTTGCCAAGCGCATCCTTCAATTCCTGCGAAGAAATGACGTTGTAATCACCACGCTGCACTTCTTTGGCAAGCTTAATAGCCTTAGCTTCAAGCTCAACTTCAGAGTCTCCAATTCCCATAAAACCACTCAACATCATAACCCCAACCAACAGTACACAGCATACGAAAATCTTACGCACAGCACACTCCAATTCAGCATACAGTTTTATTTACAACAGCTACAAAATCTTAACGCCCTGTTTCTTTCGCATAGAAGAAACAAATAAAAAACAGCAAGCCGACAACAAGCCGACATCCCGTATGAATGCGTCCCGTAACGCACTGCCATCATCATATCCGGAAGGCACTTCACCCGCAGCAAAACAGCCGCAGTCTGCAATAACAAGCCCTTTATACATGGCGTAGCCAAGTACTGCCATAAACATCAGGTTCATAGCAGTGATCACAGTCAAACTTCCTCGCACGTTCCAAACAAGCCCGACACCGGCAAGGATCTCGAGCACGGGAAGTCCAACAGCAACAAAGGGAAGCAGCCCCAAAGGAAGCACGCCAAACTCTTCAATGATAATTGCAAATCCGTGTAAATCCCAAAGTTTTCCGGCTCCCGCGTATATAAAAACGGAACCAAGAAAAATGCGCACAACCAGTACAGCTGTCGCACGTTGAAAAATACAAGAAGGAAAATTGTCGGGTACAATCATAATCACATTTTTATCACCCTGATGTTTTTAATCAAATCGATAATACCCATCACAATCACCTTATTGCATCAGTTTTATCTATAGCAATAGACATATCTTATAGATATCGCGCTAGCTATTTTTTTTGCAATTTCCACTACTCAGCAGTATACATTACAAATGGCAGAAAAGAGACTACGAGAAGGTTATACAACAGGTTCGTCTGCATCAGCAGCAGCAGGTGCAGCACTCCGTTTATTGCTTACGCAAGAAATTGTCACCACGCTGGAGATTGCACTTCCACCGTTTTTACAGGAAAACGGGGCTACTGGTACACCAAATGAACGACTAGAAATCCCTGTTCATAGTGTCCGTCTTGAAAAAAACGGGGCTGTCGGAAGTGTTATCAAAGATGGCGGTGACGATCCAGATGCGACCAATGGCCTACACATAGAAGCACATGTATCGTTGCTCCCTGACAGTACAGGTATCATCCTTGAAGGCGGGAAAGGCGTCGGGCAAGTAACCCTCCCTGGATTACCCGTACCGGCAGGAAATCCTGCAATTAATCCGGAACCACAGGAACAAATAAAAGCAGCAGTACAAGAAGCATGTGCTGAAGCTGGATACACAGGCGGCGTTTATGTCCGTATAGAAGTACCTCAAGGTGAAGAGCGGGCAAAAAACACGATGAACGCCCGACTCGGAATTCTCGGCGGCATCTCTATTCTTGGAACCCGTGGAACTGTGAAACCCTATAGCCATAGTTCATGGAAGGCGACCATCCTGCAAGGTATGGATGTCTCTCTTGCGGCAGGAGTGGAATGCATTGGATTTTCCACAGGTAGACGCAGTGAACGTTTGCTTATGGAGGCTCTACCCGATTGGAAAGAACTTGCCTTTGTGCAAGCGGCAGATTTTGTACAATTCTCTCTGGAATCGGCTGCGGATAAGGGATTCAAATGCGCTGCTTGGTCATGCTTTTTCGGAAAACTGGTGAAGCTGGCACAAGGACACGCCTACACCCACGCAAAGACCTCACCTATCGATTTTGTTTTGCTCGCCCAATGGTGCCGTGAAGCGGGAATTGCCGAGACGTTACTCCCTGAAATTGAAGGAGCCAACACAGCAAGGCAAGTTCTTGACATCATTAATGGTGATCCAAACAGGGACGTTGCGCTGCGCTACATAGCAACCATAGCTCGCGATTCCGCACGGGCATGGGCTAAAGAACATGTTGAAATTTCTGTCTATTTATTTGATTTTGATGGCACCCTGCTCACTGTTGTGTAATGCTGCAAAAATATTACACACGGAAACCTGCTGGAGATAGTATGGCTATTCATGTCGTTGGTCTCGGGATTGATCCCGACACACTTCCTGAACTTCACGAACAAATAATCACAACCGCTGATGTGCTTGTGGGGGGCAAACGTCAACTAGCCGCTTTCGCCGACCTTGATGCAGAAACTATCCCTATCACATCACCACTATCCAATGTTTTTAATGCGATAGAAGCCAGCTATAACGCACGCAAAGAGGTTGTTGTCATTGCTGACGGTGATCCTTTGTTCTATGGCATCGGTGACAGTATTATTAAAAAGTTCGGTTCTGAAAATGTGGTTATCCACCCAAACACCGCGACTATCCAAGCTATTGCAGCACGAGCAAAAGTTTCATGGCAGGACATGCGCATGCTGTCCCTGCACGGACGCAACGACTACACCCCACTCTACACAGCACTTATGCAATGCGACCACGTAGCCGTGCTTACAGATGACACCAATATACCTGCGGTTATTGCCCAAAAATTATTAGACAGGGGGCTTACATGGTTCAACATTGGTATCTTCGAGGACATGGGGACAGATAACGAAAAAATTACCAACTGTACTCTGGATGAAGCAAGCTGTCGCAGCTTCTCCAGACTCAACGCCGTACTTATTAAACGTACAGGCCATCCAGAACAGCCTTTACGCGTCGGGATTCCGGATACGCAGTTTGCTACCGAGCGCAAACTGATAACCAAACGCCCTGTACGCGCAGCATCACTCAGCATGCTGGAATTAGAACCACGGAACATCATGTGGGATATTGGAGCAGGAAGCGGCTCAGTTAGCATAGAAGCAGCTCACCTTTTATCCAAAGGTGCCGTATATTCTGTTGAGCGCAAAAGCGAACGAGTAGATCTTATTCGCAAAAACCGCGCGCGGTTCGGAGCCCTCAACGTGGACATTCTGCATGGTGATGCGCAAACATGCATTGAGGGATTACCAACGCCGGACAGAATCTTTATCGGAGGAGGACTAGGTTCTGACAACGCCCTCCTCGCATCACTCTGTGAACGTCTGCAGCAACACGGTCTTATCGTTGTAAACTGTACTCTTCTTTCCAGCCTTGAGACAGCAAAGAACCACTTTAAGTCCTGTGGATGGGAATACGACGTCACAATGATCCAAGCCTCTGTATCCAGTCCACTAGCAGGAGACATCCGGCTTGACAGCATGAACCCGATATTCATCATCAGCGCACGCAAGCCAGTGCCTGAAAAACAATCAGACTAGAACCAAGCTAACGGAATATACATGACGACCACACGCCCTGAATGGAAGACAGCCCCTGTATGGTTTATCGGTGCAGGCCCCGGAGATCCTGAGCTCATCACACTTAAAGGCGCCCGTATGATCGCTGAAGCAGACCTAGTATTATATGCAGGTTCACTTGTTCCTCCCGTCATCATCGAAGGTGCAAAACCATCTGCGACGGTTATGGATTCTGCTTCAATGAATCTGGAAGAAACGCATGCCGCAGTTGTAAAAACCGTCCGTGACGGCGGCACCGTCGCCCGTGTACACACTGGTGACCCAAGCCTGTACGGTGCCATCCGCGAACAAATGCGTCTGTTGGATAAAGAAGATATCGGCTATGGCACCATTCCCGGTGTAACAGCCAGCTTTGCAGCCGCAGCAGCATCCGCAACGTCCCTTACTGTACCGGAAGAGTCACAGTCAGTAATCATCACCCGCCTTGAGGGGCGCACTCCTGTGCCGGAAACAGAAAAACTGCGCGACATGGCAAAACATCGCTGCGCAATGGCAGTCTACCTTTCTGCTGCGCATCCTGAACGGCTCGTGGAAGAACTGCGCGTCGGCGGCCTCGAAGATGATATTGTGGTTGTTATCGCCTACCGTGTAGGCTGGCCTGAACAAAAAATTATCCGCACAACCATCGGCAACGTCTGCGAAACTGTTGCAGAACACAACTTAACTCGTCAGACAGTCTTTCTTGTTCTCCCGGGTGAAGACAATAAAGAACATTTTTCAAAACTCTACGATGCCGGCTTCCTGCACGGCTTCAGAAATTAACAGCTTCCTTTACGGGCAGGATTTATCCTGCCTAAAAAATACCTCTTCGTCATTTTTCCAAAAAACGGTCAAGAAACACAATTTGCTTCGTGATAAAGAGAACCAGATGAATACGAAGAAAGTACATATTCGCGAGCAGATAGCGCAGACACAACGGTACATAGAGGAACACCTTGATTCAAATATTCCTCTTGAATCTCTGGCAGCATCATGCGGATATTCCGCACTCTATTTTCACTCTATTTTTACAGGAATAGTCGGTGAAGGAGTAAAAGAATATCAACGCCGCCTGCGTCTACAGCGTGCAGCGAACCAGCTACTTTTCTCCGAAACATCACTCATAGATATTGCTCTGGACACAGGGTACGAATCGCAAGAAGGATTTTCGCGCGCATTCAAAAAACGGTTCAACTTCTCACCACTACAATTCAGAAAACTACAGCCAAACTATGGTTCTTTATCTGGAGGCAAATTAATGAATACTGTCATGCCACAATCTGCACCAAAAATATCTATCAAAACCTGTGCACCCATAACCGTAGCAGCGGTGCGCCATATAGGTCCCTACAGCGAGTGCGAAGTTGCTTTCTCCACTCTCTGCACATGGGCACGGAAACACGGTCTCTACGGCACATTCAGACAAGTCATAGGCATAACACACGACGACCCGCGGACAACGCCAGCGGAAAAACTCCGGTATGACGCCTGCATGGAGATCCCAAACGACTTTGAAGTCTCAAACGAAGTGCAAAAGTACACCATCTCTGGTGGACGCTACGCATGCTGCACCCACAAAGGGTCATACCGCAACATAGCCAAAACGTTTGCAGCTATACTGGGTAGCTGGTTCCCCGATTCCGGCGAAAATCTCACAAACAATCCACCGCTCGAAATTTACCTCAACTCGCCTTCCAATACCCCTGAAGATGAACTGCTTACGGAATTACGGATTCCGCTAAGATAAGCTGTCTTCGAAAGCTGTTGCCTTCGGCGAGTCTACGACGCTTTTTTATGTCTCCGACATTTGCCTCCGGCGGATTACGCCCCCTGTTACACTGTCGCTATCTATAATCACTCATTCTTCGAGAACAGCTACCGCTTTGAAAAAGTGCTTTTTAAGAATCTCCTAAAAAATTTACATACGAAAAACATCCATTAGTTCCAGTTTTCGCACGGCTTATACCCCACTGACTTTCCACGAAAAAGGCTGCCCTACATGTAAGGCAGCCTTTTTATTATCAGAAAGGTAATGAAGCTCAAGCCGCGAAGCTCTATAAACAACGAACCAAGCTCGCAGTTAAAAGTCTTTGGAGATTTTTAAGAACCTTTCTACAGAGAAGGTCTTAATGCCCTGCTGGTAAGCGCCGTCGGAACCAACAATATATCGCAACCTGACTCAACACTGATGCGAATAGAATTCAAGCTCCGGCACTGATGGGATTTCCTTTGCTTCTGCAAGACGTTTAAAGAACAGGCGTAACCCCTTTTGTTCTTCCTCGCCGAGGTCATAAACAAGGCTCTGGAAATACTGGGTCAACCCTTCTGTATCCATATACCCTGCTTTTTCTGCAAGCCCGATTACTTGTTCAATATTCTCATCACCCCAGTTCTTTGCATTTCTGAAAAGTTCTGCAGGATCTTGAGTGAAACAACCGGATTCGACAGATTTTCGAGAGACTATCCAGACGCCGAAAATAAAGGGAAGTCCTGTCCATTCGCGCCATGCTTCACCGAGATCAAGACGATACGGGTAACGGTCGTCATTTCTGAGTCGTAATGCTTCGTCACCGATACAGAGGGCGGCTGTCGGCAGGTCACCTTGATCAATAAAATCGGATACGGAGCCAGTTTTATAAGATACATCAAGCTTCAGACAATCCCGGAACAGCATACGCAGGAGCGCTGCTGACGTATGAGACTGCGCTGTTGTAAGAATTTCTTCCCCGCCAAGCTCAGATATGGGTTTCTGGCTTATGAGCAGCACACTCATAACTGGTCCGGCACTGCCTATAGCAATATCTGGCAGAAGAAAATATTTTTCAGGATGCCGTGCATATTCAAAAGAAGAACAGGAAGAAACGTCCAGATTCCCTGCATCCATCTGCTCGTTCAGTTCTGCCGGAGTTCCGTATACGAGATCAAAATTTTCTCCAAGCAAACCGGTTTCCAGCGGATGATAGATTGGTAGCACGTTCAAATAACGAATACGTCCTACCCGCAATTTTTTTAACGACTTCTGCACGGGCTAAGCTTCCTTATCTTCGACAAGTGAGTAGTCCATAGTACGCTGCTTTGGAGTAAATCCAGCAGCTTCAACAATGGAATGAATTTCCTCACGAGTAAGACGGAAAGAAGTACCTGCCGCCGCAACAACGTTTTCTTCAATCATCAATGAACCGAAATCATTTGCACCGTAGGAAAGAGAAAGCTGTGCAATCTCCGGTCCCATTGTAACCCATGATGCCTGAATGTTGTCGATGTTATCGAGAACAATTCGGGACATAGCAAGCACACGAAGATAACCGGCACTAGGTTCAGGAAGGCAAGAAATATTGGTATTCCCCGGCTGGAAGGTCCAAGGGATAAAGGCAGTAAAACCGTTGGTTCTGTCTTGCACTTCACGTACTGCAAACAGATGCTCGATGCGGTCTTCCGGCTTTTCTTCATGTCCGAACATCATAGTCGCAGTTGTATTCAACCCTTGGTAGTGAGCTTCTTCCATCACGGCTAGCCAACGCGTTGCGCTGCATTTGTTAGGAGAAACACGTTTACGAACTTCATCGACAAGAATTTCAGCACCGCCCCCCGGAATAGAATCGAGACCGGCAGCACGAAGACGCGCTATAACATCTTTCACGAGCAATTGCTCATTTTCCGCAAAAAACACAATCTCCGGCGGAGAGAACGCGTGCACGTGAATAGAAGGATACGTATCTTTAATCCAGCGAATCATATCCTCGTAAAATTCCATGGTCAGGTCAGGATGATGCCCGCCCTGCATAAGAATCTGAGTACCACCGAGAGCGATGGTTTCCTCGATTTTCTGACCAAGTTCTTCACGACTGATGACATAACCACCGTCAGTCTCGGCTTTTTCCGGTGCAACAAAAAATGCACAGAAGCGACATGCACAGCTGCAAATGTTGGAATAATTGATATTGCGGTCAGCCACATATGTCACAACCCGCTCAGGATGTTTTGCAAAACGTACGTTGTTTGCAAGGTATGCAAGAGTATGCAAGCTTGCTTCGTTATACAGAACACTCGCCTCACCCTGATCAATACGGGCACCACGAAGCACCTTTTTAGAAACTTCGACTACGGCGTCACTTTCATGAAATGGACTATGAACAAACATGCCTACGCCTCCTGCTTAGCATTAACTGGCTTAAAGAAACTGTTGCGCCGTACCGGATTAAAGCCGGAACGAACAATCATCTCTTCGAGTTGCGGGATCGTCATAGCCTGATCTGACTGCGCTCCTGCATCGTGACCAATTTTTTCTTCAACAATAGTTCCGTCCATATCATCAGCACCAAAGTGCAGCGCAACCTGAGCAAGCTTGACGCCGAGCATCACCCAATATGCTTTAATATGAGGAATATTATCGAGCATGAGACGGGAAATAGCGATAGTACGGAGCTTATCAAGTCCAGTATGCTTACCTTCGCGTTCTTCAGGCAATTCAAGCATGCTGTTTTCTGTGAGGAATGGAAGGGGAATAAAACAGGAGAAGCCGGCAGTTTCATCCTGCAGTTTGCGCAATCTATCAAGATGATCCAAACGATCATCAATTGATTCAAGATGTCCGAACAACATGGTACAGTTTGAGGTAATTCCAAGAGTATGTGCTTCACGAGCTACTCTCAGCCACTCATCAGCTGTTGCTTTTCTTGGACAAATTTTTTCACGAACTTCAGGTGCAAAAATTTCTGCGCCACCGCCCGGCATGGCTTCCAGGCCGACAGCTTTCAGGCGCTCAAGTACTTCCAGAGTAGAAATATTTTCAAGCTTAGCAAAATGGGCAATCTCTACCGCGGTAAATGCTTTAACAATAGTCTCTGGGTAGGTAGCTTTGATGCGTGCAATAGCCTCTTCAAAAAAGCTCAGTGGCAGCTTTGGATGACAGCCACCGACTATATGCACTTCATCATACGGAAGACCGTCTTTAGGATCGAGCTTAGTGATAATATCATCTATACTCAGACGAAATGCACCTTCCTGCTCATCTTTTTCTTTCTGGTAAGCACAAAAAAGACAAGCGTTTACACAAACATTTGTGTAATTTACGTGACGATTAAGAACATAATATGTGGAATCCCCATGCATGCGAGTGCGCGCATGATGCGCCAAGGCGCCAAGGGCATTTATATCTTCACAGGCAAACAGTTCTCTTCCATCTTCAATGGACAGGCGCTCACCGTTCATAACCTTTTCAAATATACTGCCCAGTCCAAGACGAGCATAGTAACCAGCATCTAACATAATCACGGTCTCCAGATGTCTACTTAAACAACCACGCACCATACTTTATCGAAAGACAATATCCCGATGTCTTGTTGCTACCGCAGTATGAAAAACAAATCGAAACGTTCCAATTTACCTAACAATAAATACACCGTATAAAAGGCGTGCAGCAACACCTGCGTGTGGTCTTCGGCGGGCTGAGTATCTGCTTGCATGCGAGCTATGTCAACCGTAAGAATATACACAAACAAATCGTGCTACGTGCGTTATCTATAAAAAAAACGAACCCCTTACAACCCGAGGATTTTATGCAATTAGAACTCGGCATATCTCCCTGCCCTAACGACACATGGATTTTCTATGCCCTTGCAAATAAGAAGATAGACCTTCCCTTCGATTTCACAATGTACATGGCAGACGTTGAAGATTTAAACGTCCGCGCACGCAAAGGTGATATCGCTGTAACTAAATTATCTGTAGCCTCCGTGACAGATTGCCTCGACAAATACATCCTGCTTCGCACCGGTGGCGCACTCGGCAGAGGCTGCGGTCCAATTATTGTCACCAAGCAGGACACCTGTTTTCAGTCCGCCAGAGAAGCAGACAAGAAAATTGCAATCCCCGGAAAACTCACCACAGCAAACATGCTCCTTTCGCTTAACAATTCACTGAAAGGAGAACGAGTGGAAATGCTTTTCGATGAGGTTATGCCGGCAGTGCAGGCTGGTACCGTAGACGCAGGTGTCGTTATCCATGAAGGACGCTTCACCTACGAAAATTTCGGGCTCAAAAAAGTACTCGACCTAGGTCAATGGTGGGAAAATACAACAAACCTGCCACTCCCACTCGGGGCAATCGCCGTTCGCCGTGATCTCGGAATGGACGTGGCTCGTCAACTGGAAAAAGCTATCCGCGCAAGCCTTGCCTACGTTCAGCAGAACCCGGAAGAAGCCACCGCGTACATTAAAGAACATGCGCAAGAAATGGACGACAACGTCATCAAAGAACACATCGCAACCTTCGTAAACGAATTCTCTATGGAACTCGGTGCAGACGGCGAATACGCAATCCAGCTTCTGCTGGAAAAAGCCTTCGAAATCTCAGGCAAACCAATGCCTGACCTGCCAATCTTTGTGACGGACTAGTTTTTTTATTTTATCTCCGACGGCAGAGTATCCCGTTGCACTGTCGCAATCAGGACTCTCCTAACAGCTTTTACTTGCGAGAGTAGCTCATCTTTTGCAATACCTCGCATACTCTTCTAAGAACAAAGAAAAGGCTGCCCTGCATAATCAGGACAGCCTTTCTTATTAAAATCAGTGAAATTACGTCACGCAAATACAGTATTATCTTGTATTTTCAGCCTAATATTTTTTTCCAAAAGGGAACTGGGAAAACAACATTGCCAAAGGCAGTGTCGAAAAATAGCCAGAGCCCCGTCAACGTCTTTTCAAAAACTGAATTACTCTTTGCTCCTAGCAACAGCCTGCTGTCCATATATTCCCATACCGATGGCAAAAAGGACAAGTGCCACACCGACAAGACCGTGGGTACCTGTAGGACGTTTAAAGAATATGACGTCCCATACGAAAGCAAGAGCAGGCTGTAAGAGCATCAGAAGCCCTGCAATGGCAGCCGGCAACTTCGGAAGTCCCTTGGATATAAATGCCCAGCCTATTCCTTGGCAAAATACGCCATAAAGAATGAGGTAAAACCAATCGCTGACTGTTGGGATAACGAATGAATCACCTGTTGCCCCCATGGATACGCCGACACTTAGAGCTGTTATGAGAGAAATTATGCCCATGTTAGCAAACAAGGGCAGCTTTTTTTCTGTAAACTGCGATTGGCGTAAACAAATCAAATAACAAGAATAGGACACGGCCGTGAGAAATCCGAAAAGGAGTCCCCATAAAATATCTGAAGACACTTCGTGCAGGTCCAGACCAATAAGAAGGAATAAACCGATTACGGCTAACGGCAACGCTACGATGAGCCGCTTGGATATTATTTCTTTAAAAAGAAGTGCACCAAATGCAGCCGTGGCAAAGACTTGCAGGTTACCCAGAATAGTTGCCAGCCCCGGCCCAACGTAACCGATGGCGCGGTGCCAGCATTTAAGATCAAAAGCAAAAAATAGCCCTGCCAGTACCACCAGCCCCCATATACGAAGGGGGACAGAGAAACGTTCGCGCCTGATAAAAGAAATAATCATAAGGGTGATGCCACCAAACAATACGCGATAAAAGGCAGAACTGTCAGGAGACACGCTGGTTAAACGCACCAACACTGGCGAAAAACTAATAATTAAGGCACCGATTGGTACTACAATATATGGCGAAGAAAAAAACGCCTTCAAACGCTGGAGCACTACAATTCTCCTGCCTTCACAAGCGCCTGATGCGCATCCTGTTTTTTGCCGCATGCTTCTAACGCACGGGCAAGCTGGAGCCATGCTCCTTTAAAATCCGGTCGCAATGCTGCTGCCTGTCTGGCAAGCACCTCTGCAATTTCAGGATCCTCTCCCCCATCCAGATAAATTCGCGCCATTAACTCCAGTGCAACCGCATCCTGTGGATTATAGAGTAACGCCTGATGAAGATGTTCACGAGCTTTATCCGGATTGTCTTCCTTCATGCATAAGCGGGCAAAGTTACGCTCCACAAGAGGTTTATTTTCTTCCAAGGCACGGGCACGTTCAAAGAACATACGCGCTGTGGAAAAATCGTTCTCCATTTCATTCACCTGTCCAAGGCGGATAATAGAGAAAAAATGCTTCTCATCATGCAAAAGGCAGTTGTCATAGTATTTGCGGGCAGCTTTAAAATTACCGAGAGTCTGCGATATATGACCGAGGTTATACAAAGCCATCACATCGTCTTCATCACGGGCAAGAGCACCTTCAAAATGCTTACGCGCCTCTTCCGGACGCCCTAACCCCGCGTAACACACTCCAAGAGAGTTCCACGCCATAGTATTATCTTCATCTGCAAGCAGCGCACGCTTATACTCTTCAATGGCACCAAAAGAGTCATTCTTGGAATACAGCTTGTCTGCACTGATGTTGAGCGCAAGCGAATCAAGAATCCCGACACGGGGAACAGGAAGCAACATGGCATATTCGAGCGCTTTCAAACAGCACTCCAACGCATCACCTTTACGATAATCGAGGTAAGGATAACAGAAAATACCCACTGCCGCCTCGATCCCTAAATTTGTCAACAACCGTTCACACAGCTCGTTAAAAAGGATTTGCACAAACTCCGGCTTTCCTTCCGGATAGAAACAGATAAGGGAGTTTAAACCATATCTGCCGCCAATCATATCATTACCCAAAATATCACGGCATTGCTGAGTTGCTTCCGCTAAAACCTGTTCCCCTGCACCACCTTGCACGTGCGGAATACGGGAAAGACGAATAAGCGCAAGCGCGAAAGAATCGGTCGCTTCCCGTTCTTTAGTGAATCGGGCAATAAAATCTCTGTGCTTGTAAAGCCCTGTGAGCGAATCAAGCTGTTCAGCCTCTTTATCCTTCTCAACTGTTACGCCAATGCCTTTTTCTTCCGGCAACAACTTGATGGTATCGGTTGGTTCCACTGCCCATGTAGGATCGCCCATATGCATAATCTCTGCAATAGAGTCTGCTTCACGAACCTCCATGAGCACAAGTTCACCTTTATAGAGAGGGTGTCTGTTAATGAGAGAATCTGCGGGGACGCCGTTGGCGTACGTGGAGTCATAATTATTTGACCAGATTGAAAAACGCTGCCCTTCGCGTGCGCCCATTGCCCCCCCCACATCAACCACTACACGGTTGACAGGAAGTACTTCACGAATAGTTCCACCTTCGTGCAACAAACGGTTAAAGCCAAGTACATGCGGAATAAGAAGAGATTCACCAAGACGTTTTGCTACACCTGCCCCGATACGTGATTTGCGGAGCAACAAGCGGCTTTGCTCTTCACTCTTCAGTTCAAACTGTGCGCCCTCAAAATCCTGAGGAAAAGCAGCATACCCTGCAGCTATATCAACGCCTACACGATGTTCTGTAATGCTATGAACTTTTTGAACAGACCGAAGAGTACGGACGGCTTCAGCTGCAATTTTTCTGCACGCGCTCGATGTACCGGCCGGTATAAGAATTGCGTATTCATAATCACCACTGCTGCACACAAAAGCCTGCTCCGGCGCGACAGATTTCAGGGAATCTGCAAACTGCACAGCCAACTCTTCTGCAAAGAGATGACCAAATTCTGTCTCAACAGAACGAAGACCTGAAAGATCAAGCAACACGACACCGACGGTGGCACGATACTCTTCACTCCCTGCGGTACGCCGTTCTCCGGAAAGATGAAAGCCTTCACGGATCATGCTAATTTCACGGTTAGCTGCATGATGCAGATAGTCGCGGGTAAACAATCCGTTTTGCGCATTGGTTATGCTGGACTTTACGCCCTGAATCTTTTCAAGAGCCAGTGTTGCCACTGCCGGCAGAGTTGAAACCAGAGTCTTTGGCGCGCGAATGGTCACGCCTCTGGCCACAAATTGCCCGTAAAATTTATTATTCATGACAAGAGGGAGCAAAAGCTTTTTTTCTTTTGCATCCCATATAGCCTCAAGACTTTGTATTTTTCTAGGAAAATACAAACTGTACGATGAAAAATTGATAATAGATTTGATCGATTCAGCGAGTAGATGCTCATAGGTTATGAGATCATATCTGCTTAATTGTGTCCGCTCTGAATTCAGAATATCTATTTGCGTTTTCATAACCATTTTTTATACATAGGTTACACCACAATGAAAAGCATCCGTTGCATTATGTCTTATTTTTCGGGTTGCTACGTCAACTTTTTCACTAACTGTACCTTGTGGTATTAAATAAAAAAACACGCTACCAGAATAACTACGCACCATAACAAGCTGTAGTATAAAATAAAATAAGGAGACAGCATGTCCAATCCTGTTCTTACAGCATTACGAGAACGTCGCAGCATACGCAAGTATACGGATCGTGAAGTTAGCCGTGAAGAGATTACTGCCATGCTGGAAGCCGGTCGATGGGCTCCCAGCGGCAAAAACAATCAACCTTTCCGTTTTATTGCTATCCGCCGGAATGATCCACGAATTGACGGATTAGCAGATTGCACGATCTACTCACATATCGTACATAATGCTGCTCTGATGATTGGCGTTTTTCTCGACAAAAGCAGCCTGTACCATGAACTAAAAGATCATCAGTCTGCTGGCGCTTGTGTCCAGAATATCATGCTTGCAGCACATTCCCTTGGTCTTGGCTCTGTATGGTTAGGACAAATGATGAATAATGCCGAACAGGTTCTTGATGTTCTCTCTCTCGATTCTGACAAATATGAATTCATAACTTTTATTGCCATCGGCGAACCTGCGCAGGAGGGAACTGCCTCACGCAAACCGCTGAAAGATATTATGCTGGAGCAATTTTAATGCAAGTAAAAACATTCCCTTTAGGCCCGCTTGAGACAAATTGCTACGTTCTTTCCCACGAAGGGAAAGCTGTTGCAGTTGATCCGGGCGGAGAACCAACTGCAGTTATCGATTTTCTTAAAGAAGAAGATCTGACTCTGACTCATATTCTTGTTACCCATTTTCACTTTGACCATCTGTACGGAATCAAAGCACTGCAAGAAGCAACGGGTGCAACAGTTATCAGTGGCAGTGAAGATGTATTTCTTCTTGATTCAGAAGTCGGCCAAGGCGGTATGTGGGGCTTTCCTAAAGTTCCTCCGTTCAGCTTTACTTCCATTAATGAAGGCGACCACACATTCATGGATTTAGAATGTAAAGTGCTTGCTACTCCCGGACACTCTCCCGGAAGCCTTTCTTTTTACTTCCCTGCCGCAAAGGCAGTCTTTGTAGGTGATGTATTATTCTACCGCGCAGTTGGCCGCACAGATCTGCCGGGTGGTGATTTTGATGTTCTGAAAAAAGCTGTAACAGAAAAAATCTTCACACTCCCACCGGAAACCGTAGTATATTCAGGTCACGGACCACAATCTTCCGTTAATGACGAACAAATCAATAACCCGTATTTTTCTGATTTCCAACGCTAATGGGTTTGTTCAGGCGCAAAGCTATGCGCCTGAACAAACAAATACTGCCAAATCATTAAGATAAAATTAGCATGTTGGATTAAAAACGTTACTATACGGACTAGTCATCAATCTGGAGTTACTATGACGACACATATTGAAGACACAGAAACTGCTGTTGCAGATTTGCGGAATGGATGCTGAGGGTTGGGACTCGAGATAAGTTTCTATCTCGGTTTTCAGAAGAAGAACAGAGTCCTTCTTCTACTTCCTCCTCACTCACATGCTCCTCTTGAGTATGCATTGGAGAAATATCCTCAATGGCATTGCGAAATCCAAACAGATGACACCACAGAGCTTTCAGCTTTGTGCGAGCGTGTTGCAAAAAAATAATTCTGCAACAATTAAAAGGAGAGATCATGAACTCAACGCAATCTTTCACGAATGCTCTTCAAATATTAGGTTGCAGCGCCCGTAAAAATGGTAACACTGACGCCGCCGCAAAACTGTTTGCTCAAGGGTATGAAGCCGCTGGAGGACATACCCAGACGCAGTTTATGCGCGATTACACAATACGTCACTGTACAGCATGCGAAGCATGCGCGGTTCCCGGAAGCACAAAATGTGTGCAGGAAGATAAAGACGAAAGTGCAGAACTCTATTCTATGCTTTTAGAAGCACCAGCAATATTTATCAGTTCACCGATTTATTTTTACCACCTGCCGTCCATTTTCAAAACATTTATCGACCGCTGTCAGTGCTTCTGGTTCCGAAAACACAACCGCGACCCGTTCGTCCTTTCTCTTCCCCCCAGAAAGGCATACATTTGCCTTGTTGCAGCACGTCCTGTGGGTGCCCAACTCTTTCAGGGGTCTCTACTGACACTTAAATATTTTCTGTCACCGTTCAACATCAGGCTGGCTGAGCCACTCCTTATTTATGGCAAAGACGGCCCTACTGAACTAGCCAGTGATCCAATGACTGTTGAACAAATTCTTGAATACGCTAAAGCAGCGTGCAACGACACTGTACCTCTTTATTCAACTCAAAAATAATATCCGGACACCAGAATATGCATAGTGTTTTTGCTTTACTCAAGAGTACTGCCGCCTTTCTGGGATTAGATGAAACCCGTTGCGTATCTTGCTTTGCGCCATACAGCCCTCTTACGGATATTTCGTTTCGTTCTCTTTACGAAGAGCAGCTCACTACACCTGAAAAAACTGAATACAGTGAAAGGCTCCATCACCAATGGAGCCTTTCACTACAACTATGTCCGGATTGTCTGCGGCAACTGGCACCGCGTACACAAGGGTATTGCCCATCCTGCGGCATGCTGTACGCAAAAGCTTCCGGAACGCCATCGCGCTGTTCTTCCTGTATGATTACACCACCCCCATGGACACACATAACACTCTACGGAGCCTACGAAGGCATTCTGCGGGAATTGCTTCTCAAACATAAATTTCATAACAGGCTTGATGCAGGGCTTACCCTTGCCCGATTGCTTGCAACCAAATATTATCCTCTCGCAATTACACCTGCCGCAGTTGTACCGATTCCGTTACATAGCTCACGGCTACTGCATCGCGGACATAATCAGAGCATGCTGTCCGCCAAACTCCTCGCACAAAAAATTAACGCTCACCTTATGCCCGAGTTACTCCAAAGAAACCGTGAAACAACACCTCAAGCAACCCTAAGTAAAAAAGAACGCAACCGGAACCTTTCCGGCGCGTTCACTGCAACTATTCCTTCAGCACTCAAAAACACCCATATCTTACTTGTAGATGACATCGCCACAACCGGCTCAACGTTACGCCAGGCAGCTAAAGCTCTTCTTTCCGGTGGCGCAGGCTCGGTTGAAGTGGCGATTATGGCGCGAACGCCTGAACCTGAAAACGTGATCAGATAAAACAGGTTACAGCAATACCATATAAAGACACATCACCTTCTCTGAGCAAAAATGTCCTTTCCTATGCCCACTCTTATAAAACAGCATTATTAAATGCCCACTTCTCCAGCATCATTCAACTACCCTTAGGGGAGTAACACGGTTGCAAGGTGCCCACTTTTTTTACAAATCAAAATTACGCATAACAGTTTGTTTTTTTAATAAAAAATTAGAAAAAAACATCTACTCATAACACGACTGATCATACATATAGCACCATTTTAGTCTTTTTATTTTGGTAATGACACGATTATTCAAATCGTGTAACCACGACATAGGTGTTCAGCTATATCTATTTTTTTCAAAACAATAGGAGCAGTTATGCGTACTATCATTCTTACTTTTATCACCTTTATGCTTGTCGCTACACCGGCATTTGCTCACTTCGGTATGATAATTCCTGATGCGAATGTCGCAACGCAAAAAGCACGTAGTACAAACATTACAGTTTCATTCTCTCATCCATTTGAAAACGTTGGAATGACGCTTGAAAAACCGAAACAATTTTTTGCTATTGCAAACGGTAAAAAGATTGATTTGCTTTCAACGCTTACTGAAACGAAAGTTATGAATGAAGGAGCATGGAAAACCACATTCCGCTTCAAACGTCCCGGCGTATACCAGTTTGCTCTGGAACCAACTCCATACTGGGAACCGGAAGAAGACTGCTTCATCATCCACTACACAAAAACCTATGTTGCTGCCTTCGGCTCAGAAGAAGACTGGGATGCACCAGCAGGACTGCCTACAGAAATTATCCCTCTGACCCGTCCATTTGGATTATATGCAGGTACTAGTTTTACCGGTCAGGTTTTAAAAAACGGCAAGCCAGTACCAAATGCTGAAGTTGAATACGAACTTTACAATAAAGAAGGCTTCACCGCACCGACAGAACATAACGTAACTCTGGTTACGAAAACAGACAGCAACGGTATATTTACAGTAACTTGCCCTAAAGCCGGCTGGTGGGGATTTGCAGCGCTTACTACCGCTGACTACACACTTACCGCACCTTCAGGAAAAGAAAAGCCCGTTGAATTAGGCGCAGTTACATGGATTAAGTTTGATAGTTTCCAGAAGTAGAAAGTTTTGAGGCATCTCCCCTCTTGACTCATACCTCTTTATAGTTACATGGTACGGGAACATATCTTACATGGAGAACTGTATGAAAATGACTCGACCTATTGCCTTACTTCTTATCCCAGTCTTAGCTGCCGTATTTATTATCGGTATGGCAGACTTTGCAGACGCCAGACGTTTTGGCGGGGGTAGGTCTTTTGGCAGTAAGCCAATGTTTAGCAAAAGTTTTTCCAAGCCCGTACCCAGCACTCCGTTTAGCCAAAAAAAATCCGCTATGACCAACACCGCACAACCTCGTAGAGGCCTCTTCGGCGGCAGGGGTGGCATGTTCGGCGGTCTTCTCGCCGGCACATTGCTTGGCTCTTTACTCTTCGGTGGCGGTTTTGGAGGCATAGGGTTTTTTGATATTATCTTACTGGTATTAGCGTTTTTCTTTCTCCGTAACATGTTCCGGTCTCGAAGAATGCAATCGCAGCAAACGGCCTATCAAGGCGAAGGCCATGCGAATTACAATCAACAGCAAGCGTATACATCACCTCAGGACGACTATTCAAACATGCAGCGGCAAGCTCAGGATGCATGGTCAAACCTGCGTAGCACTCCTGCGGGGGGAAGCCATGCACAAGACGTACAGCCTGAGGTGGCAACACCTGCAGGATTTGATACTGACGATTTCCTGAAAGGTGCAAAAATAGTGTTCAACCGCCTGCAACAAAGCTGGGACAGCCGGGACCTTGACGACATTAAGCAGTTTACGACTTCAGAAGTATTTGAGTCCATTAAACAGCAGATGAAAGAAGATCCTGAACCCTCACGCACTGAAATACTTATGTCTAACGCACGATTGCTTGAAGTTAAAGAAGACACAGAAGGCATTCTTGCCACTGTATACTTTGATGTGCTTATGCGAGAAGATCAATCAGCACAGCACCCCGAGCAAGTACGTGAAGTGTGGCATTTCTTAAAAGCCCACAAAGACGACTCCATGTGGCTTCTCGACGGTATCCAGCAATTGGAAAACTAATCGGAATCCACTGACAATACGAGAAAAGGGGAAGCACATGCTTCCCCTTTTTATTTTGGATAATATAGTAGCTGTTATGCAGTCAGGTCTGGTTTTTTAAAAATAACGCCCTGCTGTACAGCAAAATCCCGAAGTTCCGCTGCGGAATGTACACACAATTTCTGCATCAAATTGGAGCGGTGCTTTTCAACCGTTTTAATACTCACCACGAGCATGTCTGCTATTTCCCTGCTCTTATATCCCTCTGCCACAAGCTGAAAGATTTCTTCTTCTCGCGGGGTCAACTCTGCCAACGGAGACACACCTTCGGCTGCCGTACCACCGTTCAGATACCCCCTGATAACACTATTGGCCACTCCCGGGGAGATATACGTCTTTCCTTCTAATACGCTTTTTACTGCAAGTAAGAATTCTTCACTGGTAGCATCTTTAAGAATATAGCCATCGGCTCCGGCAGATAAGGCAGAATGAACATAATCGTTGGCATCATACTGAGTAATAATAAGAATTTTGATTTCAGGAAGAGTTCGTTTAATTATTTTTGTAGCCTTCAAGCCATCCAGTTTCGGCATCGACAAATCCATCAATACCAAATCTACACTTTGAGTTTCGCAGAAGTCTACAGCCTGATACCCGTCACTTGCTTCACCCACTACAGTAAAGTTTTTAAACGTTTGCAATAATGATTTCAGCCCCTCACGCAATAAAACATGATCTTCAGCTAAAACAACACGATACAACTCTTCCATCACCATGCCTACCTTTTAAGTTTTACCCCCAATATAAACGAACAAATAGCCAATGTACTTATCTGGTTAACACGCTAACCATGCTCCTTTTCTACCCTTATATGCGTAGTAATCAGACTATACCCTACCATAAAAATACGGACAATCCCAATACAAAAATACAGCATGCGCCTAATTCACGCATCATGAACTATATGGTTTATTTTATATCAGAGTAGGAGAGTATCCGCAGGACCTCACAACGACCGCGGATATATGGTAATTGGCAATTCGTCTAACTTTGATAGTAAGGATGGCTTTATGAGAGAAACTGTAACTCGCGTGACACAAAACATGGTTCTAGGCGCACGACAATCAAAGTGGGTAGCAGAACAAATCGGTAAACCTTACCCAACAATGATGCGTGAATTAAATCCGTATGATCAGAGTGCTAAGCTTGGCGCGGATACTCTGCTCGACATAATGCGTGCAACCAAAGACATTACTGCCCTTGAATTTATGGCAAAAGAGCTTGGTTACGAACTCAACCCCGTTCAGCTAGAATTAGATCACCCCTTCATCGACGAGTAACCAACATATTTTTCATGTTCTACTGCCAGACGATTTGATACAATCGTCTGGCAGTTTCTTTTTATGGGCTTATATTAACACTCAGGTATCGGGGTTGGTTATGCAAAAAACAATTCTTATTGCAGATGATCATCCTGAAATAAGGACACTTGTACGCATCACCCTTTCAAGTGACGGATTTAACGTTGCAGAATGTAAAACAGCTCCGGAAGCCGTTGCCCTTGCAAAAAAAATCTCTCCGCACCTTATTCTTATGGATATAGACATGCCCGGAGAATATAACGGCATAACTGCAACACAAATATTAAGCACTGACCCTGAAACAATAAAGAGCCCTGTTATAATGCTTACGGCTTCAAAGGACTTACAAGATGACAGCCTTCGATCCGGTGCCGTAGCATACCTCACCAAGCCGTTCAGTCCCCTTGCTCTCTTAAAACACGTTCAACTCTTTGCACGCAATAATTAAGATAAGAACACACATACTTTCCATTTCCACATCATATTTGTGGTAAAATACCCGCTATACCTGCTATTCTCATAGTATATATCTAAGAGTGGCGCATATGATTACAAGACAGCTTTTTTAAACAAGCCTGTAATCTTATGCGTTGCAGTTAATGTCTGCATAAAGGATACGTACTATGTCTAACAACGATGCTTGTGAAGCCAAAGTAAAAGAAGCATATGACCAACTTATAAAATATGCAGAAGACTTACATACAACAATTAATCTACTTAAAAATTCACATCGAGATTTAGAACTGGCTTACGTAGATACAATAAATAGACTTGCCCAAGCCGTTGAGTACAAAGATGAAGCAACTGGACACCACGTTATTCGTATATGCTTTTTCAGTGCAATCCTCGCGAATGCCCTGAAACTTCCTAATAATAGAGTCCTACGAATCTACAACTCAGCAGCAATGCATGATGTTGGAAAAATTAGCATACCCGACTCCATATTGCTAAAACCGGGGCCGTTAACAAAAGAAGAATTTGAAATAATGAAGACACACACCACGGTGGGTGCAAGGCTGCTGGCAAATTCCAGGTCACCCCTTCTTAAAACCGGCCAACTTATTGCTCTAAATCATCACGAACGCTGGGACGGTACAGGCTACCCGAGAGGTCTGAAGGGGTCCGGTACCCCAATTGAAGGCCGTATCGTTGGATTAGTTGATGTATACGACGCATTACGCTCCGAACGACCATACAAAAAAGCCTATTCCCTAGCCAAAACAACAGCTATTATCCGTAAAAACTCAGGAAAGCTCTTCGACCCACAGCTTGTGAAAGCATTTTTTGATAACCTTTCCAGTTTTGAACATATTGATAGAATTCTACGAAATTCAGACCCGCAGGATATTGAAGCTCTGTTCAAAGAGTTGCTCCCAGACTGTAAGCAAAACGACAGCATATCCATAACAACATTCTTATAATATTGAACAATGCAGTTATGCACACTGAACCAAAGCAATACATCCTCATTGCTGTAACTGACTCAGCAATGGCAGCACAGCTGAAGGAAGGCGTTGAGACTGCTAGTGGAAAACCCTGTCTTATAGCTAGCACCTCATCAGAAGCCTACGCTTTTGCAGCGCGTTATAGTGAGCAACTGCCTTTGGCGATTCTAGATACGGCGCTTAGCGGCATAACAGAAAGTTTATTTTATGTGACAGCAGAACAATGTATTCCCACCCTGCTTATTACAGACAATTATACTGAAGCGTGCGCTTCTTGCTCTTTGTCCCCTACTATTATCGATATAATCATCAAAAGTAGCGATACAGTAGTCAACGTTGTGGAAACAGTACAACGATTGCACAGAAATCAGGACACGAATGTACTCATTGTCGAAAGTTCAGCCTCCATCCGGCACTACCTCTCGTATATTATTTCCAATTACATGCTGAATCCCAAAACAGCCAAGTCCGGCAATGAAGCCATTACCTTGCTAGAAAAACAACAATACCCACTTATCCTGATTGATGCGCACCTTACAGATATGACAGGCATAGACCTCACCCGCATAATACGCAAAACACATCCTCCCGAACACACATCCATTATCGGAATATCCGGCAATACAGACCTGTATATTTCAGCCATGTTTCTAAAAAGCGGTGCAAGTGACTTTCTTAATAAACCATTCAAAAAGGAAGAACTCTATTGCCGCATGATACAAAATTTAAAAATGACGGAGCTACTTACGTATCTGGAACAACTGAATACGCTAAAAAATAAAATGCTCGGCATGGCTGCCCATGATCTGGTCAGCCCGATTACAGGCATACAAGGACTCGCCACCATCCTTAAAGAGGGATATGCAGGTGAAGTAACTTCTCAACAAAAAGAAGTTGCACAGGCAATCTACGCTGCCAGCGATGACATGCTTACACTTGTTACTGACATTCTGGAGGTATCAACAATCGAAAGCGGGCACCTGTCCATCAATAAAGAGTCTATCCAATTAAATGAGATTGTCGCTCATAGAGTAGGTCTGGCAGAATTATCTTCAGCTAGGAAGTCAGTAACACTGGAGCAACACCTTACCCCTTTGGATAATATATACGGAGACCCGAAACGTATTGGCCAGCTACTCGACAATTTGCTATCCAACGCCATAAAATTTTCTAATCCGAAAACAACAATCCAAATCAGCACTCAAAAAACTGATGACGCAATTCAGCTTATTGTAAAAGACGAAGGTCCTGGAATCGCTGAAGAAGAAATCGAAAAACTTTTCACCCCTTTCACTAAGGGAACAGCCTTACCAACTGGAAACGAGCCTAGCCACGGGCTTGGCTTACACATAGTAAAGCGTATTGCTAGTGCCCATAATTGTAGTGTAGATGTAGCAAGTTCACTGGGCAAGGGCACGAAATTCACCATCAGCTTTCCGTTACAGGCTGCTCCAAAATAACTTTTTCCTCTCACATAATATGATAGAAAATCTCTCAACTGCGACTGTTCCAAAGACGTTAAATAATACACGCCTTGACGCTGCCCTTTCTATATTTCTTCCTGAATCCGGTCTCCGTATCCGCAGAAGAATCTTTGAAACTCACACAGTCCTCGTTAACGGTGTCCCCCGCTCAAAAGGACATACGGTATTAACCGGCGACCAAATTATTCTTGTAGAAAAAATTGTTCCAGAAAGTATGGCCCCAAAAAAAACAACTCAGAACAGCACTCCGGAAGACATTCCCTCTGAGCTAAAAGAGCAACTGTATATTGTACATGAAGATGCTCACTTTGCAGCAATTTTCAAACCGGGCGGTCTGCACACCACAACCATTGCCGGAAAAAATACCCCAAGCCTTGAAGAAGAACTTCCGTCTCTTTTTTCCCAACAGTTCACAAGTGAAGACGAGCTGCCTATTTTAGTAAACAGACTCGATTGCCTGACATCCGGCATGGTCATGGCTGCAAAGTCACAAGCCGCCGCAGCCATGTTTAAAGAACTTGAAGACGCTGGTGCTATAGAAAAAATCTATATTCTTCTTGTACACGGTTCCGTTCCAGCCCCTCTGCTTGTCACCAACAAGCTTGATATGGCAAAACGCAAAGTCACAAAAGTACTTCCAGAAACAAACCCAGATCCCTTACGACACACAACGTTTCTCCCGTTGCTGGAAACCACAGTGCCGAATGATCCTTCCAGTTCTGCAACGCTCCTTATGGCTGCCATCAGTAAAGGGGCCCGTCACCAAATTCGTGCACACATTGCCTCTCAAGGCTTCCCGATTGTTGGAGACCCACTCTATGGCAATGTTGAAACACGTTTTGAAACGTCTCAAGACAAAACCATGTACCTACACCACTATCAGATTGAACTAGGTTCTTTCTCTGCAATGTGTCCCCCTGCATGGAAGACATGGGAACAGTGGAAACTCTCAATTCCAACTAAATAATCAGTGGATTGCGACAAAAAATATTTTTTTGCATTTTTTAATTGAAAAAGATTTTCAATTTCAATATAAAGAACTCAACACAAACATAGTTGGCAAAAAAACATGAAATCACAGATTATTATTACTCCTTCACAGATTATTATTACTCCTTCACAGATTACCGGGCCGTCTCACCAAAGGCGGTCCGGCCTATCTAGATTACAGACCTACAACATATATACGGTCGACTGTAGATTGCTGTTGTATAGTAATACAACAGCGTAACCAAACAGGAGACAATATTATGGCATCAGTATTTATTGCATACGGCTCCACTACAGGTAATACCGCATATGTTGCAGAGAGTATCCAGCGTACCCTGAAACAAAACGGTCATGAAGTAACGATTGAAGATGTTGCAGACATCAACGTTGCCGAGCTTACCAAACCATATGACCTTTGCTGCCTTGGGTGCTCTACTTGGGGCGATGACGAAATCGAGTTACAGGATGACTTTATTCCCGTATTTGAAGAAATTGAAAATATTGATCTTGCCGGTAAAAATATTGCCTGCTTTGGCTGCGGTGACAGCAGCTACGAATACTATTGTGGTGCGGTAGATGCCATTGAAGAAGCATGCAAAAATGCAGGGGCTACCATCTTCACAGATTCACTTAAAATTGACGGTGACCCAAAATCCGAGCAGGCGGACATTGATGCGTGGGCACAAGACCTCATTGCAAAACTAAACGCATAGTATGAAAAGGGTGCTTTATGAATAAGTCACTAAGTATTAGCTCGTGTCACCATGCACAAACTATCCGCAACTTTTTTAAAAAAACGCGGATAGTTAAAACAGAACCTCCTATCTCTTACTCAAATAAAAAGCCGAAACATGACGAATCAGAACAAAATGAATAAAAAAGGAGAACAGGTAGTACAGCCCCTGTTCTCCTGTAAGAGACATGGTATGAACAAACGAAATATCATCGAAACAATTGTCTTTGCTTCCCTAGTGGTAGCCTTACAAATAGGAGCAGCTACTCTGATGATGTAGCAAAAAATACATAAAAATTTCACGCTGGACGTTGTCCCCAGTCAGAGTAGCTTCTGGTGCATTTAACTCGGTCTCTTCACTGACACGCATCTGCTCTCTGACTACCTAATCCAGCATGACGGCACCCTTGCTCCGGCAAGGGTGCTTTTTTCGCATCAGTAAGACCTAGTGATAATAAAAAAAAACAGGCTGTGGAAAAGCTCCACAGCCTGTTTCATTTTCTATGCATAAAACGAGCGCATTAGCCCCAAATATACGACGCACCGTAGACAACGACGAACATACCGATGCCGAATTTAATGCTCATCCCAAGGAACTTGCCATAGAAGGCACCTTTAGCTGCGGTCATAGATTCGTGCAAATCCCGACCATGCGCTATCTCAAAGATAAGACAACCAGCATATGCCCCCCCAAGAGCCCCGAACAAGGCGCCGAAGCCAAGAAAGAATGGAGCGCCGATAATAGCGCCGCACACAGCACCGATGATGCCACCCAAGTTCCCCTTTCTTGACCCGCCGTACTTTTTTGCCCCCATTAACTGAGAGATAAATTCCAAGGCTTCACCAAGCAGCACAAGTCCGCCGGTAGTCACAAAGAACATTGAATTCATATCCACAGCTTGCGCTGGATACATAAACTTCCACAAAACCAGTATACCCATAATCAAGAAATTTGCGGGCATACTCAAAAAATGAAGGCCGAGAAACGCGACCATCAGAGCTGTAAAAACAACTGCGAAAACTGTTTCCACTCAGTATTCCTTATTCTCGTTTATCAACTACTCGTTGCGCTTTGCCTTCTGATTTCGGCAAACTGTTATGCTGAACAATTTCAACGCGCGGAGTAATAAGAATTTCGCTACACAGCCGTGAAGCAATTTTACGTTGCAGTCCCTGCAGGACACGCATGTCCTCAACAAAGTGTTCCTCTTTAATTTCCACTTTCACACGCAACTGGTCGATAAAATTCTCACGTTCAAGCTCAATCACATAATTCTCGCCAACTTCACTAAACTCCATAAGCACACGCTCTACCTGCATAGGGTAAATATTAACCCCTTTAATGATAAGCATATCATCTGCGCGGCCTAAAATTCGATCAATGCGTCTATGCTGTCTGCCACATGGGCACTCGTCTGTAATAAAACGGGTAAGGTCTCTAGTACGGTAACGGATAATCGGCATACCAGTACGACACAAAGTGGTCATAATAAGTTCACCAATTTCGCCATCAGCCACCGGTTCCAAGGTAACAGGGTCTACAATCTCTGGAAGAAATGCATCTTCCCAAATGTGCATACCGTGCTGTTCTGTACATTCAAAAGCAACACCGGGACCGTTCATTTCAGACAACCCGTACGAGTTGTAGGCCTTAACTCCAAGCAATTTTTCAATACGCTGGCGAGCCTCTTCCGTATGCGGTTCCGCACCTGTAACAACAATACCTAACGGTAACTCTTCCGGGGCCATCCCCATGTCACGCAGCGCTGCACCTAAATATAGGGCATAGGAAGGAATAATGTGCGCTGCATACGTATTAAAGTCCTTCATCAGCATAAACTGACGTTTTGTATTCCCCGGCCCTGATGGCATGGTGAGACACCCTAACCGCTCTGCACCGTAATGCAAACCAAGCCCGCCTGTGAACAGGCCATAACCTGTCATATTCTGGAAGACGTGCTCTGGACGCACTCCAACCATATGCAAACAACGGGCAACAAGGTCAGACCAACTATCAAGATCACTCTGAGTGTAGTGAATAACGGTCGGAGAACCTGTTGTTCCGCTGGATGCATGCATGCGCACAATATCTTTTCGCGGAACAGTATTCATTTTATCCGGATACTGGGCACGAAGATCATCTTTCGTTGTCACAGGCAGCTTACGTACGTCGTCAACACTCTGAATAGAGTCAGGAGTAATACCCATTTCATCAAATCTGTTACAATAGATTGGAGCCTTACGAGCCTGAGCTATAGTTGCACGCAAACGGGCAACCTGTGCCTGTTCGATTTCTTCCCGTGACCATCCTTCTGCCGGATCAAAGTATAACATTCAACAACCCCTTATTCTCTAGGTGAGTGGGGATTATACGTAGCTAGCAAACGATGTCAATTTCGGCATTATCGAAATTCGATTTACTACATATTCTGTAGTGCCTTAAGTAACCCAAAACATCCTGCAAGCATCATATCACCACCCGGTGCAATCATTACCCCTTGCCCTTCCAAAATACCACGTTTTGGTCCAAGCAAGTATGTCGGAACAAACCCTTCGCCTTCATCCGGCAAATCAAGGTACATACACCCGTGCCCACCGGCATCACGTACCATTTCATCTGTTAACCAGCCACGCCGAAATTCTTTTAAATCGTGCAATAACGCGTCGTCAGACAACATTCCGGTGTGATGCTCATATACACCATAAATTTTTTCCTGATACACAAGAAACGCAGAGATATGGCTATTACCCACATTTACAACAGTAATACCAGTACGCCAGCTGCGTTGCGCAACTTCCGGTGAATACAGTGCACCAAGTACCGCAGCAGAAGCACTGTCGGCCACACAACCACCGCCAGTAGCCTTCTGGATAGAAGCCAGTCTGGTAAGGGCTGCTGCTGGCTTTTTATACAATAAAGAATACGGATTTCCTTTGTGGCGAGTTAACAAGTCATGCCACATACGGAACCGTCCGATTCTATTCCCCTCATCTTCGTGCACACCATGATCTTGAGCAGCTACAACAACTTCATCCGGACTAGATAAGCCTGCCATACCAAGATAAGCATTCCACCAGCCGGCATTGTAGTCACAAAGTTCCACAGGTACGTAACCGGAAGGACAGCTGTCACAAATAGTAACACCGAGGGCTGCAACACGTTTCGGATCGTCATTCAATGCATAGGCAGCCTCAGGATGAATAGCCACATGCAATCCGGCATCAAGATGCTTTTTCATTGCACCAAAGAAACCGCCGCCCATATTAGAGCCGAACATATAAATATCACTTCTAGTTTCAGTGAGCTCTACAATACGTTTTGCAACCATTTTAGCGGGAGATGGCAACACAAATTTACTGCAATTTTCAAGTTCCATATCATCCCGATAATACAAAACATCTTGAGTCCCGCTGCCAATATCAAGAAAAAGAGTCGATTTCATATAAATGCTCCAGTGGAGTTATGTAGCTACAGATAGGTAATATTGCCTTGCAAAGGCTACATTTTTTCTAGGCTTGGTATGCAATATCATTCAGGTATCTAATTTTATGCATTACAAAAAGCCAGAATTTTTGTTCGCACATAAAAATCTCTCGTTTGGAAAAGACTATAAACATACAAGTTAATCAACTAGATATGCCAACAACATGCTTTTCAAACTATAATTTCTCAATAAAAATACGGAAAAAACGCAAAAAAACGCTTGCCAAGCACCGTCGTTACGCATAAAAGCTTTTCCGCGTTAAGGAACAACAACCTAGCGCAACCTCAGAGTGACGCACTAGCGAAGCTCATATAAGTGCCCAGGTGGTGGAATTGGTAGACACGCTATCTTGAGGGGGTAGTGGGCCACGCCCGTGGGAGTTCGAGTCTCCCCCTGGGCACCATGCACTTATGAAAAGATCATACGAAAGTATGATCTTTTTTTTTGGGCTTCTTTTGAAACTATCTTTTTTTATTAAAAAATATCTTCCTCTCTTTCGCTCCCCCCTTTTCGTTACCTTTTTTCGCTACGACCAACTAAAAAAATTCCATTTAAATTAAGTATGTTGAGACAACATACAAGACTCATCTCTCTTTCATTTAAAAACATAATCACGAGAGATACTTCATTATTTAGAAGCGCCACACATTTGTAACCGCATACATTAATTAACAATCTATCTTGCAACGATAATAACTAATAAAAAACGATGTTTTTTCCACAATCAAAACAGCAAGTTAGTTTTTATACAACAGGAACAATTTTTTTGAAATAAAAGTAAAAAAAATGCAGGAAACGATTGACCAACCCGCCCATCGCATATATGGTTCTTTAATCGTATTTACATCGTGCTTCAATTGCCCTCGGGTTTGTAGCACACACGCCCCCAACAAAGTTTACTTTGTGGTGGGGGGACAATCCTTTCTTTGGAGTTTTTTGTTTTGAATAAGAATATTTATGTTGGCAACCTTTCCTGGGGCTGTACTGACCAAGACCTTCGCAACCTTTTTGCTGATTTCGGCGAAGTTGCATCTGCTCGTGTTATTGAAGACCGTGAAACTGGTCGTTCCCGTGGTTTTGGCTTCGTGGAAATGGATGCTAACGGCGCGACTCAGGCTATTGAAGCACTCAACGGCACCAGCTTCCAGGGCCGTGACCTTCGTGTAAACGAAGCACAGCCTCGTGAACGTCGCCCTCGCTACTAAGCGATTTTAGCTTCGACGATCAAAGCTCACCTTTAGGTGGGCTTTTTTTTTGGCCTTCCTTCAGAACAGCTTTCCTTCAATCGCCATTACAATACATCCTGCATCGAACATTTTTTCTCTCTAAGCAAGAAAGTCACTACCAACCCAACAACATCAAGCATATTTCGAAACATTTTATTATGGGTTGCCCTTAAGACTTACTGCACAAACTCTCCTCCGATAAATTTACGAGTATCTGCAACATCTTCAACACGCAGTAAAAATGCTCCAATAAAAAAACAGCCTCCGCCGAACGTTAGATATCCACTGGCCATTTCAGGAGCAAAAACGTCACCAGTTTGCGGCAAATAAAAAGCAACAGCACTTGAAATCTGAAATGCAATGGATCCAACGATATTTACCCAAACAATCCACCACTCTTCTGACCGAAACGCCTTGATAGAACGATCTCGATAAATTTCAAGCCATGCAAAGGCGCAAGAAAGTAAAAAACAGATACTCCCCAACATTCCCGGTAGCCAGATAGAGATATTTTTTTCTACTGGAGTTACTGCAAACAACGCTGCTACACAGTTAACATTAAAGAGCAACGTACCCATAAACTGCACCACCGATGACAAGTAGCCAAGGTTTTTAGGACGCCATGCTATTCGTATCCAATGACACCGCTGTGTCCTGAAAAGTTCCGGATTTGTAATATCCTTATTAATGGACTCGATTAGTTGCAGATATGCCGCAGAGGTAAAGAAGATTGAGCCACAACAAAATATAATATCGAAGTAAGCAGAATATGAATCCGACAAAAAACCGGGGATGGTAAACAGAAAAGCTCCGACCATGAACAGTACTGCAACCCAGTAGTTAATCCTTTTAACGCAAACCACATATTTTGCCTGTTCCTCTTTACTCAGCATCATTGGCCGTATCCAGCGAACACCTTTTCGCACTGGACGTGCTGTGTAAACATCACTGCCATGTCTATGATGTAACCATACATGCGTGACAAAAGGCCCTACAGTTTCGTACTCAAGCCTATGTTCCCCTAATCCGTTCATTCCGCTTCCTGCTATCTGTTTTCTCTCAATACCTACCGCATGCTTACAAGAACACAAACCTATTTAGATGAACACACGGTTACAACAAGGGCGCCACAACTATTTTCCATTCTTCATTATCTTGCAGGAGGGGGATTTTTGCATTGAGAACATGCCTCAACTGCATTTAAAAATAGTAACTACCGTTCGTAATTTTTTTAAACTCAGTAGCATCCCCCATGTCACCCGTTTCATTTTTTTCTATTTTTTTAAAAAAACACTTGCCAAACGAGTGTAATACACATAGATACAATTTCCGCGTTAGGGGAAAAAACTTAACGCGTCCTCAGAGCATCGCGCAAGCGAAGTTCATATAAGTGCCCAGGTGGTGGAATTGGTAGACACGCTATCTTGAGGGGGTAGTGGGCCATGCCCGTGGGAGTTCGAGTCTCCCCCTGGGCACCATGCACTTACGAAAAGATCATACGAAAGTATGATCTTTTTTTTGGGCAATTATCCCCCGTTCATGACACACAAAACAGCCCGCAAACAATCAAACGTTCTTACTGCCAATAATTCCCACCCGCTCTTCATGAGCAAATATGGCATAAAATATGATCGGCAAACGGTTGTTACAAGCTTTGAAGCGTCACACATTATGAATCAATCAGCGATTCAAATCATCAATTAACTCGCTTCACTCTATCAGCGTGCAGACAAAACTATGTTCGTTTGACATCTGAAGAAACACTGTGTTCGTCTGATTGAAAAAGCAGATAAAATCTGTATTGCGAACGGACTTGAAGATACAGACCACGTTGTCTCAACTGACTGAAATCATAACTATCAAAAATCTATTGCAACTGCAGTTTCATAACTTTTCCGCAAGCATTTACTACTTAAGAAAAGAGTTAGTTACAGGGATAACTAACTCTTTTTTTATTATACTTACCTATTTTGTAAGACTGTACGTTTCTTACAACCATTTTATTTTACTACATTCCAATGTTGCCAACATAAAATTGACTTTATATTCTAGACAACAACACGAAATTGACTCTTTATTAACTACACTATAAATACTAGAGGCGACCTTACATGTCATAATTAACAGTCATTACATGTCATATATAGATTTCTTTAACAGGAAGATACGATGAACATACAAACCACAACAGAAACATATAGATACCGTGCTGTTCTGTTGGCTTTTATCATATCGATTACACTTTGGGCGCTGGTACGCTTAGGGCTACTTATATATTCATGGAATGATGCTTCACCATCTCCCATTGAAATCATTAAAATATTTTCTGTCGGCTTCCTTTTCGATCTATGCTTTTTCGCATTCGCCACAATTCTTCCTTGCCTATATATTACCGCTGCCCCCAACTTCATATGGCGCTCCACCTTAAACAAAATTTTCGTGTACAGCGCATTCTTTCTAACTATTTTTCTTCTCATTTTTGGAGCAACCGCAGAATTCTTCTTCTGGGAAGAATTCAACGTACGCTTCAACTTTATATCAGTTGACTATCTCATCTACCGCAAAGAAGTTGTTAACAACATTTTAGAATCATATCCAATTTTCGTTATCATTCCTACACTTGCGACTATTTCCGGCCTAGTCACATACAAAGTCCGTTCAGTAATTAACGGTGCGCTTGCAGCACGAAACTCATTTGTATCCAATTGTATTCCTTTTGCAGGCATCCTACTGATAGCTACAACGGGAGGACTTTTCCTTACCAGCGAATTACGAGATTTTTCAGACAACACGTACCAAAAAGAACTGGCTGCGAATGGCCCATACCAGTTCGTATCTGCATTCAAAAATAATGAGCTGGACTACTATCAATTTTATCCATCGATTGAAGAAACCACCTCAAACAAAATCATCCGTGCAGATCTTTCTAAAACTACAAACACTTTTTTGTCTGAAAACCAACACAGTCTGTTCAGATCAATCCAACGTTTTGGTGAAGAAAAAAAATACAACGTAATACTCGTCACTCTGGAAAGTTTTACCCCAAAATATCTTTCCCGCTACGGTGCCGAAAAAGACGTCGCCCCAAATATGAATGCACTTATTTCCGAGGCTCAGTTCTATACGCACCTGTTTGCGACAGGTACCCGAACAACCCGTGGACTGGAAGCACTTACGCTTTCAATACCGCCTACTCCTGGCCGCTCCATTATTAAACGCATCGGCAACGAAAAGGGCTACATATCTCTAGGACGTATCTTCGCATCCAAAGGATACTCCAATTACTTTATGTATGGTGGACGCGGCTACTTTGACAACATGAACGAATTCTTTGCCGGCAACGGCTACAAGATCGTTGACCAATCTTCCGTACCGGATAAAGAAATCGGTTTTGAAAATGCATGGGGAATGGCTGATGAGTACCTTTTTAATCAAGTAATTAAGACTGCAGATAGTGAAGCGGCTGCAAAAAACCATTTCTTTCTTCATGTCATGACGACATCGAACCATCGCCCATACACATACCCTGACAACCGCGTTGCAATTCCATCAGGTGAAGGACGAACTGGTGCTGTTCAGTACACAGACTGGGCAATTGGTGACTTCCTGAAAAAGGCAAAGCAGAAACTCTGGTTCGACAACACAATCTTTGTATTTGTTGCCGACCATCAGGCAAGCAGCGCAGGACGTGAACACTTACCCGTACGTCGATACAGGATCCCGATGTGGATTTATGCGCCTAAAATTGTAAAGCCTAAGCTTGTGGATATGTTATCCAGCCAAATTGACGTTGCCCCGACAATTCTCGGATTACTCAATTGGTCGTACCCTTCTTTCTTTTATGGAAAAGACATTGCCCAGATGGCTCCAGAAGAAGGAAGAGCATTTATTGGCAACTACCAATACCTTGGCTTGTTTGACGGAAAGCGGATGGCGGTACTTGGACCTAGAAAAAGTATTGAGGTTGAAACCATTGAAAACGAGAGAGCAGTGAAAACCCAAAAGGGATCAACAGATGATCCCCTCGTGCAAAGAGCTATCTCCTACTATCAAAATGCGGCATGGGCTTACAAAAACAAACTAAATACTGACACACTTCTTTCTAACAATACTTCCAAAAAATAGAGTCCTGTGATGATAGTCCATCGAATGAACACAACTGTTCCTCCAACACATTTCCCTATTCCCAATTAGCTGGAGATGGCTTAATATAGTTCCCCAAACAAAAACGCCCCGCGTCTTAATCGAAGCGGGGCGTTTTTGTTATAACTGACAGCAGGTTCCGGCCATATATTGTGATGCGACTTCGGTGAACTCTGCAAGTTGCGTATCAATCCAAGCTGCTGCATCTTCTCCTGAAAGGCCAAGCTCAACAGCCATAAGCCGTGCCACTTCCGGCGCAGCCTCAACCGCTGCTGCGGCATCGAGGAGAAGAGCACGGGTGCGCAATGCAAGTACACCGTACAGAGTTTGTGCCATTTCGGATCGTACAGCCCATACAACTTCCACTTTTCGGTATGGAAGACGTTTGTGCAGCAACTCTGCAAGAGTCTCATCTTCATCCATCAAATCATACAAATACTGCACATCACTACCATACGCGCGGAACGGATCATCCTTATCGAAATCACGTGTCCAGCCATGCAATGGCATATTACTTGTGCGGCACTCCACGGCAGGAAGTTGTGCTGTTTTCGCACAGGTATTTACGACATCTTCTGCCATTTTGCGATACGTAGTCCACTTACCACCGGCAATGGTCACCAAACCAGATTCAGATACAGTAAGGTAGTGGTCGCGTGAAAGCGCAGACGTTCCATCTGCTCCTTCAGCCTTAATAAGAGGACGAATGCCGTTAAACACACTGCGCACATCTTTTCGTTGCGGCTTACGGGCAAGGAAGCGGCCAACATGTTCAAGCAGGAAGTCCACTTCGTCATTTGTTGCTTTCGGTTCCATCTCAGGTCCGGAAACTTCCGTATCAGTGGTACCGATAATAAGTTTGTCGTGCCACGGCAGAACAAAAACAACACGTCCATCGTCTGTTTTAGGAATCAATATTCCGGCTTCACCCGGACAGAATGTTCTGTCGAGCATAATATGAATCCCCTGACTCGGCTGCAAAATAGGCGTTACAGACGGGTCGTCCATCTGACGGATCTCATCTGTAAAAATACCTGTTGCGTTTACAACAGAACGGGCATGGATCGTATGTTCTTTACCTGTCAGCAAATCAACAGCAACTACACCACGCACAACGCCATCCTCTTTAATCAGAGAACGAACCTGCATATGGTTCACAGGACATCCACCCAACTCATTCATAGTTAAGGCAAGAGTCATCGCATAGCGGGCATCATCAAATTGACCGTCATGATACCGGACACCAGCCTTTACCCCGACAGGATTTAATCCCGGCACATGATAGAATGCGCTGTTACGCACCATGGGATAGGAACGGCCAAAGCTGAACGGGCCGGAAAGAAGGTCGTACATGACAAGGCCAATTCCATAGTAGAATGTTTCCCACCAGCTATATGTCGGCACAATGAAGGACTGATCGTCCACAAGATGCGGAGCATTACGGCGCATGCGGCCACGCTCATGCAATGCATCATATACTAAGGAAAAGTTCATCTGCTCCAGATACCGAACACCACCGTGCGCAAGCTTGGTGCTTCTGCTTGAAGTGGCCTGACAAAAATCTGCCGCCTCAAGCAGAACGGTTGAATACCCTCTGGATGCTGCATCAACACCGGTACCTAGACCAGTTGCACCACCGCCAACGATAAGAACATCCCACATATCCTGACTTTCAATTTTTTCTATAGATTCTGAACGTTGCACACTCATCTCCTCATAGTTTTGTTCCTACCGAATGGGCGGTGATAGAAACACTCCGTAAAATATGCATAGAATGCACACATATGTACTTTCGCACAAAAACAATTAAGGGAAACTTTTTATTTCCAATAATACTGTTACGAATGTTCTGCTTATTTTTTTTCAAAGCAGATAATACACTATTTTACCATGTTAAAAGCTTACATAAGCTACTTAACCAAATATAAACGTTTCATCTTCGCAATACGCTACCTCTTACAATAGCAATTCTATAAAAAAATGAGATATTACTATCACCACAGACTCTTAACTGCTTTTTTTTATAAATATGTATTCCCTCAGAATTGTAAAGCTATTAATTATCGTTACTATTATCATTATATAAAATCAATCATTCACTAACAAATTTACAAAAAAACACCCCGCAATTGCAGGGTGTTCCTAATAAAAAAAGGAGTAAAATTTTACTTCAGCATACCGCCGTTCATCATTAACGGTATAGTCATAGGCATCATCATCCCATCTTTCATAGCCATAGGCATCATCATGCCTTCCTTCATCATTATTGGCATCATCACCATAATTCCATTGTTCATCACTACAGGCATCATCATACATTCCATATTCATATCTTTCATCAGCATAGACTTATTGTTAGTACCTTTCATCATCGGCATCATCATTCCATCTTTCACCATCATAGGCATTTTCAACATACTGCCTTTCATCATCATCATAGGCATTTTCATGTCTTTCATCATCATGCCGTCTTTCATCATCATCGGCACCATCGAACCATCTTTCATCGTCATTGGCATAAGCGTACCATTAGGAGCCATCATCATCATAACCATACCGTTTTTCATCATCGGCTGCTTCACCATCATGTCTTGCTTCATTGCAAGTGATGACACTGCGATGCACATAACTAATGCTGTTGCTATAAAAAATCGTACAAGCTTCATGAAAATCTCCCTATCAATATGTTGACCCATCGCCTTAATCTCCTCACTCAAAAGCAAATACAAGGTACATACTACCTCATCATCAAGACATCACAACCATGGTATTTTGATTCGCATCATTCTTTCTTCAAAAAAAAATAAAAAAAGCTTGCCAAATGGAAGCAATCCGCATAAACAAATTTCCGCGCTAAGGAACAACAACTTAGCGAACCTCAGAGTGACGCACTAGCGAAGCTCATATAAGTGCCCAGGTGGTGGAATTGGTAGACACGCTATCTTGAGGGGGTAGTGGGCCACGCCCGTGGGAGTTCGAGTCTCCCCCTGGGCACCATGCACTTATGAAAAGATCATACGAAAGTATGATCTTTTTTCCCGCAACGCTTTCTTCCAGAAGACCGGTTCTCCCAAAAGCACATTTTTCACCCCGCCTTAACCAGTCTGTAACATTAGTGATCTATCTACCTCATCACCCTGATAACACTAATAAAAGGACTGAAAAACAATGCGGCTACGCACCAAGTTGACCCTTTTCAGTATTTGTATAGGCCTCCTTCCATTGCTCGCGATGGGCACCTACAGCGTACACACCGCTGCAGTCAGCTTGGAAGAAAACTCCTTTTCGCAACTTAAAGCCACACAGGACGCGCAACGACGACATATACAGACACTTATCAACGTCTGGAAACAGGAAGCTGTCATCTTCTCCAAAGTAAAAGAAGTATACAACGCTATAGGCATGCTCCGCGATGCAACATACACAGCGGTAAAAGGGGAACCGCTTGAGCTGGATGAGGAGTACGAAAACATATATCAATATGTTGCCCCATCCTTTCTCCCGTTTGTTAAAGAATTAGGGTTTGAAGATGCCCTGCTCATGGATGACTATGGCAGAATTATTTTTTCGGTAAAGCGCGGAAAAGAACTTGGCTACGATTTCAAACACGGGGCGCAGAGCGGCTCACCGCTCTCAAAAGCATGGGCAAAGGCCATGAAGGGGGAAATCTGCTTTACAGACATTGCGCCTTTTGCTCCGGACAATAACACACCTGCAGCCTTCATCGCCGCCCCGGTTTACAGCTACACGCAGGAAATACTCGGAGTTGCAGTCCTGAGACTGCCGGTCAACATGCTTTCTACCCTCATTAATGATAAGGACAACTCCAGCAAAAGTGATTCCTACCTTGTAGGCATGGACAAGTTAATGCGTTCCGACTTATCCCGCGCAGCACAAACCCACAGCCTAAAAAACTCCCTTGCTACACCGTCAACAGGACGCGCCACACAACAGGCAGTAACACTGGCGCTTTCCGGAAAAAGCGGGACACTTATAGATACAAGTTTTGACGGCAAGAAATACGCAACAGCATATTCTCCCGTCCATTTCGGCTCACACACATGGGCAATCATCAGCGAACTGCCTACCTCAATCGCCTTCTCAGCCGTGCAGGAACTACGCAACGCAACCCTTATTCTCGGCATAATCAGCACACTGATCATACTAATTGCGACATTCAGCATGATTCATATTTCGCTGGCAAAACCATTCCAACAAATTCTCACCTTTGCCAAAGAAGTTTCAGAAGGAAATCTCTCTGCACGACTCGACAACAGTTTCAGCGGTGAGATTGCAGAATTGACAGCAGGAATGCTCCACATGGTCAACCAACTTAAAGAAAAGCTTGGGTTCGCGGAAAGCATTCTTTTAGGACTGACACACCCTTGCATCATTACAGACAATGAAAACAAAATCGTTTTCACAAACACCCAGCTCACTACCCTTGTAGAATCCACCAGTGAGCCGTCTTTTTACATCGGAAAACCAGCTGCTTCATTATTAGAACACAGCGAAACATCTACAGAACATGTACTTCGTGAGCAGCAGGCAATTCTCAATAATGAACAGATCTGGACAACTCCGGACAACAGGAAACGCATAGTTCGTGTCGACTGTGCACCACTATACGACATGGATAAACAGCTCATTGGCTCCATAGCTCTTGTCAGCGACCTCACAGATATCCGAACCAAAGAGCAGCAAATTCAACTGCAAAACGATAAAATGCTTAAGGTTGCGGAGCAGGCAGAAAGCATTGCATCAAACGTTTCAACAGAAGCCGTTACTTTATCCGGACAGGTTGAACAGATCGGGGTGGGAGCACGTCTGCAAATAACGAAACTGAAAGAGGCAACTGACATTGTGGACGACATGAACACCGTCCTCGGACATTCTGCATCCTACGCAGAAGATGCTGTAAAAAATGCCCAGACAGCCAAAACAAAGGCCGAACATGGTGCAGATGTTATGAAGAAGACAGCAACAGCAATGCAAAAAGTACAAAATCTTTCAGGCGAGCTCAAAGAGAGCATGCACGAATTCGGTTCACAGACGGCAGGCATTGGTAACCTTATCGGCGTAATTAGCGAAATCGCCGATCAGACAAATCTGTTGGCACTTAATGCTGCAATTGAAGCAGCCCGGGCGGGTGATTCTGGACGCGGGTTTGCTGTTGTTGCCGACGAGGTACGCAAACTGGCAGAAAGAACCATGGAAGCGACAACTACAGTAAACAAAAGTATAGACACAATCCGTACGCAGATAACAAACAACATATCCAGCACAAACGCAGCAGTAGAAGCCGTCGCGGAAAGTACAAGGCTTGTGGCAGCATCTTCTGAGGCACTTCAGGATATCACTTCATTATCCACTTCAATGGGTGAACACATTGAACAGATAGCGCAATTCTCCAGAACACATGCCGACCAGCAGGCAACAATTCTCAACAGCGTAACTGCAATCAATGAAGTTGCTACAGAAACAGGGGCAGGTATGGGTGAATCAACAGAAGTAGTGAAAGCCCTTGCCGAAAACTCAAGAGAGCTCAGTAAGCTGATAGGTACATTGCGCGGCTAATCCCCCCCCTTTCAATAAAGCGTGTAAGCGCAACGTAACATTACCACACAAAAAAAGCCTGATCATAACATGATCAGGCTTTTTTTACCGGCACACAGTCCGGCTTCATACATTATATAAATCTATGGTGACATTTTCGAACATATGTTTAGTTTGGCGCTTACCATATGAAAGATAATGCGGTGTGCCTTGCATTTCTTTTCGAAAACATAGATTTTTTCTTTCATGTGAAAAGTATCACATAGCTACGGTACTTAGCAACTATTTTGCACCATTTTAGTATGATAGCAGAACAAACATGCTTTACTGCTATATTATGCTTTTATTTCAGAAAGTTAAAACAAAAACTAAAACAGTCTTCATCTATAGCATCCTACGGTAACACTTTGAAATACGGGACTAATAATGCATTTTTTTAGCTTGTGACATTTATCACTATGCATTAAATATTATACAGTCCCCAACTACGCCTTCTTTGCCATTTTCGACAAAATATTTAATTAGCAATTCAATGAAATATATATTTTTATTTTTTACTTTTTTACTCGTGCAACTCGAATCATTTTTTTCACGTTTTTTTCTCATTTTTTTATCAACAAAATATTTTTTCTACATAGAATTTTGATTGCAACTTTTAAAAGAAAAATACTTTTTAAAAGTACTACAATATATTTTTACGCATAAAATACTTTTTACAATGCAACGTTTTCTTTAATAAGTTATTTTTACATACAACTGTTTCTTGTAGAAAATTTTTTACATTCCTCTTTCTACGCCTCACCCCACGGATATTATTGATTTTTTTCTTTTCGCAGTCTTACCCACAAACAGACACTAAGAGAATATTCCCCTTATTTTTAGCAACTTATAGCTAAATCCTCTGCAAAAAAGAAAGATTGTGCGATTAATCAAAAAAATGTATAGACTGACTGCATGATCAAACAATGGAAATACATCAATCCACTAATCCATAGGACTAACACCCCATAAGTAAATGGGTACAAACCTCGTTTTGCAAAAGCATTCCTACACAGCAATCACATTTTTTGTTTAGAAAGCGAGATAATACAGCAGTTTAAGCAGGCAAGTGCTACACTGCTCTCCCCAAAAGCTGACCAAAACACTCAGAAAATGAAACAAATGGTCGCTAAATTGTTTAATTGATTACTCATTCAGTTGTAAAGAGATGTAAAAAGACTATATTGCCCGTTAGATTTGTGTTTATGAAATCCCTCACAATCGCATTCTAGGGGCTCCATATTCTTTTCCTTCTTTGAAGGTAGTCACCAAACAAAAGAACTGACGAGCTGTCAGCTACTTCACAACACTATTTCGATTGGCAGGAGTGCCGACCCGCACAATTTGAAAAAGTGTCATGCGTTAAACTCGTTCCTCCGCACAGAAAGGGCACAGTGCTGATGAACTAGTTCAACATACAGGAAGTACTGCGCCGTGTTGCGACGGCGAACTGGATTCGGATTGAAAGAAACAACAACACAGTTTGAACATAGCTGCGCTATGAACAGGAAAATGGGGTTTCCTTTGTGTTGTACTGGAAGAATACCGTAGATTCACCTGCTATAGGTGCGTCTGGGCAATCGGTATTGTCTTCTTTCATAAGGAGCAAGAATTGCATGTTACTTGAAGTTACCACTTCTCACTTCTCAGTCTACATTGGGTGTTTGATTCTTCTGCTTGCTCAGTTCTGGGCATGTAAGCAGTTCAACAAATTAACAACTGTTCTCCTTTTTTCCAGCATTGCGGAAATCGGGGCTGTCCTTGCCGGGCTTGGAACAGGAACAATCTCCGGTAATGCAGGCGCTGCATTACACCTTTTTTACCAGTTCTCTATCAGAGGTCTGGCTGTTTTTGCACTTTTCGGACTGGCAAAACAATTCGGCTCGCTCGATCTCGCAAACCTCCGTGGTGCGTTCAAACGCTCACCACTTTTCGCGGGCGCATTCGGGTTTGCCATGTTTTCCGCCATTGGCTTTACTCCATTCAAAGGTGCAGTAAGTAAGCTGGCGTTGACATACGGGCTTGTCAGTGCAGAGATGTACCTCCCGACAATCATGTTGCTTGCAAGCAACTGTATTGCTTTGTGGTACACAATCAAAATTGTTCAAAGCATCTGCTTTGAAGCGCCTGAAAACGCGGACAGCAAACCGGCTACATCTACCGTACTTGGTGGTATCACCATTCTGTTGGGTATGGTTGTTGCCCTTTCCCACGTTTTTCCGGAGCAGCTTGTTCACGCAGTCGTGGCGACTTTCGGTGCAGAGGCAACTATTCCTCAGTTCGAAGCGCACTGGCCGCTTGCAGCAACTCTCCCATATGTTGGCGCATTCCTACTGTTTATTCCGTCTAAATTCATTCCGGCAGCGATTAAACGTTTTGACTGGCGTTTTGTACTGGCGACTACATTATCTGTAGCAGCATTGGTACTTACCGCTTCTGCTGATGTACCGGCTCTTTCTAAGCTCTTTGCCTGCATTATGGCTGGCATCGGTCTTATTGTTACCGTGTACTCAGGCGGATACATTCATAAAGAAAACGCTACCCGCTACTGGTTTTTCCTGCTTCTCATGCAGGGCTCTCTCATCGGTCTCACCCTTACACAGCACCTTGGTGCACTGTATGGCTTCTGGGAACTGATGACGTTCAGCTCTTACTTCCTCGTTATTCACGAAGAAACAACAGACGCGTTTAAAGCAGGCTTTAAATACTTCTTTATGTGTGCAGCCGGTGCATATGCCCTGCTGTTCGGCATCTTTCTTATCCACAGTGCAACCGGAAGCTTTGAATTTGCCGCCATTGCTCAAGCAACAGGAAACATGAGTCCTGTTCTTGCTGGTATGGCTGCATTACTTTGTTTCTTCGGTTTTGCTGTTAAGGTTGTGGTGTAACAGACATCAGCCCAGAAAAATCTCATGTTAGCGGCTCAAACTTCTACGAACCTGCACTGACCGTTCTGGAACAGTGGCTGAACCTTCCGGCCGAGTTCCTTTCCGGTAGAAGGAAAAAATAGTCATGTTAGATATGCTTACACATAGCTTTCACTTACTCATATTCCCGGGCGGACTTTTTGCTCTGCTTCTGGGACTTCTCCTGAAAGGATTTGACCGTAAGATCTGCGCACGCCTCCAGCGCCGCGTAGGTCCTCCGATCCTTCAGCCTTTCTACGACATCATTAAGTTAAGCCAGAAAGAGACAATCATCCCTGACACCGCAAACAAAGCAATCTTCAAATTTGCTCCTGTATTCGGTTTTATGGGCATGATGGTAGCGGCAATGCTCATCCCTGTTCCAGGTGTATGGAACGGTGCTACCGGTCTTGGTGATATGCTGATGCTGCTGTACTTGCTGCCGATTCCTGCAATTGCATTTATGCTCGCAGGTTCCGCGTCCAGCTCTCCGTACGGTGCAATCGGTACTTCCCGTGAAATGGTACTCATGTTCGCGTATGAAATCCCTCTGCTTGTTGTGCTTCTCACTGTTGCACTCAAAGCAGGCGGCGCTGACGGCTCTGAGTTCTCCCTTGCACAGGTTGTATCGTACCAGCATGCAAATGGCTCCTTCGGCTTAAGCCTGAGCATGATCCCTGCTTTCATTGCATTTCTCTGCTTTATTCCGGGTACAATGGGCGCAGTTCCATTTGACCTTCCGGAAGCTGAGCCGGAACTGCTTGAAGGCCCGCTGCTTGAGTACTCCGGTCCGTTACTCGCCATGTTCAACCTCGCGAGCGCGCTCAAACTGGTTGTTGTTATGGGTCTCGGCGTGACACTCTTCTTCCCGGGCACTATCCCGGGCGGCGCCCTGGCCAACCTTGCATGGTTCATTTTCAAATGCTTCATGCTTATGCTTGTGTCCGTTACCATTGTTCGCACTGCTACCGGACGCCTGCGTACTGACCAGACCTTCAAGTTCTACCTCAAGTACCCGTCAGTACTGGCATACGTGAGTCTTGGACTGACCCTTCTGCTCAAATAAGGAAAGCTGATATGTCTATTATCGATTCTATTAAAAGCAAGGCTGTCCGTTCTCCGTGGCTGTACCGTATTAACGCGGGCTCCTGTAACGGCTGTGACGTTGAACTTGCTACCACAGCGCTTATTCCGCGCTACGACGTTGAACGCCTCGGCTGCAAATACTGCGGCAGCCCGAAGCATGCTGATATTGTTCTTATCACCGGCCCTGTGACCGCTATGGTTAAAGATAAAGTGCTGCGTGTATATGAAGAGATTCCAGAGCCAAAGGTAACCGTTGCTGTGGGCATTTGCCCTATTTCCGGCGGCGTGTTCCGTGGCAGCTATTCTGTACCGATTATGCTGGACGATATTATTCCTGTTGATGTGAATGTACCGGGTTGTCCTCCTCGCCCTCAGGCTATTCTTGAAGGTGTAGCAATGGCGCTGGATATTTGGAAAACACGGATCTAAGGGGGTAATGGTGCTTAGTATCTTTAAAGTTCTTTGGAACAACCTGAAGCAAGGCCCTTCCACCGACCCGTTTCCGTTCGGTGAAACCTTCACTCCAGCCCGGCTTCGCGGCAAGGTCACTATTGACCCTGACTCCTGTGTCGGCTGCGGTGTTTGTGCAACTGTTTGTGCTGGTAACGCAATCAAACATGTAGAACGCGAAGACGGCTCCGGTAAGGACTTTTACGTATGGCATAACACCTGCACTTTCTGCGGGATGTGCCAGCATTACTGTCCAACGAAGGCAATTCGTCTAACCAATGACTGGTCTACAGCGCATTGCAATGAAGACAAGTACAAGATGAAAGAACAAGAGTTCGTCGCGTACGCGCGTTGTACTGAATGTAATCAGGCCATGCCTAATATGCCGCATGCAATGCTTGACCACATCTACGGTACACCAACCAAGGAACTCGAGACCATCTACGGACTTTGTCCAGAGTGCAGAAGACAGAAATCTGCTCAACAGTTTGGAGCTCATATCCATGATTAATACAATGAAACAGCGAGTCATAACGCTCGTTGATAAAATACCTAACGGCGCGAAACTTAGCTGGACTACTGATCTTAAAGATAACCAGTTCGGCTGGATTACGCTTAACGATGTTTCAGACCTTCCTTTCCTGGCAGAAAAAATTCTGCCGGAAGGTCGCCTTGTGACTATCTCCGCATGTAACGCTAAAGCAGAAGACGCTAAAGCCTTCCACGAAGTGTGCTACCACTTTGTTATGAAAGGCCTTACTGTCACTGTTACCGTACTGCCTACCGGAGTTGAACCGACTGTGCCTTCCATTACTCATTGGCATAAGTCTGCAGACTGGACTGAACGCGAAATGGCAGAAAGCTACGGTATTACCGTGAGCAACCACCCAAATCCGCGTCCGCTGTTCCTGCACGATGCTGTAAAATCCGAAGCAATGGAACGCCTTGTTCCTCTTTCCACCATGACCAACAGTGCGTCTACCAACTCACTGTGGGAAAAAATTATGGGTGAAAAAGGAGAGGAGAGCTAGCATGTCTAACACATACACTATTCCGGTTGGTCCACTGCACGTTGCGCTCGAAGAGCCAATGTACTTTCAGGTGGACGTGAAAGGTGAGATCGTTCAGTCCATCGAAATGTTCGCAGGACACGCTCACCGTGGTATGGAAAGCCTTGCGCTTGAGCGTAACTTTTTCCAGAACATCGTGCTCACAGAACGCGTATGTTCCCTCTGTTCCAACAACCACCCGCTGACATACTGCATGGCGCTGGAAAACATCGCGAAAATTCAGGTTCCTGAACGCGGTCAGTACCTGCGCGTTATTGCAGACGAAGTAAAACGCATTGCTTCACACATGTTTAACGTGGGTATCGGCCTGCACGTTATCGGTTTCAACACACTCTTCATGCATGCCATGGAAGTTCGTGAAACCATGCAGGATCTCAAAGAGTCCATCTGGGGTAACCGCATGGACATTTCCGCCAACACTATCGGCGGAGCCAAGTACGACATTGATGACGAAATCGAAGTGTACCTTCGCAAGACTCTTAATGAACTGAAAAAGCCTGTTGAAGAGTTCAGACACATGTATGCAACTCACCCGCAGGTTAAAGCACGAACCAAAGGCGTTGGCATCCTTCCTCCGGAAGCTGCCATCGAATACGGTCTTGGTGGTCCTGTAGCCCGTGGTTCCGGCATCGACAACGATGTCCGTAAAGAAACCCCGTACGCTGCATACGACAAGCTTAAGTTCAATGTTATTCTCGGCGAAGACTGCGATGTTCGATCTCGTGCACTTGTGCGTCTTGATGAGATTTTTGAATCCATCAGCCTTATCGAACAGTGCCTCGATCAGATGCCTAAAGGCCCAATCTGCTGCGATCCGCTTCCGGATATCCCAGCAGGTCAGGCAGTGGCTCGTTCCGAAGCACCACGCGGCGAACTAATCTACTACATGCGTACTAACGGTACCATGTACCCTGAACGCCTTAAGTGGCGCGTACCAACCTACGTAAACTGGGAAGGTCTACGCGTAATGCTGAATAAAGCGAAAGTGGCGGATATCGCACTTATCGTAAACAGCATTGACCCTTGCCTCTCTTGTACAGAGCGATAACGGTCAGTTTATAGGTATATCTGTTTGCCGACTGCGTGGTTATAATCTTGTTACACAAGCTTGAACCGACGCACAGAAGCAACAGAGTTAAGTAGATTAAGAGGAAAAATCTGATGCATGAATTAGCTATAACCCAGAGTATGATCACCATCGTTAACGAGACCGTAAAAGATAAAGACGTAATCGTACGTGAAATTCGCATAGAAGTTGGTCAGCATACCTGCATAGAAAAGCATACCCTTGAAGGATGCTTCGAAGTCTGCACAGAGAAAACGCCTCTTAAAGGTGTAAAACTGACATTTATAGACGTTCCCACAAGCTGGAAATGCAGCGAATGTCATTACACGTTCGAACAACGTCTCGCGGACACATGTCCCCGATGTTCCAATACAAATCTCACAATGGTTACCGGTCGAGAACTACAAGTTAAGAGCCTCGAAGTGGAACCTGTTAATAAGGATGATTCTTATGGAAACTAAAGAGTACGCACTGGTTGTTGATGCAGAAAAATGCAAAGGCTGTAAAAAATGTGAAATCGCTTGTGTAGAAGCACACACCAACCTCACCCGTAAAGAAATCATTAAGAACAAGGCTACAAGCTTAAGCCGCATCAAAGTATGCAACATTGAAAAAGCTAAAGTGCCTGTACAGTGCCACCAGTGCCACAATGCACCATGTGCACGTGTTTGTCCTACCGCGGCTCTCGTTCGTGAGCCAGGCATGGTTCGTGTTCGTCAGCAGCTCTGTGTAGGTTGTAAAATGTGCGTAATGGTTTGTCCGTTTGGCGCAATCAACGTTGCTCACAACGAACCAATTATCGGCGACGCTACACCTACTTCCCGCAAAGTTGCTATCAAATGCGACCAGTGCTCCGAGTGGCGTGCAAAGAATGGCGAAGAACTCACAGCATGTGCAAAAGCATGTAAGTTCGGCGCAATCAAATTTGTGGAAATCCACGAATATCAGGCTCAGAAAGCTGAAGAAGCTGCTCGTTGCTGCATTGATGCAAACGCCGCTGATGCTCAGTCTGTTAACTAGCACTAGCTAGTCCCCTAAAAGTAAGAAAAGGGCGTACCCATCTGGGTACGCCCTTTTCTTCTGCTTTCAGCCTAGCTGGCCTTAACAGGCCGAAACTCAGGTTGCTTCACCAGAATAACGGATGCAGGATCATCCTTCACTGAAGAAGCATTTATTTCATATTTCATACCGGCATTCTTGTCGGCTGTTGGAACGAAGGTTCCATCTATTTTTGCATTTAAAATTTCTATGGCCTTGCGGGCAACATCTGCGGTGAGCCGTGCACAACGTTCTGAAGATTCTTTAGATTTGATCGGAAAACCGGAAGAGTATGCCCAACAAGTTTTCGAAGTTATACACAAAACGGAATCGCTAATGCTGGTTGGAAGATCTACGTCCAGCTTACAATTTGTTTTTGGGCGGTAGATTGGTAACGCGGTGGTGTCGTGCCAGTAGAACAGTTCCCGTACAAGCTCATTATGCTCTTTTTTCTCGTAAAAAAGGCCATAGGCGAAAGCGGCACCAAGCAATGCTCCACAGGTTGACTTCCAGCCGCCGACTCCGGAACGTCCTGCTTTCATGACATGAAACGGAAAATCTTTATACGGTGCGCCGTGCTTTTCAGCCATCTGGCCGATAATGCTGTAGAAGGCAGCATAACAACAGCCGTAGCCCCCATTACAACCATCATATGCCATACGTTCGGCTACTGCCGGATCAACTGAATGCGGCTGCCACAACGGACAATCAGGAAACGTTGTTTCCAATATTGTCTTATTATTACGGTTAACAGGTGCAACAGCAATCGGCACTATTACTTCCTGTTCTTGGTTTTCTGATGAAAGTGACATCATCTCTCCTACCTGATTTTCGAGTACTATCTAAAACACTTAGTTGTTCCCGTCATAAGCAAACAAAGTCAAGCGCTACACGTAGAAACTTTTCATCAGGCAAAAAAAAAGTGCCTTTCGGCACTTTTTACTTTCTGCAACGTTTGCAGCCAGTACACATGGGTCCGCAACCAGCTTGCGCAAAAGTTGCGTCTACCAAAGCATCTTCTAATTTTTTCCAAGCACTCAAAATGTATTTCATGGTTATTTCCTCCGTTGAGGAGGTAACTATGCCTGACCGTCTTCGAAGTAAAATTCAAACTTTTTAGCTTTTTCATAAAAAAAATTCATGAAACCATTTTCCCCTTTTGTCACGGGCTGTTATTGAAATATAAACAGACAAAAACATCTGAACTATCTTTTTAAGTTATACCTTGCGTGCATATTTTTGCTCTATACTTTCAATTTTTGACTCTATTCATTATAAATTTGGACACAAAAAAACCTGTAAAACATGTTTTACAGGATAATTATCTACAATATGTATTTGTAAAAACGAAATTGGAAAAAAATAATCAATAGTGAAAATTTTCACTACGTCTACTTTTCTATTCAGATAAAAAAAGAAAAGCGCCTACAGGCGCTTTTTCTACTTTCTGCAACGATTACAGCCAGTACAAATTCTTCCACAACCACCTTGTGCAAAGGTTGCTTCTACTAATGCGTCTTCAAATCGTTTCCATGCGCTTTTAATGTATTTCATCTTCGTTCCCTCCGTTGAATTACTTGTATGTCTCAGCAGCTAGAAAGTAAAATTCAAAGAATTCACCTTTTCCATAAAAAATTTTTATGGAAGGTTTTTATTCAATAAAAAAAGTATAATATGACCAGTTAACATGATTGTTTTTTGAAAAAAAAAGGCCGTGCACCCTGCACAGCCTTTTCATATACCACATTCGGGCTTGCCTTTCGACAATACATAGCACCCGTTAAACGTCTTAAAGAATCATTAGCTGTTCATCCACAACACAATATGTTCATGTTCATGAAGGACACTGGCAATAATCGCATTGCCATCTTCATCAGGATGAATGCCATCAGACAAGTTATTCAAATACGGTTCGTGTTCTGAAAGCTTTGTAAATACGTCAACATACGAAATATCATAATCCGCACACATATCATAATATGATGCGGAAAGCTTGCCGATTCGCTCCCGATGCTCCAGATTCACAACAGGAAACGGGCTAACCATAATGACATTCCTTTTGCCGTAGGTCTCCACAGCTTCAACAAGAATAGTCCGTGCGTTTTCAACAGAAGCTTCTATAGAAAGATTTTGTTTTCCTGCCGGTGCGGCCATATCAACAACACCAAAGGAGAACAACAGGCGTGGCTTACTTTCAGGAATTAGTCTGGCTTCAACTTCCGACTTCCAACGCTTAGCTATTGACGTGCTGGTGTGTTTACGCGCACCCAGATTGTAAAACGTAGCAGGAGGTACCGGAACACCGGACACCAAGCTTAACGGACCAATCCACCCACGTAATGACGGGTCATTAACACCGAGAGTTAACGAATCGCCAAAAAAGAAAAAAGTTTTCATACTCTCACCTGTTCCAATCCTACTTCAAAAAAAATTAGAATAGTGCTCAAATAGGTTTATCAGCACGTATAACCACAGAAGGACGGAGTTCCCCCCCACCGATTGTTATCCTTGGAAAAACTTAAACGTTGCCTTGCATTATACAACGATGGTGAGCAAGGCTATAACGTAGTGGAGACTATCCGATAGTGTACTTAACGCTATTCTTGTTCAATTGTCTAGCCACCGGATTTCAATATCAATTTTTTTATTTTTACAGCCACATTTCAGTTTTTCTGCTGGACTTTATTTCTCACGCTTTGAGTCCGGAACAACACTTCTCAATGTAGACAACACTGCACAAAAATAAAAAATACATTTCTACAACTGTACCAGTACATTTCTTAGCAAGCGGCCCGCCGCACAATTCATACTTTCGAAGACGGAATTTAACTTATAACAAAGCTAACACCTATAAGACAGAACAAGATGTAATTCTTTACAGGACATTATGAAATATTCTTGGAATTTAAGCTGGTTCCTGCACCGTTCAATGCTTGACAGCGCACCACAAAATACTTACCAAATCTAACGGGATTATATCCCGCCAAATAATTTTTCAGGACACCAAAATGAGCGAACCAACAGAAGAGCATATTAAACGTGTGCGCAACTACGTTGCAAAATATTGCACAAAAACGGGGCTTACCACCCACTCAATGGCAGAAGTTACCGATGCGGTGGTAACAGGCCTTGCAAATAATATTGAGACACTAGGGAAACCTCTCTGTCCATGCCGTTTTTACCCGGACAAAGCAGAAGAAATTAAATCCCGCACATGGCTCTGTCCATGTAACGACATGAAAAAATACAAGTACTGTCACTGTATGCTCTTCGTTAACGAAGATGGAATGCCAGTAACAGAACACCTTCCGGAAGGTCACGAAGGTCTTGCAACCTATGGTGTGACAAAAGATCCTGCACCGGAAAAATATAACGCACCGAAATAGAATTTCCTTATGTACGATTTCAATAGTCCCCGTAGACAGGCAACTCCGGGGACTTTTTTTATATAGACAATCTTCTATTATGCCTCATGCATTCCAGCCCAAACAAACTATCCCGTACACCCCCTGCCTAACATTGAATATCAGTCCCGCCTGCCACCTGCCGCCTTCCCAAAAAAAGAGGCTTCCACCACAATAGTGAAAGCCTGCAAACCATATGACTAGCGGCAGACAATACTGCCGTAAAAGCACATAAATTCTGCAATAAGACAGTCTGTGTTGCAAGTAACTTTTACCTAAAAGTTGCAGCATCCATCATAAGCCGAGCCAGAATTTTCTGGAGTGCCACGCGGGATAAGCCGGACACTCTTGCAGCTTCCGAAATGTTTCCTCTTGTGCTTTTAAGCAGATCAGACACATATGCTTGCGTAAACTCATCAATAACTGTGCTTTTTGCTTCCTTATATTGGATAAAACCGGATAAGCCGCTTTCGTTAGCAACAACAGTAGATGAAGTACCGGTATCTACAAGACGCACGACGCTCATATCCACTGTATTTCCGGAGCAAAACACAGTCAGACGGCGAACATAGTTTTGCAGTTCACGTACATTTCCATGCCATTGTTTTGTTGAAAGATACGTTAATACATCCGACTCAATGCCTTTTTCCGCCAACCCCATTTCGTTACAGGATTGGCGTAAAAAATGATGCGTCAGCAATGGAATATCCGTTACACGTTCACGCAACGGCGGAATTGTAACGGTAAGGACATTCAAGCGATAATACAGATCCTCACGAAAAGCCTTATCCTGAATCCGCTTTTCCAGTTCCTGATTTGTTGAGGCTACCACACGAACATCCACTTGTTCATTGTGGTTTGCGCCTACGGGACGTATCTCACCTTCCTGCAACACCCGAAGCAACTTTGTCTGCACCTTGAAAGATATATCGCCAATCTCATCTAAATGCAGAGTGCCTCCATCTGTTGTAGCAAAAAGTCCCTTGTGATCTTTATCAGCACCAGTAAATGCACCTTTTACATATCCGAAGAGTTCGCTCTCAAGCAGCTGCTCCGGTATAGCCGGACAGTTAATACTTAAAAAGTTCTTCTCAGTGCGAGGGCTCAACTGATGAATCATCCGTGCGACCATCTCCTTACCGGTTCCGGATTCACCACGAACCAGCACGGTATAATCCGAATGCGCCACAGCCTGAATAGAAAGCTTAAGCTGCTGCATGGCTGGAGATTCGCCTATAAGCTCTCCGGAAGTACTAAAAGAGCGCACTTGTTCTTTTAACAGTCTGTTCTCGTTCATCAGTGTTGCGCGTTCCTGACTTTTAGCCACGACTCTAAATAATTCGGCCGGCTCAACAGGCTTAGTCAAAAAATCATACGCACCTTGCTTTACAGCCTGAACAGCCAGTTCAATAGTACCATGTGCAGTGAGCATCACCATTGAAAGATCAGGACGCTGCTCCAATGCAAGTGGAAGCAAATCCATGCCGGTCATTCCCGGCATAAGCATATCCGTAAGCATGATATCCACGTGCGTTGATTTCAAAACATCAAGAGCAGCTTCGCCCGTATGGGCAAGCAGCACTTCAAAATCCGGAAACTTACGCACAATCAGACGCTGCAACCCACGGGCAAAATCCCGCTCGTCATCAACAAGCAATATAGTTAGTTTTACACCTGATAGTTCCACTACTATTCTCCAAAGTCACATGGTGTTGCAGCCGGAAGCTGCACTACGAATTTAGCCCCGCCAAAGTCTATGCTTGAATTCGCTTCAACTTTGCCGCCAAGGTCAGTCACCATGCCGTACACAATAGCGAGCCCGAGACCTGTACCGGAACCGGGGCCTTTTGTTGTAAAAAATGGATCAAAAATTCTATGCATGTTTTCCGGCAAAATACCTTCGCCGTTATCCTCAACGCTAACCACAACAGCATCACCCTGCTGAACGACACTCAGGTGAATATGTCCATTTCTCTCTTCCACAGCGTCTAGAGCATTCAGCACAAGGTTGGAAAGAACCTGCTCCAGTTCATGTTCCCCCATTGCGACAAAGGAATTGTCTGTCATGACGGATGCCGTGAGCTCTACTTTTTTTACTGCAGCCTGAACAGAAAAAACCTCTGTTATATTCTGCACAACCAGCGCGATATTCGATACGCCCTTATGGCTTACCTTCGGGCGGGCAAAATCAAGCAAATCGCGCAGCACCCGTTGTGCATGACGGGTATGACGCAAAATAATATCAATATCCTGAGTTTGTTGAGCATCTTCAGCATCGTCTTTCAATAGTTCTGCATAGCAAAGAATCACACCCAGTGGGTTGTTAATCTCATGCGCAAGGCCTGCCGCAAGCTTACCGATTGTCGCCAGTTTTTCATGCTGCTGCATCTGGGCAATCATTCGTTTTTCACGCGTAACTTCGCGCACATGTACAACAACACGATCAGGAAGATTATTCCCCTGAATAACGGGATAAATACCTATAGCAAATGTGCGGCTATCATCCACAACAACCTCATCCACAAACGGAACTTTCCGGGAAAGGGCAAGCTGCATGGAACAGCCACCCGTAGCATTATAAGCTGACAACATGGAAAGAATATTACCGCTGGTATCATGACCTCCGCTGAATTCCGCAGAAAGATTGCATGCAGCTTGGTTCGCCGTAAGCAAATTGCAGGATGAATCCATCAGCACAAGCGGATCAGTAATACCTTCAACAATAGTTTGCAGGGTCTGCATCTGACGCATCATATTATCGAGTGCCACAAGGTTTTCTCCTGCAGCACCAAGCTGTCTGCCAAGAGCGCGCATCAATCCCTGATCCTGCAACGCAACGTATCGAGGATCATCCCAGTACAAGATCAACACACCTTCTGCATTACCCGCACTGGACTCTACAGAAATAATGATACGGTTATCTTCAAATTTAATTCCACTTTCGGTGATTACATAGAGCCAATCATCAGGAAGTTTTTGAGCCTCTGCACCATCAGGCCATGAATAACTGTTATTTGAAGCAAAGGTACAGATATACGTAACCGTTGTGGCGCGGAAACGGTTGCCAATTTCAGGCATTGCAAGATTCAGCAACTCACCACGGGAGCGACTCTTCTGCATAAGTGAAAGCATTGTAATAAACAAAGCAACATCTGAACGACGCTCCAGTGCTTCGTGCGTCAATTCCTGCGTACGCTCTTCAACCATTTCCCGAAGATTTTCTGCATACTCTTTCAGCTGTGCACGGGCAGAAAATAAATGGTTGTTTAGCTCAAGCAGTCCTGACTCAAGTTCCTCAATCTCATCTTGCTCTACAAGGCTGTCCAGCAGTTCTGTACCGCCTGTTTCTTCAAGATTTGAACGGAACACGGTGGAAATTCGCTTAATATTATCCACCACAATCACTTTAAAAAGCACATTGGTTATGGAGAAAAACACAACCGCCCCCACAACAAAGAAGGCAAAATAACCAATAATAATCTTTTGCAATTGTCCGAGGCTTGCCATGACATTAACGCCTACCAAGTCCACCCCGCCGATCGAATCCACATCCTTATTAAAGCCGCGTTCCCCATACTGCTGAACCACTTCCTCAGGAGCATCATTAATATCACCGTGACAACGCATACAGCTTTCAACATACGTAACAGGGCGTGCCATTACATAGTAACGCTGCTCTGCTATATCTTTATACCCTTTCCAAAGTCTTTCGCCAGGATGCTCTCGGAAATATTCCACTAAACCACGCTCAAGCGTATTGGCTTCAAATTGCGGATTACGGGAATTAATAGCCACACGGCGGTACAGATATCCATGGTCTCCCTTAAAATGCTCCATGACACTTCGGGAAATATACGAAGAGCTCATGGCCTCGATAACGAACGTACCGGGGATCATTTCGTACATCTTAGGCCGTAGTACCTTTCGCACATAGTTCTGGACAGCATCCACCTGTGTAAACGTAAGTGTAGCCTTTGCCTCAACTTCATCTTCCAAAACTGTCCGCATATGAATGTAGAAGCCAATGGCAAACATTATCCCGAGCACAAGAGATGCCACGGCAAGTCCACTTAAGAACTGCTTTTGCAAAGAATACGGCTTACGAAAAAACATACGGATGTGTATCTCCAAAAACTAAGACGCGTAACGTTGTGCAGCAAAGCGTCAAATTACATACATACTCGCGGTTGCAAGCACATAAAGAAAAGGCACCGTAGCGTAGAATCTATGGGGCTACAACTCAATGCAGGGCCAAATTTGCGCCACACTGTAATAAGTCAGTTTAAACATAAAAAACCCCGTAGAGTGTGCACCACGGGGTCTCGGACAATAAACAAGCAAGTAAAACGACGCTACTTTGCGACCACATTCATTGAGCGGGGCATATGCTCAAATGTCGAGCGGGCACCTAGGTCGGCTTCTCCGCAAACTTCTATATCAGTATAATAAAATTCACCTGTTTCAATCCCGCTATCGTCAATGAACTTTGCCATTGTGGTAAAATCCTCAGAGCTTGCGGTAATAGCAGGACAAATCACGTACGTGAACGACCAAAAGATTGCGAGTCCGGCTACAAACTTGGTCCATCTATAAGCTGCGCTTGTCTTATCCATTGTCATGTTCCCGTTCCTTATGCGGCGTAGTTACACCGGATAAGGTGAAAATTTATTTTGCTTAAGGACAGGAGAGGCCGGAGCCTCTCCTGAAATGTATATACTTAGATTTTTGCTGTGATCTCTGGGAATACCACATAGAACATGAGATATGCCATTGTAAGAGTCAGCATCAGGTTAAGGGACTGACCACAAACATACAGAATAAGCGGCTTGCCGCCTTTAAAGTACCCTGCAAGTTCACGGAAGTTAGTTGCAAGACCAATTGCTGCAAAACTGAGGCAGAAGAACCAGCCGCGGAAGATTTTAGAGAAGCCGCGGATTACACCGTGGTCAACCATCGCAAAGCCTGCGTCGGAACCAAGAGAGGTGTAGATAGTTGAGAAGATGATAGAAGCGATGATAAAACCGATAACAAATTTAGGGAAGCGGTGCCAGATTTCCATCCAGCCAACTTTCTTGCCTGCTTCAGCTTCAACTTTAGTACACCAGTAAACTGCTACACAAAATGCTGTCACACCGATAAGCACGTTCTGAATCATCTTAATTGTTGCAGCAACAAACATTGCTTTCTCAGAAAGGAATGCACCAGCAGCAGCTACAGCACCAGTTGCGTCAATGGTACCACCCATCCATGCACCACCGAGAACGTGCGGCATTGCAGTCGCTTTGATAACTGCTGGCATCACGATCATCATGATGGAGGTGAACACGAGAGAAAGACCGATTGAAAGAGTAAGCTCTTCTTTTTTCGCACGACAAGCAGCAGCGGTAGCAATAGCAGCAGAAGTACCACATACAGACATATCTGCTGAGATTACCATGTTAAGGGTCTTGGAAGGCATCTTGATTACTTTCTGACCGAAGATAAAGGTCGTAATCAAAACAACAGGTGTCACAACCCACGCTACAAAGATACCTGGAACACCAATCGCAATAACTTTACTGAAGAGAACTTCAGCACCGAGAAGTACGAGACCTGTTTTAATGTAGTATTCAACCTGAAGAGCTGGTTTGATCCAGTTAGGAGTACCAACAGTGTTTGCGATGAGCATACCAATTGCAATAGCCCATGCAGCATAGCCGATACCATAATGCTTCATAGTTGCCTGATACCCCATGAGGTATGCGAGAACACCTACTAAGAATACTGCAAAGAAGCCTTTAAGGAATCCGCCGGCATCTTTACCCATAACTTTGATACCCACAGAGAACATAAGTGCCATAGCAAGGCAAAGTCCGAGAAGAGAAGGGAACAAGTTATATGGCTTATGTTTGATTTTCTTTTTAGCTTTGCTGGAAGCCTGACGAGCTTTACGCCATGTTGCAATTTGAGAAATAGCTTCGTCATTAAGAGCTGCATTTGTAAAGGAAGCTTGTGCAGCAACTTCCTGAGCAGCAAGTGCTACCGTTTTGGCAGCCTTAGTTTTGGCCTGAGCAGCTTCGTACTTAGGTTTGTATTTAGCGTTCAGAGCATCTGCAGTAGATTGGTCCATGTAGAACGCGTCAAGCGGGTTAGATTTCCATTTTTGAGGCTTATTGGTCCAAGACTTGATCATCTTGCCAACAGGAGAACTTGTAGCTTTCAGCTTACCTTTACTATCCTGAGCATCATAATAGGCAACGGTTTTAAACGGTGCATACTCAGCCTGTTCCTGCATTATAGAGTTTGCAGCTGCAATCTTCGCATCAAGGTCTTTAGGCGCATTGTTAAAATAGATAACGCTACCAATAAGTAAAATAAGAGCACCAAGCCAAATAGCCCAGTAATCTTCCTTAAGCCATAAATCGGAGATCTTTGAGTTCCCCTCATCAACTACAATATTTTTTTCTTCAGCCATTATGCATTTCCTCCTTTGCAATTGGCACTACCATTTGTGTTACACCCCACGAATAAAACCTGAAGGTTTGACAGTGAGTTAGCAAAGAGAATGCCATTTCTTTCACAAAAGAAAACACGCATGTTTTCAGAATGTTACAGTAAAAAAACTTTATTTACCCGTACGACAATAAAGAACATGCATACTCAAGTTTGCACAAAAAAACAGGCCATTATGCACACTAGTAAATATAAAACTAATAAATACAGCATAATAAAGAACTGCAAACCCAACTTTGCAACAAATAATGAATAGCCCTTCCTGAAGTATGCGCCATGTCTGCGAGCAGAGAATAACAGCGATTTTTCGGTTAAAACTCTACATGACAGTATGTTATGTCTGGACAGACATATAGATTTAACACTATCAGCTACTAAGTAAGCACTTACAAATTAATGTTCAACGATTCTACTTACCAGGTTTAACACTATGACTACCAAACGAAACATACTGATTATTGTCCTGCTCATTATCGGCGCAACTGCTATCGTCGGCTCTTTTGCACTCATAAAACAGAACAAAGAGCTTGCAGCAAAAATGCTCAAGGATGCAAATTCACAAAAGATTTCCGTCACATGCGATAAAATCGATGCCGGAATTTTGTCGATTGAATACAGTGACCTAAAAATCCATGAAAAGAGCAACAATAATTCTTCAGAAGCTATTACCATTACAAATCTTACCATTACGAAATCACCTTCACTGGCGACACTTATTTCTCAAGATATGAAACAAGGTAAAACGACCATCCATTGTAATGGCGTTCTTATTCCGCTCACTGCTCCTGTTTCAAATCAATATGGCTCTGATGTGCTTGAGCTTAACCTTTCTACAACTTCCGTCATTCAAGATGAAAACGTTCACGCTATTTCAACAATAGATATTCCAAAACTAGGAAGCATTACGTCTACCCTCGCACTCAAAGTTAATCCAAAGCTCTACGAACTAAAGGGCAAAGTCGATGGTACAACATTTGTCCGCAATATCGCCCTGAACTCTTTTGAGTTTACACTGGAAAATAACGGCGGAGTTCAGAAGCTCTTAGCCGCCAACAACATACAGGAAGATTCCATTAAAAAAGCCGAACATGAGCTACAAAAGCTCTCTGCTGTTGACTACAAGGCAGACTTAAAAAGTTTTATTGATGGTTCAAAAAAGTTATCCCTGTCCTACAGCTTTCCGAATGATACAAGCGTTCCCCTCAGCCAGCTCTTTCTTGCATTTTTGATGAAAAATCCAAATGATCCTTCCAAGATCAAAATTGCTTCATTCTAATAAAAAAAAAGCTGCCGATTACGGCAGCTTTTTTTTATTTCAATTGCGGTTGTTCTATAGCTTCCGGTGAAAGACTAAGCTCCACCTTGGATGCCTTTATTTCATGTTTGTGGAACACCTTAATAATCTTGGATCGAACTTCATGCCCAAGCTCCCATGCGGAAGGAGGATTTTCAGCCCACGCCACAACCCAGCATTTAAAATTCCGCTCATCCATACTGATCACCCAAAAACGCGGGTCTTCATAATCAGCAAAATGGTTGGAATTTACCACTGCACGCTTAACGAGCCGCTCCACGTTATCCAAATCACAATCATACGAAACCAAAAATTCAATGTTAACCCATTGGTATAAATCTGTTTTCGTATAATTAATAACTTTCTGTGAAAGCATCATACTGTTGGGGAAAATTACCCGTTTCCAGTTCCAAAGCTTAAGCACTGTATGAATTGTAGTAATATCTTCAATAGTCCCGTAATGACCGTCAACAATTACAGTATCATTAACACGGAAAGGTTGAGAAAAGGAAATTACCATCCCTGCAATAGTGTTCTCGATAAGCGGACGAGCCATGATCCCCACAACAACACCGATAGATGCAGCAAACACAGATATGTATGTTGCCGGGATACTACCCATATACGGAAAAAACAGTGCAATCATCCATATCAATATGAGAACAAATAACGAAATACGACGGATAATAGAAAAACGGTTCTCAATTGACTCCATAGCCTTTCGACGGGCCCGCCTATTTGGACGATCCACAGGGCTATCTGTATTTTTCGCTAAAAATTTATCCAGAGAAGAAATTCGCTCCTGACGCTGCGATTCGGTATCATCAATTTTATTTTTCGCCCATACAATGACAAACACCCCGAAAAATGCTGTCAATATCGTCAATACCGGAAGACCTTGTGAGTATAAGATGATCTCTTTAAGCATAGCGTTATATTAGCGTCAGCGAACAGCATGCGCAACTTCTTTCCTTCCGGTACATACCCATTGACCTCATAGCTACTCTCCACTACTTTTTATTACATATGCGACGCAATATTTTAGTAGTAGATAAAGATAACGGTTCCCTTGCAGCTCTTCCAGAACTCTTGAAAGCTGCAGGCTATGAGGTGATTCATGTCCATACTCATCATGAAACACGTTCGACTCTTACAAAAGAACATTTTGCAGTAGTCATTGCCGGGCTTGAAGAACACCACGCACAAAAGCAAAGCCTGCTTAAATCCATCAAAGCAAACACACCCGACACAGAAGTCATTCTAGTCTCACGTGCCGCACGTGTTGATGCTGCCGTACGCGCCATGCAAATGGGCGCATTCCATTTTTTATCACTGCCTGAAAACCCTGCCGATCTTCTTGTTATTGTTGATAAGGCAATGGAAAAATGCTTCCTGCAATCAGAAGTTAACGAACTTCGTCAAATCTTGAAAAAACAGCAGACAATGCCGACACTCATCGGCCAGAGTGCGCCCATGCAGGAGCTTAAAAAAGAGATCGCCCGCATTGCTCCGCTCGACTGCACCGTTCTCATTCAAGGAGAAACAGGTACAGGTAAAGAGATGGTCGCCAAAATGATCCATAAGCTCAGTTCACGGGCGGACAAACGCTTTTATGCCATAAACGCCGGTGTATTCAGCCCAGAGCTGCTTGCCAATGAACTTTTTGGACACGAAAAAGGTGCCTTCACAGGCGCACAGTCCACCAAAGAAGGGATTTTTGAAGCTGCTAACAACGGCACCCTTCTTCTCGATGAAATCGGTGAAATGCCCGTAAATATGCAGGTACAGCTATTACGTGTACTTCAGGAACGCACTATTACACGTGTTGGTGGGACATCTGACATCTCCATTGATGTACGCGTCATAGCCGCAACACACCGTAATCTGGAAAAATTAGTCGAAAAAAATCAGTTCAGACAAGATCTCTTCTATCGTCTCAATGTATTCACTCTGCGTTTACCTGCTCTGCGCGAGCGCCCTGACGATATCCCCTTGTTCTGTAACTTCTTTATTGAAAAGTACTGCAAAACATTTGGCAAAAAAGTCACAGGACTTTCTGAAAATGCCATGCTCGCTTTAATGCGCCATTCTTACCCGGGCAACGTTCGCGAACTGGAAAACATAATCGAACGTGCCGTTGTGCTCTGCGACAGCGGAACTATTCATCTAGCCCACCTTCCACAAGAATTTTCTATAGGCACAAAACGAACACGCAAGACTCACACAAACAACACGCACAGAACTTTGGCCGATGTTGAACAGGAACACATTACACAAGTCCTTCACAGTGTTGATGGCAACAAGGCAAGTGCTGCCAAAATATTAGGAATTGATCGTGCTACACTTTGGCGGAAATTAAAAAAATATTCTTTGTAAAATCAGTCTATTACTCCGCGCCTCTAATGTTGCACTTTGCAACGCGTTGCATTACGCAACACCCTCGCTGCATTCCCCTAAATGACAGTGGTTTTCAATCCAAAATTCTTAAAGCGTTGCACATTGCAACGCTTTTATTTTTTATACATTTTGTAACTAAAGAATTTTATTCAATAGATTTCAACATATTATGCATACAATCAATTTTGGCACGACATTTGGATATAGTAAATTGAACAGTAACTAGGCTTATTTGGACCTCCTCCAATTTGTCTATCCAGTAACGTAAATCGTCGGCAACCGAGTTACGTTGATCCACACATAGTGCTCCTCTCACTTAGTTTCAGTGTCGCACGGAGGACCCACCTCCTCTTCCACCACCATCCATCATTCGGCACTGGAACAGAAAAGGCTTCATGACGTCAGCGCGTCATGAAGCCTTTTTTGATTTCCAAATACCATATAAGCGTATATAACCGTCGTAGCACAACATTTTACATTTTTTCGCACCAATTACCCACAATGTATACAAGATAAACTGGAGGCTACATGTTTTCTGCTGCAACATACGCTGAGCGAAGAAAAATCTTATGCACCCGTCTCACAGAGCGCGGTGAAAAAGGTCTGCTATTATTTCCGGGACATTCTGCATCCCCCATGAATTACACAAATAATACATATCCATTCCGTCAAGACTCCTCTTTTCTCTATTTTTTCGGACATGATCATGAGGGATTAACAGGCGTCATCGACCTTGATGCCGGAGAATCGTGGTATTTTGATCAAGGCTTTTCCATGGATGACATCATATGGTCTGGAGCACTGGCTACGCCTGAAGAACTCGCAGCCCGTTGCGGAGCAGAAAGATACGGTGCAGAAAAAACACTTACCCACATGGTGACCGAAGCAAAAAAATCGCAGCGCCCTATACATATTTTACCTGTCTACCGTGCCGAAACCCGTATGCGCCTTGTTCAACTGTTAAACTGCGGCATTATGGAAGCAGACAAATTTGTCTCCACTCCTCTCATCGAAGAAGTTGTCAAACTACGTTCCGTAAAATCCATTGAAGAAGTTATGGAGATCGAGCAGGCATTGGAAACATCCTATGCCATGTACGCCAATGCACTCACCGCAACACGTCCGGGTGCTTCAGAGCGCCAACTTGCTTCCGTTCTCCATTCAACATTAGCGTTGGCAGGCTCCGCTCCGTCATTTACCCCTATATGCACTGGACGTGGTCAAATTTTACACAACCACGAATATAGCCACATGCTCCATTCAGGAGACCTACTGCTCATCGATTCAGGTGCTGAATCTGAAAATCACTACGCATCAGACATCACAAGGACATTCCCTGTAGCCGGCACATTCACCGGGCAACAGCGAGATGTATACTCCATAGTCCTTGCCGCGCAGGAAGCAGCTATTTCTCAATGTGCACCAGACATTCCTTTCATTGACTGCCATATGACCGCCGCAACCACTATTGCTTCCGGCTTGCGAGATCTGGGCATCCTTAAAGGGTCTGTTGAAAGCATTGTAGCGGCCGGCGCTCATGCGCTCTTCTTCCCGCATGGTCTCGGACATATGCTCGGACTGGATGTACATGATATGGAAGGTCTTGGTGAAGACTTCGTGGGCTACGACAGCACCATTACCCGTTCTGAACAATTTGGATTACGCGGCCTGCGCCTTGCACGCAAACTTCAACAAGGTTTTGTCGTCACCATTGAACCGGGTTGTTATTTTATTCCGGCTCTTATGGAACAATGGGAGGCCGAAGGCACTTGCAAAGAATTCATCAACTTCGATACAGCAAAACAATTCAGTGAATTTGGCGGCATCCGGATTGAAGATGATATTTATATCACCAGTGACGGGCATAGAGTTCTTGGACAACAAATTCCTAAAACAGTCGCTGGAATCGAAGGCCGTATGCACGCTTGTTCACAACGCATGTTCCAAGGCAGATAAAACTGATGCGACTATCATAGGCTCCTCCCCATACAATAGGCTACAGTCTTTCCCAAATACCAAAAGGACTGCGTCAGTATGCTGACCTGCCGATACCTTTGTAGGAGGAGATTGCATGAGTAATTCTGACAAAGAGGCCCGTCGTGAAAAAGTCATTGAAGTATTGAACAAAGCCCGCAGCATGGAATTGCATGCCATTACTCAATACATGAACCAGCACTACGGTCTGGACGACATGGATTACGGAGAACTCGCAAAGCAAGTTAAACTGATTGCTCTTGATGAAATGCGGCACGCTGAAATGTTTGCAGAACGCATTAAGGAACTGGGCGGTGAACCGACAGCTGAACTATGCTGTCCAGTGGAACGCAAACAGGCTGTTGAACGCATTTTCCCTTTCGATGCAGATCAGGAAGATGACACCATAGATAAATATAACCAATTTCTTATCGTATGCCGTGAAAACGGAGACAGTGTAAGTCAAAAGATATTTGATACAATCATCGAAGAAGAACAACTGCATTACAACTACTTCGATGCCATCTCAGGGCATATCGAAAAACTCGGCGACGTGTTCCTTAGCAAAATTGCAGGCACACCAGCATCAACAGGTTTAGTAAGTCAGGGCTTTGCAGTTGGTGGCGGAGAATAGCATCAAGTTGCCTCAGGTGATCTTCGACGAGCCTCCGGCGGCAAAAAACCTTGTAGCCCCGCGCTTTGGACTCCACTACCTTTCATAAGTTTTACAATGAAAAAAGGCTGTCCCATGTATGTAGGACAGCCTTTTTTATTTTCAAAGCAGTAAAAAACTTATGCTCTTATCGACTTTCAATCACAGCATAGGCACTGTGGTTGTGGATAGACTCAAAGCTTTCCACTTCAACTCTGTACCAGTCGATTTTTTCGTGTTCACTAAGTTGTTTTGCAACAGCACGCACGACGTCTTCCACAAATGTAGGATTTGCAAAGGCATATTCTGTAACATACTTTTCGTCTTCACGCTTAAGTAGTGAATAGACTGGAGATGAACCAGCGTTATTCGCAATTTCAATAAACTCTTCAATCCATGCAAAGCCATTCATGTTAACCTGAAGGCGAATTTCGGCACGCTGGCTATGTGCGCCTTCTTCTGAAATAGCTTTAGAACACGGGCACACTGTCATAACCGGCACGCAGACTTCAAGCATGCAACTCATTTCATTTTCTTCAAGCGCACCAGTAAGCGTCACTTCGTAATCCATACGACTGTTGCGCTTTGTTGCCGGAGACGACAACGTCATAAAATATGGGAACGTGAAAGAAATAAATGCATTCCGCGCGCTAAGGCGTTCCTGAATCTGCGCAAGTAATTCTTTCAGACTATTATAATCCAGCTTTTCCCCAAAGTTTTCAAGGGACTCCACAAAACGACTCATGTGAGTACCTTTAAAAGCTGCTGGTAAGTCAACTCCCACTTCCACTTGAGCAACGGTATGCTGTGCACCACTTGCACGATCTTGGACAGAAAGTGGAACCCGTAAATTTTTTACACCCACACTATCGATAGGAATTGCCACGTCAGATGAGCCCATCTGAATATCTTGTAACTGCTTAGGCAATGTCTTGTCCTGTTGTAGTTAAGTTTAATTTACCATGCTTAACCCCCTTGGTGGAGGTAAGCTGTTGAGCTAACGCACGGATTCCGGAACCACTTCCTTTAAGAACAAGAACTTCAAGACAGTTGTCGTGATCTAAATGTACGTGCATGGAAGTAATAATCATATCATGCGAATCATGCTGAATTTCTGTAAGGCGCTGCGCTAAATCACTCTTATGGTGATCATACACAAGCGTCAGTGTCCCTGCTAATTCTTTATCGTCCTGTTCCCATTCCTGCTGCACAAGGGTATTACGAATTAAATCGCGGATAGCCTCAGAGCGCGTCTGGTAACAGCGATCTTCACATAAATCATCAAACTTTTCTAACAGTTCAGAATCAAGGGATACGCCGAAGCGAATTGTACGTCCCATATATCCTCCAGACTTCCCGAAATTTTAGCGGGACAGTTCCCAAAGATTAACAGTAACTTTCGATGGCTGCTCATAGATCGCCGTTGTCTTTTCAGTACGCAACTTGTGGGACATCCATCCCCTTTTATCAAGCTGCGCTTTAAATTCGTTGTACACGTTTCTATTGGGTTCTGCCACCCATGCCCGGCCCCCCGGTACGAGGCAATGATCCAAAAATGTAAGCACAGGCTCTACAAAACGAGTTTCGTACATAATGTCGCCGCCCCACATCAGATCTACAGACTGCGCACGGACAGCCGGGAAGCGCCAGTCCATAAGAGTCCAAACCGGTTGCGGAACATTATTTAACGCTGCATTCTTTCTGGCAAAACGCAGTGCCTCAAATTCATAATCCATTGCTATGACATCGGCACCCAGCCAGGAAGCGATAATAGCTGTCAGTCCAAGTCCACAGCCAATATCAAGACAACATTTACCAGTAATAGCTTCTTTATTAGCAAATAAATGTTCACCAAGCACCAGACTGGAAGGCCACAGTTCTGTCCAGTATGGCAAACGTTCGTCATCATCAAGATCGTCGTCCACCATGGCTTCCCATAATGTTTCGAGATCAGCAGCTCTATCCAGCGTCCAAGTCCGTCCGCAAAGCGGTACTTCCAGACGCGGTGCATATTCAGAAAGTTGATTCATTAATGAAACTACCATTGGGTTTTGCAAAAAAACGTTCAATAGCGCACCTTGATTCATCCGTCTACAAAAGACACATGCTCCCAAATGCGGATATACGCAATTCAAACCAATATAGTCACGCTTGTGACCTTTCCATATCCCCGTTACTATACATTTCTAACCGTTAATATTACGACTCCGTCTAAATGCCGGAAGGCACCATAAACTCACCGCCTAAATGTATACTCACAATATATAGTAAGGATATATATGCAACCGTCACCACTTACAGGACTACACAGACAAGTTTGGATTGCGTTACTTGCAGCACTTATCGCTGTAGGAGCACTTATTCAAATTCCAATCGGCCCGGTACCGATAACCCTGCAAATATTTTTCATAGTACTGGCAGGCTATATTCTTGGTCCGGTCGGCGGTGCAGTTGCTATGCTGCTCTATATCCTTGCGGGAATCATCGGGCTTCCAATTTTTGCTGGCGGAAAAGCTGGTTTTGCAGTCCTGTTCGGCCCGACTGGTGGGTACCTTCTGGGCTTTGTGGGCACAGCCTACATTGCAGGCATAGGAAAGCATAGCAAAAACAACGTCATGCCCCTTGTCTGGGGACTTCTCGGGCTAGCCTTCGTGTATGGCATTGGTTTTTTACGATTAAAATTTGTTCTGGATATTTCTTTCGCTAAAGCCGCTGCAATTGGCATTATCCCGTTCATCTGGAGCGACCTGATTAAAATAGCCGCAGCAGCAACCGCGTTCCGGTTCTTACGCTTACAGGGACTACTACCAGAATGATCACCGCAGAAAATCTTACCTTTACGTATCGTGGAACGACTGCCCCTGCTCTCAACAATCTATCCTTTTCTATTCCTAAAGGAGAACTTGTCTGCCTGTGCGGTACAAACGGAAGCGGAAAATCAACATTGTTCTCTTTGTTGGCAGGTCTGCAAACGCCATCCGCAGGGACTCTCCACGTAGGCTCCATAACTGCCAAAGGAAATGAACAGCAACTGCGGGCGCAAAGTGCACTTGTTTTACAAGATGCTGATTTACAAATTATCGGTGCAACTGTGGCAGAAGATATGATGCTCGCATTCCCTACAAATGATGCTGACGCAGAAGTACTCTGCCGCGCCATGGCAGAACGTTTTTCACTGCTTGACCATTGGGAGTCTCCTGTACACGTGCTCTCCTACGGACAAAAAAGAAAACTTTGTCTCGCTGTATCGTTGCTTTCAACACCATCCATTCTGCTTTTAGACGAACCATTCTCCGGTCTCGACTATCCCGCCATGGTTGAAATGCGTTCCATTATGAAAGCCAATAAAGAGCAAGGACTCACGCAGATAGTTTCCGTGCACGATCTTGAGCCTGTTATTGATCTGGCAGATTCCATGATTGTCCTGCATCAAGGTGAACTCAAAGGGGCTGGTGCCCCCGACGGCCTTTTAGGGTCGCTGCTGGAATATGGCATCCGACCACCGTATTCGTGGCTATGCGAAAATACTATATCTCCTTGGGGGTAATGGTTGGTATTTACCCCCGCCTCTGCACTCCCCTCCTGAAAAAATGATTAGAGCTACCGCACAAAATATGCGGTAGCTCTAATTGTTACTTTGGCAATGTGCTTATCAGTGGACTACTTTTGCCTCATATGAGGAAAAAAGCTCTGCACACCGACAAAAAACAGTCGCTAAAATGACTCTTCGAAAATTGCAACAACGTCTTCTTCAGAAGTTTCCACAGGAGTAGAGGCGAAGAGCACTCCCATAGTTGTCTTGGCATTCTTTGCCATCTTCGCACAGTCTTCCTTCTTCACTCCGTATCGAGCCAAAGACAGTTCACCCATGCCGATATTGTGGATGAGCTTATCAAGTGCATCAACAAAAGCGTAAGGTCGTTTATCTTCCGGCAATGCATCTACATCAACATCCATAAAGTATGCGAGGTCAATCATGCGCTCCGGCATATGCGGGGTGAGATATTTGAAGTACGCTCTGGAGAGCAGAATTAAACCAGCACCGTGTGGTATTGCCGGATAGTACGCAGAGAGCGCATGTTCCATTGAATGCAGCGACATACAAGATGACAGAGACTGACACACACCTGCCGCAGTGGAAGCCCATGAAACCATGGTTCGAGCTTCAATATTCTGCCCTTCCTTCACAATTTCAGGGAGGAAGGTATTGATAAGATGTACAGCCTGTTGAGCAAGCAAATCACTGGTTGGTTGACGCCGTGCTGAAAGGTACGTTTCTACTGAATGAAAAAATGCATCCATTCCGGTAAAGGCTGTCACCTTAGGCGGAACAGTAAGGGTAAACCAAGGGTCGATAATAGACAGAGTCGGATATGTGGAATCATTACCCCAACCAATTTTCTCATTAGTTTCGGTATTGGTAATAACAGTCCAAGGGTCTGCTTCTGTACCGGTACCTGCTGTAGTCGGGATGGCCACGATTGGTAACGCAGGATTCGCAGGAATTTTCTTACCGCCGGTTCCTTCCTGCATATAATCCCAGTAGTTGCCTTCGTTTGTTGCCATCAGCGCAATAGATTTTGCAGAATCAATGGAGCTGCCACCGCCGAGACCGATTACGAAATCACATCCATGCTGTCGAGCCAATGCGGCGCCTTCAGTAACATGATCAAGAATCGGATTTTCTTGAATTTTGTTGTAGACCACGCTCTCAACTTCATTATGAGCAAGCATGTTTTGTACAAAGGTCAGGTAGCTGTGACGAATCATCGAACCACCGGAGCTGATTACAATGAAGGCTTTTTTACCCGGAACATTTGCCGGATTGGTCAGCTCTTTCAATTTACCGCTACCGAAAATCAATTTCGTCGGCATGTGGAACATAAAATCAATCATATTCTAACTCCTCGCAACTTGAGCATATTTTCAAACATTTCATACCATCGCTTCCCGCCGCATCAAACGACCGGCAAAGTCAGAAAGTTCCAACGGCAAGAGAAGCCCATTGCACCCAATTTTATCTGTAGCAGACTCATCAAAAGGTGGAACGTCTTCTAACTACTACTCTTACAGGTATTTTTTAAAATAAGGAACAATAGCGGATTATTACTAATCAAAGTCCAAGGAGACAGTATCCCCTTGCAGATGCAAGGTAGAGTCTGCCCGTCGGAGACAACAAGTAACTAACAAATAAAAAAGCGATGGAAACATTTCCCATCGCTTAGTCATATTATTTAGCTTCGAGGAAAGCAGAAAATGCTTTCATGGTCGCATATAAATCTGCCTTACTTGCTAACTCAAACGGGCTGTGCATTGCTAGTAGCCCCGGCCCGAAATCGACAATATTCATGCCGTACATGGCAAGGTACATAGCAACGGTACCACCGCCGCCATGGTCAACTTTACCAAGCTCTGCCATCTGCCAAGGAACACCGGCGGAGTTCATCACGCCGCGCAGCCAACCAAGGTATTCCGGATGGGCATCATTTGCTTCGTATTTACCGCGATGTCCGGTGAACTTGCAGAAACACGGCCCATAACCCAGAGTTGCGGAGTTGAGCTTTTCATGCACCTCCTGATAGTCTGGATCCATCGCACCGTGCACATCAGAAGAAAGAGCTCGGGTGGCAAGCATTACCTGACGGAAACGAACGTTCGGATCCCATGCTTCAATAAGGTCTTCAATGCAATATTCAAAGAAACGGGATTTAGCTCCAGTCGAACCTTCTGAGCCGATCTCTTCTTTATCCCACAGAACAATAACCTGTGCGTAGTCAGAAGCCTCGGTTTCAATAAGAGCTTCAAGCGCAGTGAAGCAGCAAATTCTGTCGTCCTGACCATAGCCACCGATAATAGATTCATCCAGCCCGACCATACGTGCAGAACCAGCCGGAACAGCCTGTAACTCGGAAGAATACAGGTCTTCTTCATTAATACCATATTTGTCGTGCAGAATATTAAGTACGCGTTGTTTAATTTTTTCTTTCGGTGCATCCTTGCTTTCTTCGTCCTCAACTTCAACAGGACGATGTGCGAGGATAATATTCAATTTTTCTGCATCAAACGCGTCAGAAAGAACCTTTTTAGACTGATCCTGCGCAAGATGCGGAAGAAGGTCTGCAATGGTGAACACTGGATCAGAAGCATCTTCACCAATATTTACGATAACTCTTTCGCCATTTTCTTTGACAACCACACCGTGCAGTGCGAGAGGACGGGAAAGCCACTGATACTTACGGATACCACCGTAGTAGTGGGTTTTTGCCTGAGCCACGCCGCAAGTTTCATACAGAGGATGCTGTTTGAAATCGATACGCGGGGTATCTGCATGTGCACCTACAAGATGTACACCTTCAGCTAAGGACTTAGTCCCCTTGCGGGCAACAAAAAGAGTCTTGTCATGAAGGATTGTGTAGTATTTTCCAGAAGAAATATCGGTTGAAAAACCTGCTTCTTCAAGGCGCTTCACTGCATAGGCAATAGTCTCACGCTCGGTCTTGCAGGTAGAAAGAAATTCAACATAGCGTGCAGCAAGGGAATCCATTGCTGCAAGATCGCTTTCACTGTTATAAACTTCCCAGCAACTTTTTGGTTCGCAGGATAAGGAGTCAGAACTCATAAATATCTCCAATGCACCAATGGTGCTTCATGTATTAAGAAACAGCCTGTAAAGCTTGCTGCAACGCATCGATGACGAGAGAAAATTCTTTATCAGTCAACGTACGCGGGTCTAAACAAAATGCCTGCTGTTCAATTCTGCCGACAAGCGGCGGATTTGTGTCGAGCAATGCTTTTTTAAGCACTGTTTCTGAAACAGCAGACGGCGTAATCGCAACAAGAGCTGTCGGTAAATCTCGTTCAGGGAAGGAGCCGCCGCCTACGCGGGAATTTCCATCCAGTACGGTTACAGAAACCTGTTCACCGCAGGCTTTTTTGATACGGTTTGCAAGGCGACGTGCTCGCTGTTTCAGCGTAGTCTGCTCTGCAAACATCATCGAAAGAGTCGGGATTTGTATACGGGCAAGCTCCGGCTCACGGTACAAACGCAATGTGGCTTCCAATGCTGCAAGCGTCATTTTATCAATACGCAATGCACGGTTCATCGGGTTACGTTTAATCATGTCGATATATTTCTTTTTACCGACAATAATACCCGCCTGAGGCCCGCCAAGCACTTTATCACCGGAGAAAGTAACCACATCGGCACCTGCTCCTACAACCTGCTGCACTGTAGGCTCTTCACCAATGCGCAAAGAAGAAAAGTCTGTAAAGCTACCGCTGCCTAAATCTTCAATCACTGGAAGATCATGTATTTTGCCAAGGGCAACCATCTCTTCCAGCGTCACTTCTTTATGAAAGCCTACAATACGGTAATTTGAGGTATGCACACGTAGCAACGCGCCAGTCTCTTCAGTAATTGCCTGTTCGTAGTCCTTCACATGCGTACGGTTAGTCGCACCTACTTCACGCAGGGTTGCACCGCTCTTTTCCATAACCTCCGGAATACGGAAACTACCGCCGATCTCCACAAGCTGCCCACGGGAAACAGGCACTTCTTTACCCTTACATAAGGTATCAAGAACAATAAGTACCGCCGCAGCATTATTGTTTACAACCAGACCGGCTTCCGCACCGCACACCTTGCAAAGCAATTCTTCCACATGGCTATAGCGGCTTCCACGTTCTCCGGTAGTAAGATCAAATTCTAAATTCGAGTAGTGTGCGCAGGCCTCAGTAACAGCTTCCACAGCAGACTCTGCAAGCAAAGAGCGTCCAAGGTTTGTATGCACAACAACGCCAGTGCCGTTAAGTACTCTTCTAAAATGAGGACGAGACTGCGCACGGATATACGCTTGCATTCGCGGCTGGATTGTATCCAGAGCAAGCTGTTCCGGCTCAGTGATAACACCTGCGCGAATCTCTTCACGGCACACATCGAGAAAGCCGTTCACATGCTCACGCACAATCGATCGAGGAATACTAGAAAATTCACCGGAAGTGGTGAGGGCATCGAGGACTTTATCAACAGATGGTAAGGCGCGGAAAAAAATTGACACGCAAGGCTCCTTAGCGCTGTAAAAATTCTGGGTGCAGAGCAAAAAATTCGGCAAGCAAATATAATGAACCGCACAATAAGACAGGGTTATCTCCTGCGATTTCTTTACTGCGAGTCAACGCATCCTGCAATGACTCACACACAACAGCCCTCTCACTAAAATGCGTGGCAAGACGCGCAGCCGGCTCTGCTCTCTCCAAATCAGTAAACTGAGGAAGCAGAATAGTACCTTTCGTGAGAGCCTCCACCATAGGAACAAGTGTCTGGATATCTTTGTTTCCCATGCAGCCAAAAATAACTACAGCCGGTTTAATTCCGGTCTCCTGCAACGCGGCTGTAAGCACGCTGAATGCCGGTTCGTTATGCGCACCATCAAGGTATAATTCAGGAAGAGATTCCGTTGCGGGAACATGCTGGAAGCGCCCAGCTATCCATGCATCGGCAACACCAATTTCTTTTACATCATCCCAGTCCATAATATCGGCAGGTTCCCATCCATAGATGCCAACAAGCTGCCTAAACGCCGCAAGGGCGAGTAACGCATTATCTTTCTGGTGTGCACCGACCAATCCAAAACGATCTGTCTGCGGCAACGTCACAGTGCCTTCAGCAGTCAAAAAAGTTGCTCCAACCTTCTGGGCTTCTTCCTTCAGTACTGCCATGGCTTCTTTAGGCTGCACATGAGTAATGACAGGCAAATTCTTACGCATTGCCCCTGCCTTATCACGGGTAATATCTTCTAACGTTTTACCCAGCACATCGACATGGTCCAGCCCGATTGGCGTATAGACCACAAGATCACGCTCTATAGCTGTGGTAGCGTCATGTTTTCCACCAAGCCCTGCTTCAAAAATGGCAAGGTCGACTTCGTAGTCAGAAAACAGAAATACAGCCATTACGGTAAGCAACTCAAAATATGTGAGATCTTTACCACCACACTCCATAACATCGTTCGCAACATCGCACCACTCTTCTTCATCCAGCATTTCGCCGTTGATAAGAATTCGCTCACGCGGGGTAACAAAGTGTGGAGATGTATACAGTCCAACAGTCAATCCTGTTGCCTGCCCAAATGCGGAAAGAAACGAACTGGTGCTGCCTTTCCCGTTTGTGCCAACAACTTGAACCACCGGATAATCAGGGCGTTTTAATTCCGCTTCTTCTAACACTGCATCAATTCTGCTGTGTGCCAGATCCATATGGAACAAGCCAAGCTTCATTAAATGCGCTTCAAAATCTTCATACGTTGCAAAAAAATTTCGTTCTGTTTCACTCATGCAGTCGCCCTAGAATATGATTGCTTACAGGTCAAATGCTTTTACAGCATTCATTCATGTTAACTAGCTACTACCTGTTGGTAGCACTGTTTTGTATTGCGGGTATTTTGCAGCAACTTGCGATACTCTGCAAAGCAATTTTTCACTGCAATTATCATCCCCTAGCGATCATTTTCCGTCTAGGATTCCATCCTGACCTAACATAACAGTACCCTTCATATTTTCTTCAAAAATGCAATTAATTACATAAGGGGACTTGACCTGTCATCTTTGTTCAGATAAACACACCCCTCAATGAGCGCCAGTAGCTCAGTTGGATAGAGCAACGGCCTTCTAAGCCCTGCATCCCCTTCATATTTAAGGATAATCCCCACTTCAGTTTAAACACTGGAGAGTGGTGTGATTAATCTTCTTCTTACTTGTCCCGACATTAATTCAAACAGTTCCAATGAGCTTATACAGTTCAATATTGTATCACGTACTGTTGCACAAATTATGAGCAACGGAATGGGAGTCTTTTCTCCTGCACTCCATAAATACAGTATTGAAAAAAACTCAAAAAGTTCTCTTGAATCAAGCTTCTGGAAACAATTTCATTCTTCTTTCCTTTCATGGGCAGATGCACTTCTGGTTCTTGACCTGCCAGAAGTAGACAATTGTTTTGAAGTGCAAGAAGTCATAACTATTTTTAGAAACGCTGAAAAGCCAGTACGTTTCATTACGCCCGATTTATCAAACGCCCAGTTGGGTGTGCTGCTTAGTGATCTCACAATTAAGCAACACACCCAACTGGGCGTTTCTTGTCAGGCCCTTCAAGACTTACCAACAATTAATTAATCACTGTGAGGTGATATCATGCAAGAGCACATCATTACAGAACCTATCAACATCAATGTTTGCGTCTTTCTACCAGACTGGATTCTGGTACGTCGAGACATCTCTATCGGCGCAAAACTCGCATTTGCAACTCTAGGAACGCTCGTAAAAGCAAAAGACTACATCGCGATGCTGGATGCAAAAGAAATAGGTAAACGCATGGGAACTCATGAAGGTGCGGCAAAAAAATTTCTACGCGAATTAAAGCGCGCTGACCTGATCGGGCCAGAGAACATGCCGCAGCCTTACTTGCAAAAAGCTGCTGAAGAAAGCGACGCAATCTGCAATGCCCAATTCATGCAGCAAGCAATCTGGGCAAGTGATCCGAGCGTAAACGTACCTGCGTTTAACTAGTCGGTTTACAGTGGCTTTGAAGAGAATTTTCGAAAGGAACGTACAAGAAAACATACGCTTGAAAAAAGAAAAAGGGTGAACCGGCAAGTTCACCCTTAGCAGTCGGGTTTGTCCCCAAAAACATACAAAAAGGACAATAGCCCAAGGGAAAAACCGTGTCAAGCGGTCTGCACTACCCTTTTGCCTTTTTTCTAGCGCCATCAAGGTGCTGAAATGAAAGAATTTTTTATTCAGAAGTGCGAAAACGCATTCTCTCCTGTTCCCAACTGGGTACAACGTCTTGCTTCACTTACAATGGGCGCAAAGCTCACATATGGTCGCCTATTGCAATGCGCTAACGATGAAGGTGTAGCCTGGCCTAGCCAGCGCTACCTTTCTAAAGAACTTGGCTGCTCCTTGCGAAGTATTGTCACCTACATCGGTGAGTTGAAAAAACACGACCTCATTGCCGTATCAAAAACTTATATCGGGGACTATCCACGAACAGTTTACCGTTTCGTTGTTCCCGACGATCAACGTTCTATTCCTGAACCAAAAGAATTTACTCCATCCATCTTAGATGACGATGCAGACATATTTTTTTGCACAGATGCAGGAACCTATCTCTACGCCACTCCATCAACACAAATTTCATCAGCACCCGCCTCTGAACAAGGTTTGCACGAAAACAGTGCAGTAGAGTGCAAACCTTGCGCAGGGGTAAGCAACTCCTGCGTAGAGGGTACGCAACGTTTGCGTAGGGGGTACGCAACACCTGCGCTTTCTTATAATGATGATAAGAACAAGATATTAGAACAAAGAAAAAACAATACCCCCCATATCCCCCCACGTTCAAAAGAGCACAGCTTTCCCAACAAAGCACAGCAACCTACATTCGGGGAAAAAGCATCTTCTTTTTCTCCTACTTTTCCTTATTCCCCAAGGAACGATTCTACTCCTACCTCTCTCAAGGACGGACGGGGCAAGATCACTTCTTGCCCTGCGTCCCCCCTTCCAGAAAAGCTCACTTCCGACTTTGAAGCTATTTGGGACATTTTTCCTCTCAAGCAAGGAAAAATTCCAGCACAGACTCGTTGGAATCAACTCGTAAGACAAAAAAAGCTTCCAGAACTCTCGGTAATTCTCAACTCAATCAAAGAGCATATCGCTACCGACAATCGGTGGCAGCGAGGAATAATACCAAATTTAGAACGCTGGTTGCGCGAACATAGATGGACTGACCAACCTTTTGCTGATCCAGCTGCACGAGAAAAAGAACTCACCGAAGCTCGCAAGCAAGAACTTGAGCTTCAGGCAGCTAAAGAACTTATGAGTCTCAGAGAGGCGATAAAAGGTTATCCGACACCAATCACTGATCCTGTCACGGTAGAATTAATTGACTCGCACGGTGGTCTCTCTACACTTTCTCGAATGCCGGAACGAAACCTGCCGTACATTCTAAACTCGTTTGTTAAAAATTACACACAATTATCTCTCAAAAAAGGACTGGAGGAAGTTCATGTCTAAAAAGCGGCTAGGTTTTGCAAGGATTGAATTCATCGCTTGTAAACAAGAAATCGAAAATCTCCTTACCGCCGGATACACGATTATCGGAGTTCATGAGGAGTTAACAAAACAAAACAAAATCACCATGGGTTACGCTCGTTTTACTCAACTTCTTCGAAATGGTGTCAAAAGATCAAAATCAACTCCGCCCAAAGAAAAAGAAATCTCAACAGAAAAAATCGTCACAAAGCAGCACCCGCAAGAAGTTCAAAAACAACAGGCAAAAGTTTTGGGCGTTGCAGAAACTAACAGTTTCAAAAAAAGCAGTTCAGAAAAGAAAGACCTAATCTAACAAAACAAGGAAATACGAATGGCTACTGTAAACATGGTACTTCAGGGAAAAGGCGGCGTTGGCAAAAGTTTAGTTGCGAGTCTTCTCGCGCAGTATTTTATCGAACATGACTACCCTCTTGCTTGCATTGATACCGACCCAGTGAACACAACCTTCGCTGGTTATGAAGCACTCAAGGCAGACGTTATCGAAATCATGGAAGGCGACAACATCAATCAGCGCTGTTTTGACAAGCTCATGGACCGCATTGAGCTGCTGCCAGAAGATGATTGCGCACAAATGGTCGTAGATAACGGCGCAGCGACCTTTGTCCCTCTTGGCTCATACATGGCCGAAAACGATGTCACTGACTACATCCGTGATAAAACTCCGCATAGATTGCGCCTTCATTGTATCGTTACTGGCGGACAAGCAATGCACGACACGCTTGACGGACTCAAAAAGCTGCTTGAAGCGTTCCCAACTAGTCCGATCGTACTGTGGCTTAATCCGTACTTTGGCAACATTGTTTCAGACGGAATTCCGTTCAGTGACTTCAAAATTTACAAGAACAACATTCACCGTTTCGAATCAGTCATTCAGCTCCCGATTAAGAATCCAAGCACATTCGGCCAGGACTTAATTAACGTCCTGAACCAGCGCATCACCTTCCGCGAAGTTGCAGAGTCCAACATGCCTACAATGCAGCGTCATCGTATCAAAAAGTACTGGGCAGAAATTAAAGCTGAAATGGATAAGGCCGGACTACTGGAGTTCTAATGGAAGACCACGCAAAGCAAAAAACCGCAAAACTTACTGCTGAAAAAGTTCGTCACGCGCTGATCGAAAAGCATGGCCAGCCCTTGAGTGAAGATGATCCGATACTCATGGTCGCAAGCATGTTTGAGATGTTTCAAGATGAATACGACTCCACGTTGAAAAAGCATCAAAGCGCCATTGAAAAGTTCATGGTTAGCAGCTCGAAGCATTACGCAGACAAAGTACAAAAAAGTACTGACGACCTCCTGAACCGGGCCGTCCAAGGAAACATTCGTAACAACATTGAGGCAATGGCTGACTTCAAAGACTCTATGAACGATTTCACAAAAACAAATCGAATTTATGCCGCGGTTTCCCTTTGCTCATGTGTCATTTCAATCTGTCTGTTTTTGAGCTGGTATCTTTTCAGGGGATAGCAATGGATATTTTAGAAGATGAAGATCTGGCGAGACTGCTTGCGAACCTTGAGCACAGCTTGGGCAAAGTCATCTGTAATGCCTTAAAAGACCCGACAGTCGGGGAAATTATGTTGAACCCCGACGGCAAAGTCTGGATTGAACGATTCGGCAAACCGATGATGCATGAAGCTGACCTCACCACGAGAGAAGGTGCCCTCATAATCTCACTTGTAGCCAGTTCGCTCGAGCTGACCGCAAACCGTAAGAACACGAGTATTGCGGGAGAATTTCCTATCGGTGGGCATCGCTTTCAAGGGCAGCTGCCTCCGAACACCCCGCGCCCGATGTTCAGCGTTCGAAAAAAGGCAGAACGGGTCTTTACCTTGGACGAGTATGTTGCCGGCGGCATTATCACAAAAGAAGCAAAAACGATCATTGAGGAGCAAGTACGGCGCAAGCGGAACATCTTAATCGCCGGTGGAACAGGGTCAGGAAAAACCACCCTGACCAATGCGATCATCCATTCCCTGAGCCAGATCAGCCCGAACGACAGGCTGTTTTTACTGGAAGATACGTATGAGCTGCAAAGCCAGAGTGAAAATACAGTTCGTCTCAAAGCTACGAAAGAGTTCCCGATGACATCTCAAATTGAAGATACATTGCGCCTCCGTCCGGATCGCATTGTTGTCGGAGAAATACGAGACGAAGCAGCGTTGGGATTACTCGAAGCCTGGAACACGGGACACCCTGGAGGTATTTCAACCCTTCATGCAGATTCCGCGTTTGATGCGCTCCAGCGTCTTGAGACTCTGGTCAGGCGAAAATCAATATCTCCATTGTCTGAAGTCATCGGAAGCGCAATAGACACAGTCATTTACATCACAAAGGCAAACACTAAAAGCTGTCGTAAGGTCACTGAAATTTTGGACATTGCTGGATTTGACACCTGTACACAAAAATACACAAAGGAACACCTCTACTATGAACCACAACAATATTAAATTTCTCTTTTTTGCAGCTATAGCCGTCGCATTAATACATCCGGATATTGCTCATGCTTCAAATGCGATCAGCGACTTCAATGATCCCTTTGAAAAAGTCGTGGGAACAATCACCGGCCCTGTAGGACGCTGGATAGCCATCTTCGCAATGGCAACATCTGGCGGGATGCTCATATGGAAACGTGAAGATCCAATGGGCGGTTTCAAAATGCTTCTCAGCGTTGTCTTCGGGATTTCATTTATCGCCTTCGCTGCGAACATCGTCGATTCAATCTTCTCCTTTACGGGAGCACTCATCTAATGCGTGTAATCCCAGTCCATCAATCCCTACACCGCCACACGTTGGTATTAGGTGCAGAGCGTGACCTCGTCATGACTTCAGGATTACTTTCATTTCTTATCGGCATTGGTGGGTTCACCCTGCCCTCTGCAATGGTGGGCATAGGATTGTGGATCGTTTCAGTCTTTGTTTTACGCCAAATGGCAAAAGCAGACCCTCAAATGTCTGTGGTCTGGCGTAGGCACATCGACAAACAAGATTTCTATGAAGCTAAAGGGACACCTTGGCAGCACAATGTTTGGAAGGGGTAAGTAATGCTTTCTCTGAAAGAATACCGCCATAAAGACCGTAGCCTGGCCGACATGCTTCCGTATGCCGTTCTTGTCGATAACGGAATCGTGATGTGCAAAGATGGCGCTCTTCTCGCTGGCTGGAACTTTTACGGACAGGACACTGCATCAAGTACTCCTGAGGAATTAGCCGCTATCAGTTCTCGGGTATCAAATGCTTTTAAGGAATTGGGTACTGGGTGGACAATTAACGTAAACGCCCAGCGTATTCCGGCAAAAAACTATCCACAAAAGGAAAGAAGCTACTTTCCAGATGGCGTTACCAAAGCCATTGAAGCTGAACGAAGAAACATTTTTGAGAACCACGGCGGCTTTGCGACTAAAAACATCCTTACGATTTCTTACCGTCCGGAGGCCACCGCTGAAAAGTTGAAAAAACTCGCCTACAGTCGCAATGAAGCAACTCTGCAACACAATGCACTTGAAAAAAGCATCATCCACTTCAAAACAACCATCGCAGAAGTTGAAGACGCATTGAGCACCGTGCTTTTTTTAAAGCGTCTCACTGACACCACTGAAGAGTCTGAAGATGGTGTTACAAGCGTCTTTTCTGAGCTGCTTACGTTCCTGAAGGAATGCATAACCACGGACAACTCACCCGTGGCGCTTGCTGATACTCCTATGTACCTCGATGCTCTACTTAGTAGCGCTGATCTTGTGGGAGGAATTGCTCCAAAAATTGGTGACAATCATCTAGGAATTCTTTCTTTAGACTGCTTACCTGCGAAAAGTTGGCCGGCAATGCTTGCAAGTCTGGATCATCTTCCTATTTCTTTCCGTTTTTCCACCCGGTTCATATTACTCGACCAAATGGACGCACTGGAAGAGATTACTAAATACCGTAAGACATGGAACCAGCTTAAAATTAAGTTTTGGGATGCTATGTTCAACAATCCACAAGCTCGTGTGAACCGCGACGCGATGATCATGACAGAAGATGCAGAAGAGGCAGCAACAGACGTGCAAGGTGGTATCGTTGGTTCTGGATTTTACACAGCGACAATAATTTTAAACGACACCGATCCCGAAAACATTGAGGAAGGTTTACGATTATTACGCCGCACTCTGCAACCGCTTGGCTTTGGGTGCAGAATTGAAACAGTTAACGCTCTGGAGGCATGGTTCGGAACTCACCCGGGCAACACATATGCTAATGTCCGCCGACCATTAATCAACACTCTGAATCTTGCGGACTTTCTACCTCTGTCTTCAATATGGGCAGGACAAGACACCAATCCGTGTCCTTTTTATCCACCGGAGTCTCCTCCGCTCATGTATTGCACTACGGACGGCTATACTCCATTCCGTTTTAACCTCCATTCTGGTGACATTGGACACTCTCTCATATTCGGACCGACTGGTTCCGGTAAATCTACACTACTCGGAATCATAGCAGCACAGTTCAGGCGCTACCCCGATGCAACTGTCTATGCCTTCGACAAAGGCATGTCCATGTATCCACTTTGTAGCGCTACTGGGGGAACCCATTACGAGATTGGTGGAGACGGATCAACACTCGCGTTCTGCCCTCTCAGCAAAATTGAGTCTAATAATGAAAGAAGCTGGGCAGAAGACTGGCTCGCGACCTGTTGCATTATGCAAGGACTTACAATCCAACCCGTGCATCGAAGCGCAATCCATGATGCGGTAATCCTATTGCAAAGCAAGCCTGCCACACTTCGCTCACTTTCAGATTTCTATCATGCAGTTCAGGACGCCGAAGTAAAAGAAGCAATCAAACACTACACCATCAAAGGAGCAATGGGGCGTCTGCTTGATGCACAAACCGATTCCCTTGGTCTTTCAAATTTCACTGTATTTGAGATCGAAGAACTCATGAATCTTGGAGATAAGAACTTAATTCCAGTTCTTCTGTACGTATTTCACCAGATTGAGAAGTCATTTAATGGCCAACCTTCCCTGCTCATCCTAGATGAAGCCTGGATAATGCTCGGACACCCTGTTTTCAGAGAAAAAATCAGGGAATGGCTCAAGGTTCTGCGTAAATCCAACTGCGCCGTAGTTCTCGCAACACAGTCTCTTTCGGATGCAGCAAGTTCAGGAATCCTTGATGTTCTTGCGGAGTCTTGTCCAACAAAAATCCTATTACCTAACGTAACCGCAAGACAAGACACACAGCGTGACTTGTACATCAGTATGGGATTGAACACGAAACAGCTTGAAATCGTGGCTCTCGCTACTCCTAAACGCGAATATTACGTCATGTCTCCTGAAGGAAACAGACTCATAAGCCTGGCGCTTGGACGAATTGCACTAGCCTTTGTGGGGGCATCCGACAAAGACAGCATCACACGAATTAGAGAATTGGAAGCTACACACGGAGAACATTGGCCAGAAAAGTGGCTGAAGGAACGTTAATATGAATATTCTGAAACAAGTAGCCCTTAGTTTCGCTCTTCTTTGTCTTTTTCAGACTCAAGCGCAAGCATTCACAGTCTATTGTGCAAACTGTTCCAACAATTTCGTTCAAATGTTGGAACGGATCACAAATATGGAACAGTTGACAACGGCTTGGAAACAATACGGTGAAGATGTGCAGCAGACAGCGCAGCAAGTGCGAATGGTGCAACAGAACATCGAACAGTACGCCAACATGGTTCAAAACACAGTGACACTACCGGTTGATACCATGAACAGAATGGTTGGAGATTTTAACAGGCTGTCTGGCTATGTGGAGAGAGTTTCCGCTCGAACAGGCGAAATTAACGGAATGAAAGACCTCTACAACGCCTTCTACGCCAAACAATCAGCATTGAGAGGTTTGGTTAATACGGCTGAAGGTACAAAAAATTATTCAACCATGTGGGATCGCTGGTCTGGTGAAGTTGATCGTGCAGCTGAAGCAACTTTTAAAATGACTGGAACCCAGCTCGCGGATCTACGTAACAACGGTGAGCTGGAAACGCATATTAGAAGCCTTCTTTCAACTCCAAAAGGAAGAATGGAAGCAATACAGGCAGGAAACAAACTTGCAGCCATCCAAATAAAAGAAGCTCAGGAAACCCGAGCTCTTATGGCTACATATTTGCAGCAAGAAATGGCTAGAACACAGAAAAAAGAAAAGGTCGAGCAAGTTCAGGAAGAGGCAAGGCGTAGCTTATTTCATCCAAATCCTGATTCTTACTTCACTGCACCGGACAAACCAGTCACATCCAACAACTTTTAAAAGTTATTTGTTGTAACAGGCTTGGATTTTTCTTCAAAGTAACTGTCGGAATTTGAATTAAAAAGTTCTTTATAGGCTTTTTCTTGCTTAGGCGTTCTTGAATTTACATCTTTTGTATCCTCTGAACACCCTAATAAAGCTGAGCACAAAACAAGCATCAATATCGTTACAACTGTTTTTTTCATAATAATCAATCTCACGAATAGACTTTATAAGGAAAGGTAATGAAAAATTTTACCATTAACCATGCAGCATTGATAGCATTTACTATATGCTTATTCCATCCAAAAGTCACCTTTGCGGCACAACAAAATGCGCATGTCCTTTCTGAAATAGCCTTTCAGTTCCAACAAAAAGCCTCTGCATGGCAACCCGTTATCGAATCTCACGCTTTATCTCTCTTTCGCATTTTACTCATCGGTAGCGTTGCTTGGATGGGAATCACAGCAGCGATTAAGCAAGAAGAGTTTAAAAATGTTTTAGGAAACTTTATCCGTTTAATTTTTTTCGCTTGTTTAATGCTTGCTGTTTTACGGTATTATACCCAATGGGCTAACCTTTTAATCTCTGGGCTTTCAGACATTGCAACCGAACTTAACGCTCCTCCAGCTGACCCTAGCAGTGTCTTTATTGTAGGCATGAAACTCATCTTCAAAGTGTTAGATAGAATCAGTGTAATGAAACCTGTCGACAGTTTAGGACTATTAATTTGCGCTCTAGCTATTGCAATTACATTTGCCCTAATTGCAGCTCAAATGCTTCTTGTTAAATGCGAAAGCTACATTGTCTTAAGTGCCGGTACAATTTTACTTGGATTTGGCGGCGCAGAACAAACACGAAGCTATGCAACAAACTTTTTAAGGTATTCTCTTGGAGTCGCAGCAAAACTTTTTGTCATGCAGCTGCTTATTAGCTTAGGCACTTCATTCATCAATGAGTTTGGCAGTGCTGCTATTCAACTTCAAGACCTCTTCATTTTGATCGGGGCCTCAATCGTTCTCTTAGCACTTACTATGAGCATCCCTGACATCGTCTCAGGAATTATCAACGGTTCCCACGTTTCTACAGGACAAGCAATTACATCCGCTGCTTCTACCGTGGCCATGGGAACTATGGCTACGATGGGGGCGATGAAAGCTGGTGGATTCAATGCCTTTGATGGAGCTCAAGCAACAAGAGCTGCGGCTGGAATGGCGAATGCTGACGGTGCGAGTGGGCTCGGTAAAGCTGGGCATATGGCAAAAAATCTTGGTTCGGCAGCTCTCTCCACTCGTGGGCAAGGACGTATACAAAATATCCGTTCAGCTATTCAAGGAAAAAGCGAATTGCAAGACCTTATGAACAGCGGAGAAGCTCCGTCTGCCCCACCTATGGAAGATAAACCATATCAAAGTCCTGCTGTCGACTTAACAAAGGGAAAGGAGAGTTAAGTAATGAACCACAATAATTTTTCAAAATTCAGAGTACCGTTGATGGACGCTGGATTAGCGTTATCAACCATCGGACTTATTCTCCACTACAGAACGGATAACCCTTTTATGCGTATTCTTATCCTAATTGGAATAGCTATGTACTGCGGTGCAAGGGGATACTGCTACGTAACAGAAAACGCCCCGCTTTCAGCAAAATTAATTGCCTTAGATCTAGTGACCATCACCGGTGTAGTTTCATTGTTGTATTACATTACAGAATCTTACATGTGGGAATTACGATGGATATTTTTAACAAGCATTGCCTATTACGTCACAGTCCGAACGGCCTATGGGGTGGAATTGACGCATCGTCGAGCGATACCATTAAAAGAAAAAATTATAGGCAGCTGCCAAGTCTTCTTTAAAAAATAAGGAGAACACTCTGTATGTATGGAGAGTTACTCCAACTTTTTTAGTCCGGCAGTGGATTTAACCTCTCCTAGCGCAACCAACGAATACTCAGGAATGTTGAAGAAGCAAAAGTAGTTAACGGAGACAATGCCACTTTGAAACATGGCGGGAAGGAAGATGTTGCGGTCGATAGCAAAATTTACGATGCCAATGGCGAGGTCACCGGAACTCAAAAAATCAATACGATGCTCTAGCAATAAAATCTTCAGCACTAATCATTTCATCTTCAAACATAGCTTTTTTAATCAACGCACCGCAACAATAGGGAAATGACCAAAAGGGATATTAATATGACTCAACCTTCTCTAGTACAAACTATAAAAAACACATTAGCCCATAATAAAAAATGCACATTCACTCCAGAGACTCCAGTTATCTTTGTGACATCTGGGGTTACGGGAGGAAAAGAACTTCTTGTTCCAATATTTTTAGATCACATTGGCCACAAAGGCTTCTGGTATGGCTACATTCAACATGCAACAAAAGGCCTAAGTGGATACTTTTCACTTCTTGTTTGGCTTAACCAACCAATTAAGGGCGAAAACAACAATCAACTTCTTTCCTCATTTCATAATCTAGCATGGAAAGAAAAACTTTTTGAACCATCCACTATTCAGAATGAACATGACGCATTTATTCATGCGCATTCCTTTAATGATGCTGTAACAGGGCTAATTCACATAATTTCCCAGTTTGACATCGAAAAGCGATTTCCAAATGAAGATAGCAGGTACTACGACGACCCTATTGAACTAAATATCATCATGTATCTGACTAACTGCCAGGAACTTATTCTTGGGGAAGAATAAGTTTATGGAACCGACTGGAATCGAAATTCATCCATTCTAAATTACTAGTTTTTTCGTCAAAAGTTTGCTTTGCAACCTCCATCGGATAACTAAAACATTCCTTTTTATTGAATGATATTCCGCTATTAGAAAATACTCGCTCAATCTTGTAGCCAGTAGAGTTTTTCAACATTTTATCCATTGAAAACTCACCTTTATGGGAAAATAAAAAATGAAATTTATACGGTTTCTCTTCGTTAGAGGCAACAAAGTCTCCGACAAAAAGAAGGATATAGGGCATCATCCAAGCTTTCATTCCTACATAATTCCATACATTTTTTCTGTTAGCGTTACGCAATGTATCTTCAAAGGTTGCGTAAGGAAGACATCCCCTTCCACAGGATTTCAGCATAAAGTAGTAAGCTTTTTTAACATACCCATCCTTTACAAATTGCTTTCTAAGCTCTCTCCCAGAGCGTTCATCTTTTTCAGAACAATCAAGTACAGAATAACGTTTACTTGCTTTGCTAGAGAGCGGGCAAATATTCATTTCTGATGTTCCTGCTGGCGAAGGATGATGGTGAAAACTTGCTTCAACATTCAAACTTGCTAAGGCATGTGGAAACACTCTCTCACCACAAGCTCGGCAGTAGGGAATATATTTTGATCCACTCCGCTTATGAATGCCTTTCCGTTGATATTCATCAATTGTAATTATCGGCCCTTTTCTACCAAGACGTGCTTTTCTCATATCTACCTCTCTTTTTGTAATATTTTGTATAGGAATTAAGATAAAAAATGTCTACCTCACCATACTTAAAAGGCCGTGAAGAATGGCTTGAACGATACGGAAACTACATCAAACGTGCGCGCAACTGGCAGGTCGCAACGTTTTTGGCACTTTGCATTGCGATTCTCTCTATTACTGGAAACGTCATTCAAGCAACGCAATACAAAGTTGTGCCATACGTTATTGAAGTAGATAAAATAGGCAACGCTGTTGGAGTAAAACCGGCTGCTGAAGCTTCTACAATTCCAAAAGCAGTTATTCAGGCAAACATTGCAGAATGCATTGTAAACTGGCGCACCGTCACTGCGGATCTAAGTTTGCAGGAACGCATGATCAAGAAGTTTTCTGCATTCGTGACCGGCTCGGCAAAAGGAACGGTCGGCGGCTGGTACCAGAAACATAATCCTTACGAACGAGGTCGCGACGTCCTTGTTGATGTCCGAATTAAAGGCATTCCGCTTCCCGTCAGCAAGGAAAGCTGGCGTATTGAATGGGAAGAAACCGTCCGTAACCACTCTGGAGTTGCTTTAGAGACTGCCTCGTATGAAGCAACCGTCAGTATTCGCCAGAGTCCCCCTACCACTGAAGCTCAAATCATGCGTAACCCCGGAGGGGTGCACATTACTGCTCTGTCCTGGAGCAAACTTCTTAGCTCGTAATACACCCTAAACATAACGATTCAGGAGAATTACTATGAATCTGTGGAACCCCTACATTTTAGGGGGGTTGCTCTCGCTTTACCTAATTTCAGGATTTACGCCTCCTGTAATGGCAGAACAAATCCCTCTGGATAGCCCGGCAAACAAGGCTTTACAGGCAAAAAAGCAATTGCCGGCTGCACAACAAAACTCAACTGGACTGCTGAACAGAATCTTTACTGATGGCCGCACAGCTCCATCCGCAACACAGCCGGACAGGAGCCAATATGGCTACACAGCCAGCACTGAAATCAATGAAGCAGATATCTACAATACGCCGCTTCCTGAATACCTCAGTCCGGTGAATGTGCCGTTGAATGGCAAGGAAAAGAAGGCGGTGAAGCTGTCCAAAAAGTGGATCAACAACGATGTCACTCCATTTTTAAGCAATGGAGGGAAGCTGATGTACGTATTCGGCTCCACCCTGCCTACAATTATCTGCTCTCCTCTTATGGGGTCAGACTTAGAACTTCAGGCCGGAGAGTCAGTCAAAGACGTGTTGTTAGGCGACACAGCCCGTTGGCGCTGGCAAACAACAAGCTCCGGAGAAGCTGGCAGAGAAAAAACTCACATCATTTTTAAACCGACAGATACCGGCCTGGTAACGACCGCTGTCATTCCGACAAACAGGCGCGTTTACCACATCAAACTGGTCTCAAACCGGAAGAACTACACGCCGTATGTCGGCTTTGAGTATCCAGAGGATCAGCGCCGACTCTTGCAGCAGCAGTTTGCACAGCAGGCCAAGAAGAAAACATGGAAAACTGCGCCGACAACTGCCGGCACTGCCGTTGATCTTTCAACACTCGACTTTGGCTATGACGTGACAGGCAAAGCCAACTGGAAGCCGCTTCAAGTCTACAACGATGGGACCCGTACAATAATTCGGCTCCCACAAGAAGCTGCTCAAAGCGACCTTCCTGTTTTGCTTGTAGAAAAGGCCGGTCAGGAAGCGCTGGTGAACTACCGAGTCCGGACAAAGGGCAAACACACCAGTCTGATCGTAGATGAAATATTTGAAGAAGCCATGCTCATCGCCGGAGTCGGCTCCCATCAACAGAAAATTAAAATTCGCAAGCAGGAGGAAGAATGATCTCCCCATCACTACGCCGCATGACCTTGCTTCTCATAGCACTCGCTCTGCTTTCAGGTTGCGCAGCAAAAACACAAAGGCCCGTCATGGAATCATGGCAAGCCTACAACGGCATGTCTGATGTTCCTGAAGAACTTATGGCACCACTGGCAGAACTGACAGCTCAAAAAGTTGCTGACAGATATCCTCCAGGGAGAACAACCATTGGACTCCACTACCGGAATACGGACGAATTCGGTTCCATGTTTGAATCAGCCCTACGTGAAAAAGGGTTCTCTATCGACTCCACTGAAGAACCTGAAATAGACGTGCTTCAATGCTCTTACCTCATGGACAGCATTGCTTCTCCGGACACGAAAACGCGTCCAAGCTACCTGCGATTAAAATTTTCAGATGGTTACAGCATTGGCCATATTTACACTTACAGCCCAGAAACAGGGTTCATAGAAAAAGGCGTGGCAACAAGTACTGAAGCTCTTTTCACCTTTGTCAGCTCCCAAAGCGCTACAATGGAACCAAGCGAAAAGATCGGTGACTACACATGGCAAATCAAGCCTGGAAGCCTAAAGAAGCAGCTCGCAGCATGGGCGCGTGCTGCCAATTATCAACTCGTATGGAAGGCCGCACACGACTTTGAAATGCAGGCCGAGGCTACCTTCAAAGGCAGCTTCTACGGCGCTGTAAAACGTCTCTTTACCCGCATGAACAGGAGCGGAAATTCCCTTCGCGTCACTCTCTATCAGCAAAACTCCGTACTCGAAGTACGGGAGGACTAATTATGCGAAAGACTCTTATAGCCTTACTGCTTGTAATTTTATCTCTCTCCGGATGCGCACTGAATCAGACAAATGAACCGCAAACACGTGTCCAACACCAGGCAGCAAAACTAAAACAAGCTGTTCAGCCACAGACCGTTCATGTAGTTCAGCAAGCTTACCTTGGCGCTGATCCGGTGAAGATAGATCAAGATGCTGTACTTCCGTTTATCTTTAGCCAGAAGATTACACTTCGCACCAAAGGTACTCTTCCTGAGCTGGTGAATGCCATTCAAGACATAATCCCGCTCGGTATCAAATACTCCGTTGATGAGAAGTCTATTGTTGAATCAAAAGACGGCATTGCAACTCCTCCAAAGCGTATGGCGTTGGCGTACCACGGCACAGTTGAGAACCTGCTGAATACCATAGGCCAGCACTTCGGCCAGAGCTGGGAATACGAAAACGGCATTGTCGAATTTTCATATCTCAGAGTGAAAACCTTCACCCTCTTCACGTCTCCGAGTGAAGTTGGTTACGAAGGCACGATTACCAACAACACAGAATCAAAAAGTACTGACTCAGGTTCAGCTGCCAGCGCGTCCGGATCTACCTCTCAAACCTCACAGACAAGCAAAAGCCATTACAAGGCTGATGCCTGGACAGAATGCAAAACCGGCGTTGAATCCATGCTCTCCAAGCGTGGCAGTGTTTCCATGAGCAAATCCAGCGGTACTATCACCGTTACAGATACGGCTCCAGCTCTGCGCCGCATTGAAAAATACATCGACAGCGTAAACGCAAAACTCGGCAAACAGGTAGCGCTTAGCGTCCATGTCTGGGCATTAGAGCTTTCAGACAACACAGACACCGGCATCAATCTTAAAGTATTGCTTGAAGGTTCCGGACTTAAATTAGCTTCAAGCGTTGTGAACCCTTATCAACTCTTGGATGGCGCGGGTTCACTCACTGCAACAATTCTTGGGAACGGACAACTTAGCGGCTCTGAAGCCGTACTTCGCGCGTTGAAAAAGAAAGGTCGCACCACGCTGCTTACTTCCGGCAGCGGTATCAGCATGAACAACCAGACACTTCCTGTTCAGGTTGATCGTCGCATCGCCTATTTAGCTGGAACAAAAACAACCAGCACAAATGAAAGCTCCAGCACAGAACTCACGGCTGGTGAAGTTTCTCCTGGCTTTGCAATGGCTGTTATCCCGCACATCCTTGATCGCCGCCGTGTGATCTTGCAATGCAACGTATCTCTCTCTTCACTCGACAAACTCGTGGAGTTCAAATCCGGAGAGCAAACAATCCAGCTTCCACAGCTCTCCACTCGTAGTTTTGCACAGCAAATCAGTATGAACATGGGCCAGACTCTTGTTCTTGCAGGCTTCGAGCAGGAAAAAGGTGTTGAGTCTGAAGGTGTGGACATTTTCGCAGCCGGCCAAAGCTCCCAGCGTGAAAAACGCATCATCATAATTACCATCGATGTGGAAAGCGCCGGAGATTTAAATGCATAGCGTCAAACTCAACGGAAAAACCTACGCTGCCGGTCTTTGGTGGCAGGTTCTCAAAGGCAGCAAACGGCGAGATCAACTTGAGCACATCCGCAATCAGGTTGCTGAATTCAAAGACGAAAACTTCAACTGCTATGTCATCCGGAAGTCTCAGTTCGGGCTGGGCAACCTGAAGGGAAAAATAAAATCACCCCCTTCTCTTGTCTGCGCTCTGATTGATCGAACTCAAGACACATGGCTTGGCCGCTTTCTTCTTGAAGAAACTGGCGGGAAGCTAGTCTGGTGGGTTTGCGCCATTAAGGACGGGAAGCCGCTCGCTGAAGGTGATGCAATTTTCGAATCACAGAGCGAGGCTGACAAACATCTCAACAAGCTCCGCGTTATTTCCAAGTGGGAAAACGAGATTTTGACCGAGACGGTTGCTGAAACTGAAGAGCAGTTCAAAGGACTCCTCAAGTCAGCGCAACGCCTGCACTCTCTTGAAGAGAAAAGTATTCCCTCTTCAGTTCGGTTGATCATAATTCTGCTGATCTGCGCCGGCTGCTACATGGCATACACCAGATACGAAGCGCACAAACTTGCTGAGTTTAATCGTAAACAACAGCAGATCAACGCGCAGAACGCACAAAACCGACGTAAGCAGCTCGAAAATTCTCCAGAACAATTCTTCCCGAAAGTCTGGGAAAAAGCTCCGGACGTTGCTCACGTCGCAGCACTCTGCGTTCCGGCTATGCAAGGCTTGCCACTCTACAATCGCGGGTGGGCACTGTTAAGCAGCACATGCGATCTCGCTTCTGTTCCGGCTCAGCTAAAAACAGAATGGAACCATAAATCCGGTGCGCGATTTGATGCACTGCCTGTTGTGTTTGAAGAAGCGGCCATTCTCGATCCGGTCACACCGACTAGAGCATTCTCTACACACGCCCTCTATGTAAAGCGCGAGCGCCCTGCAAAAAACCTTCTCACCAAAGAAGAGGCTGTAGGCAAACTCTATCAGCTCACATCCGCTGCACAGGCACATATCAGCGTGGTTTGGTCTCCGGTCAAAACGCACAAAGAGAGTGATGTCATTGGTTCTCCTCTGGTCTTCACTTCTCCGTGGCTTCACAGCAAATGGACACTCTCCGCCATACCAAGTGCAGCAATCATCGATCAATCCCTTCTCACTTCATTGGGCGAGCTTTCTGGCATCGTAATCGCTCAAATCACCTACCTTCCCCAAGGATGGACAATTACGGGAGAACTCTATGTCCAAAATTAACATCAAAACACTGGCCTTAATGCTGCTCTGCGTTGCCTTTGCAGGCACAGCATACGCGGCTTCAGAAGAGAAGAAGCCAGCACGTTCAACTCAGCCCCCTACACAGGAAGAAACGCAAAAGGCTACTGAGAATCTCAATAAACTTTTTAATGAGAACCGCCCCGCCGCTGTTCAGGCGGCAGGGCAAAATGAAGAGAAAAAGCCTTCTTCTTCGACTCCAGAGGCAGAAAAAGAAGAAAAAACAGCGCCGGCTGACCAAAAAATAGAAAAACCGGTTCAAACGGCACAGATTGAAGACTCAATGACCGATAAAAAGACAAAAACAAGCGCTGCTATCAAATCGACACTTCCGGCCAAAGAAGCAGCAAAACTCAGCGCACTTGATCTTCTCAAATCTGATTTGGAATTGCTGAACGTTAAAGTTGAAATTGCGCAGAAGCAAAAACGCCTGAAAGAGCTGAATCACGTCCTCAAGCCTGTTGCTGCGCCAAAGATCTATCGCAGCCCTCGCGCAAAGGCCAAAAAGGTTAATCCACCGGTTGTTCTATCCGTACAAGGTATTGGTGAGCAACTCACTGCAACTCTTCAGTTCCAAAGTAGCGGTAAACCTGTCCGCACTGTCTCCACTGGCGACCGTTTAGCAACCGGAACAGTTGCAAGCATCGCGCATAACCGCGTCACTCTACACACTCAAAACGGGGTCATCACCCTGCCTTTCAAGGAGTAGTGCATGAACTCCGCAATGCCCGAGAACCTCAAAGGAACTGTCATCATTGTTGATGGTGTAGTGCACATTTCTGAAACACTGGCGCAGGATGACCACGAGCTGCTTTCCTATCTCAGCTTTGCAGCTCGTAAGGGATTTTCCGAAACCAAGTGGCACTCAATCAAAGAGTTTGCCGAGTTCTTCACCAAAAACAAGAAGGCCGTCAGCGAGAGCGAGGTTCAAAAAATGGCCGTTAAAATATTAGAAGATGCTCGTGAAGTCGGAGCATCCGACATTCACATTGCCGACTATGGCGCGTTTACCACCATTCAGTTCCGTAGAATGGGGATGCTCGAAGAACGTGAACAGCTTCCGGAAGGAGTTGGTCATAAACTTCTCAGTTCTATGTACACAACTATGACTGAAGGCGCGGATTCCAACTTCAGCAAAACCGAACGACAGGACGGCACACTCAAGAGTGAATATCTGCCAGCTGATGTGCAATCAGTTCGTCTCCACACAGAGCCGCTCCAAGCAGACATGGCAAAAGACAAGCAAGGCACATTCATGGCCATGCGCTTGCTCTATGACGTGACAGAAGCCACAGGCACGCTGGAAGAACGTATGCGGACCCTCGGCTACACTGAGCAACACGTTGCTCTCTTCAGATACCTTTCAACCCGTTCCGGTTGCGTGATTCTCTCCGGCCCAACCGGTTCCGGTAAAACCACGGCACTTAAACACGCAATGGAAAGTATGGCCGCTGAGAATCGCGATAAGTCGTACATGTCACTGGAAGATCCTCCAGAATTCGCCATGCATCTTGTTAAACAAATCCGCATTATCAGCGACTACACGGACGAACGGAAGCGTGCGACCGTATTCAGAGCTGCTCTTGGTGGTTTAATGCGTTCCGACATCGACGGCATCATGATCGGTGAAATGCGTTATCCTGAAGTTGTTATGGCTGTGCTGCGAGCTGCCCAGACAGGGCACAGCATTTGGACTTCCGTTCATGCTTCCAGTGCGCTGAACATCATCACGCTGCTGTCCACCATGCTCACAGATTATGGAATCCGCGAGCCTCGTAACTATCTTTGTGATCATTCCATTTGTTCCGGACTTATCAACCAGCGTCTTGTTCCTGTGCTTTGTGACCATTGCAAAAAACCGTTCACAGAAGTCGTCAAGCTTCCGGAAGATGATCCTGAACGTCTGCGTATTCTTCCACGCGGTGTCTTTAACCGCATGTTGGAAGTTATCGACACTGACAAGCTTAAGAATGTTCATTTCAAAGGAACCGGCTGCGAGCATTGCGACAATATGGGCATCATAAGTCAAACCGTTGTGGCCGAGGTAATAGCCACCGACTACACCTTACTTGAATACCTGCGGAACAACGACTTTATCAGTGCGCATAAGCATTGGATCAACGAACAGAACGGTAAAACGTATGTTGGTCACGCCATTGATCTCATCGGTGAAGGGAAAATCGATCCAACCATCGTTGAAAAGAAACTTGGTGTTCCACTCAACTATGACAAGGCGTTCGGACAATACAGCTTTAACGCTGCTGACCTTGCCCGTCTTTCAGGCTCCGGAGGCAAATAATGTTTGCCAAGGCTGACAGACTGCGCATTATCGCCGCCCTGTTCTTCTCAGGGAAAAAACGCTGCAAGTTCTACCAAAAACTTGCAGCGATGACTGAGAATGGCCTCGGGCTGAACGATGCGCTTGAATCCATGCAACGCCGTTTAGAGCGCAAGCATGACCCGCAACACCTCTTGCTGTCTGAAGCGCTAGTGCGAACACAAAGCGGGGATTCCCTTGCCGATGCATTCCACGGGTTTATTCCGGACGCTGAATACATGCTCATCAAAAGTGGTGTAGACGGCGGGGATCTGCCGAACGCTCTGGAACTGACATGCGGTTTGATCGATGCAAAAGAAAAAATCGTAAGCGCGATCGTTCAGGCATTGAGCTATCCAGTTCTACTTTGTTCTTTGCTGATGGTCTTCCTGCTTGTGCTCTCGCATTACGTCGTGCCTCAGCTTTCACTCATCGTAGATCCGGAAAGCTGGCGCGGCGGTGCTGCAATCCTCTACTCCGTGGCCGTATTTATCAGTTCACCGACTGGAGTACTGTTTTTAATCTCCACCTTCGGCGCTGTAGTTTTGTCCATGGCAACCCTTCCGCACTTTACAGGAAAACTCCGAATCAAGTGTGACAAGTTGCCACCGTGGTCGCTCTACCGTTTGATTCACGGTTCTATCTGGCTTTTCACATTGGCAACCATGCTCAAAGCGAATGTGCAGCTCTCTGTTGTCCTCGATGACATGCTTGAATCAAGCAAGCGCAACCGCTGGATGTCAGAACGTATTCAGGCAATCCGTGCGCAGCTCAATCTCGGTAAAAGTCTCGGTGAAGCGCTGGATGACAGCGGCTTTAACTTTCCGGATGAAGAGCTTGTCGAAGACATGCTGATCTACTCAACCCTTCCGGGTTTCGACTCCCGTCTATATACCATCGCCAAACAGTGGCTTGAACAAGGCATCGATCGCATCAAAGCACAGTGCAAAGCGCTCAATTTCGGGCTTCTCATTGCAATTTTAACCACTCTTTGTGGCATCGCTCTTGCCGTTTCTTCCCTGCAACAACAACTCGGTCAATCAATGACCCTCTAGGAACTTACTATGACTAAATTCCACCCTGCTAATACTGTTCAATGTCCACAAAAAGAAATTGAATTACGTAAACAAGCCGGCTGGCTTTCCATCGAAGTGCTTGGCGCGATCTTGTTTGTTCTCATTATGATTGCGGCCTCCGGTGTGAACTTCACTTCGCTCTTCTCCAGCAACAACCTTGCGGACACGGAACAGGCGCTTTCAACGCTGCGTATGCAGATTAAGCAGCTTTACACCTCATCTCCGGATTACACAGGGCTGACAAGCGCTAGTGCAATAAAATCTGCTATTATCCCTAACAAAATGATTAAAAGTAATAGGTTACGCAATGTTTGGAATGGGGCAGTAACAATTGAAGCTGGAACTAATCCAAACACCTTTGTGATCAGCCTCGCTGAAGTCCCGCAGGAGGCTTGCACCAAGCTTGCAACCTACCAGAGTGGTTCATGGGTAGATGTAAAAGTAAACGGCTCCACCCTCAGCCAGAACTCTATCGTGTCCGAAGCTGCCAACCAATGCACTGATACCAACACCCTCACGTTCACCTCAAACTAAGGAGCACGTATGCGTCTTAGTGAAATATCTTTCTCCAGCCTTCTCCTGTTCAGCACCGGACGTTTCGTACTTGTCGGTAAAAACGACTTTGTGGAAACCGATCCGGACGACGCGCAGTTCAAGGAGGACGTGGCAAAACTGACAGAATCAATTTCAGGCGTGTCCCCTTCTGGCCAGCAGGTATTCTCAGTCAATTTTGAGACCTACAAATACAACGTAATTTGTATTCCTAACCCTGCAACAGACGAGGTTCTTTACACAGTCTCAAAGGGAGATCCGATTTTAACTGATCCGGACAACATGCCGCAGACACTCAATGAACTGGAGTTCTCCGACATCCTGCTCAACAACGGCAGCACCTACCTTCGCGGTATGCGGGGTTTTGGCCGACAAGTTCTCCCGTCTCCAAGTGAGTTTCAGGAAGAAATTGACGAGCTGCGCACACAGGTCAACACGGAGTTTGAAAAACATAAGCGCCACTCCTTCCGGATCAACTTTAAGGGTCGTTCATACCGTGTGGCTGTGTTTGATGGGATTGCCTCCGGGAACGGACACGCCTTCTCACTTCGCAAAGGCATGGACACAATTCCGGACTTCTACAAGCTCGGTATGCCCGAAGGTCTTTCTGAATGGCTGACAGACGCCAATCAGCTCAAAGGGCTGATCTTGTTTTCCGGCGCTCAGGCTTCCGGAAAAACGACTTCAGCGGCCTCTTGCATATCCAAACGCCTCATAAAATTCGGCGGTCACGCCCTGAGCATTGAAATGCCGGCTGAAATGCCTCTCAGTGGAATGCACGGCGAACACGGAACATGCTGGCAGTGCGATCTTGATGGCGAAGCAGATCTTCCCGCTGTTCTTCAGGTCTCTCACCGTTCAACAGCAGACATTATCTATATTGGTGAGGTTCTGGGAAGCACGACCGCAAGCGAGCTGCTTCAAATCAGCCTCAGCTCAAGCCGTCAGCTCATTTTCAGCACCATCCACGGCACCGGAGTTGTTGCAGCACTTGATCGACTCTTAACCTGGGCAAAGGAAAGCGCTGGCGAAGCCGCAGCGCTCAACCTTTCCGAATGCCTCCTTGGAGTTATCCATCAGGAGTTAGTTCCAACTGAAAATGGCGGCTGGGAGTTGAATGTCCCTGAATTCCTGCTTTTGCCAAGTTCCCAACGCGCAAAAGCAACTCGCGCGATAATCAAGGACGGCAATCTCAAAGCGCTCAATGACGTGATCAAAGAGCAGCGCAGTATCATCGAATACCAAGGAGTACATGCACTATGAAGGCTCTGGCTGTGTTTGTAGTGCTCCTCGGTGTGATTGCAATGTATGCAACGCAAGCCCCGTTCGGCCAAAGTGACGAGTCCGCGCAATCTGTCGCAACCAACTATGTCATCTACCGAAACGCGGCCATAATGTGCGCTGTTAACACTCCCGCAATCACAGTATCACTTACTCCATCCATGCTTGGCCTGCCATCTGATTGGCGGGCCTTGCGGAACTGGAAAAACCGCATCGAAGGCAACACGCTCTACGTTTACGGCGAAGCGACCGCGCAAGAAGTCGTTGTCATAGAAAATATCCTTAAAGGCAGCTTTGCCGTGGGCGTGAACCAGCACAACCGCCTCGTCACCGCGCACGGCACAGGCGTAACGCTTCCAGCCTTTATTCCGGAAGGCAACGTTACAACCGTGATCTCCGTAAGATAGGTGGCTAACATGATAAAACCCCAAAAAGTTCCACAGCAGCAGGCACACCCTGAAGGTGGCTTTGCAACTCTCGACGTGCTCGCCGCGCTGCTCATGCTGCTGATCTTAATGCCGGTGCTCGTTCAATACATTGAAGATGGTTTGGAAAGTACCCAACAAAAGGCGATCGCAAGTCACCTTTCGACCGTCACCAAAGCCGTTTCTAAATACACCAAAGAACACCGCGCTGAGCTGCTTGCAGCGGCCACTGACTCCACAGCAAAAGAAGTAGCCTTCAACGATATCCGCTCTGCCGGCTTTCTTCCTGCATCTTTTTCGAACAAGAACGCATGGGGGCAGACATATCGAATCTTTGTCCTCGAACCTGATACTGACACGCTGCAAGCCGTTGTGCTCACCTACGGAGGTAGAACTTATACCGCGTCCAAACCGAAGTTTGCCAGCGCCACAGTGCCGGCGACTGCCGCAATGGTCGGTGCAAACGGTGGTTTCATCCCGACAGGTTTCCTTACCGGCCAAACCAATCAGGAACTTCGCGGTGCGTTCAGCGGTTGGGTACTCCCCCTCGCTGCAACCAACATCCCGATACCTCCTGCAGGACACCTTGGTTCACTCGTTTTCTATGACGATTACGACATCAGACAGGATTATCTCTACCGTTTCGCAGTACCAGGCAAGCCGGAACTGAACGAAATGCACACAGAGTTGGACATGACCACAAACGCGATCCGCAACGTAGGAGAAATCCAATTCGTCAAACACGACACAGTGCCGGTCAGCTTTTGTGATGCTCCGGAAGATGAAGGAACTGTATTCCTACACAAGGATTACGGCCTCTACATCTGCCGCGACCAAAAAGCGCAGACCATTGCAGACACCGGAAACACTGACCTCGTAAAAAACACAGCACTTGCAGCAAACGGTGACCGGTTCAAAAAGCCGAAGTGTCCAGAAGGAACTAACACCACTCCTGGTATCTTTGTCAGCCCGACAATCGTGGCAGAAGGTCCACTTGCAAAGCCGATGGTCACATTTCAATCGTGGGCGCTGGATCTAGGCGACGAATGGGAAGTGAAACTTCGTGTTAAAACAGACGAGGAAGAAGGCTACCGGTTCCCGACTGCCAATTACGCCCGAATGAATGTGCAGACATTTTGTGCCAACGATTCCAACAACTAGGAGAATATCATGCAAAATCGTTTAGTCCGAGCCTCAGCATACTTTTTAGCTTCATTAGTGATCTTTTTTGCTGTTTCCATCGCCAACGCCGGCGATTCTACAAGCTTTAATCCCACAGACGTTACCGTAGAAGTAAATTCCGTTGGCGGCATTCCTATTGGTGGTGTAATCCCTTGGTTTTCTGACACACCCCCTAAAGATTTTTTGATGTGTAACGGGCAGTCTTTTTCTACTTCAACGTATCCTAAATTAAGTTCGGCATTGAAAGGTTCTAGTAATGTTCCAGATTTACGGGGGGTATTTATTCGTGGTGCAGATGCGGGGAGGGGAATTGAGTCCGGCAGAGCTGTAAATACTTATAAGGCTGCACAAGGCTCTATGACACTTACTCGTCAAGTTGCTAATATTTCCAAGTATAAACGTCTATGGGGGAATGACGTGCCAGTCGGATCACTATACCCTGTCTACTCAACTACTTCAACGCGTGGTGACAACTGGTCTAATTGGGGAACAGTAGGCACCGTTAATCCTGCTCTAAATTGGGTGTCCGGTGGTAGCGCCGAGTATCCGAATACATCACCTTATACATATGCTGTTCGTTTTAGGGCAGCAGGTAACAACGCAGGTGGCCCTGCTAATGTGGCTGCTAATTATGTTATCCGCGCAAAATAGAGGCCGCCATGTCTGATGAAAATAATGATCCGAACGGCCTCGCACGACCGAAAGTAAAAGTAGTCAAGCTAAGCCGAAATCTGCTGTACGCAATCATTGCGGTGTTAATCGGCCTTCTCATCTTCCTCGCGATGGAAGTCGACAGGTCAACGACAAAAACAGCTGAAATCCAAGAACAGCAGGATGCTCCAGCGCCTCCGGACAACAAACTTCCGATTGAAAACCCCGGAAACTCTGCCGGCCTGTCTGTTCCTAAACCAACTCCAGAAGATCCTGATAAAAAAGCACAAGCCATCAGTTCAGAGCCGATTGTCATCGTTCCGACTTCAACCCGAAACCCTGCGCGCGAACGGAAAAACCGAGAGCTTATAAAGCTGCGCCAGTTAAAATGGCAGCAACAACAGCAAGCGTTCAACTCTCCTCTTCGTTTGAGTTCAACAAATCAAAACAACAACGGAGCTCAGCAGGCAAAAAGAGTGCAGCCTTTTAATGACAACGCGACGAATCCATTGGGTAACATGCAAATGCCGCTGCCAGTTCCGGAAGGAGCATACAACCCGGCAGACCAAAAAGACAAAGAAGCGTTCCTTTCAACACGCTCCTCCGGAACTGACGAATGGACGTTGAAACACTCACGAACTCAAGGCTCACCGTTTGAGTTGAAAACAGGTTCTGTTATTCCTGGCATCATGCTCTCCGGAATCAACTCGGACTTACCAGGGCAACTCATCGGCCAAGTCGCGCAGAACGTCTACGATTCTGCAACCGGTCAATATTTGCTGATTCCACAAGGCAGCAGAATGATCGGAATCTATGACTCGCGCGTTGTCGCCGGTCAGTCCCGAGTACTCGTTGCATGGAACCGCATCGTCTTTCAGGACGGCTCTTCCATCACGCTCGGCTCAATGCCTGGAACAGACATGGCAGGTTACAGCGGATTTTCAGATGATACCAATAACCACTACCTGCGTACCTTCGGTTCTGCCGCAATTATGAGTCTGATTTCTGGCATCGGTGCCTTTGCTTCAGACACATTCAAAAGTGACACTGCGCAAAATGATAAACCCTCCTTGCAGGACGAACTAGGCTCAGCCCTTTCAAGCCAGCTCGGCCAATCAAGTCAAAAATTGTTACAGCAAAACCTCAACATTCAGCCGACTCTCACCATTCGCCCTGGCTATCGATTCAACATGGTTGTGCGAAAGGATATTGTATTCGGCAGCCCCTATAAACCGTGGAGATAAGCCATGTCTGACAAAACGCAATATGGCCTCAACGAGTCAAAAGCCCGCTCCTACATCTGGCTCTATCCCATCATTCTCTGCCTGCTTGCAGTGGTCGCGCTCAGTGCGGCCACGCAGCAAGTAGCTGCTGCTTACGGATACCACCAAGCCCTTGAAGGCATGATCTGCAACAATTGGTACGTACCGTGGGCTATCATCAACTGGAGTCAACAATTCCCACAGGCCGCAAAAGTTATCGATGACGCGACAGTCACCGGTCAGCTCATTTTCGCCATACCGCAGTTCATCATATTCGGCCTATGGCAGCTCTTCATGCGTAACCCGAATCTGTACAAAAATCTGCATGGTTCTGCTCGATGGGCCAAAAAGAAAGATATCGAAAAAGCCGGACTTCTTGCAGACAAAGGTGTTTATGTTGGTGGCTGGCAGGACAAAAAGCAGCTTCGCTACCTTCGGCACAGCGGAGCAGAACATATTCTTGTGTTTGCTCCAACCCGTTCTGGTAAAGGTGTCGGGCTGGTCTTACCAACGCTGTTGAGCTGGAAGGAAAGCGCTCTTGTGCTCGATATCAAAGGTGAAAACTGGGCGCTGACTGCCGGCTGGAGACAGAAACAAGGGCATAGAGTCTTGCGGTTCGAACCTACTGACGAAACCGCAAGCGGCGCACGGTTCAATCCGCTCGAAGAAATCCGCTTGCACACAGCCCATGCCATTGCAGATACGCAAAACATTGCAAGTATGATTGTTGATCCGGACGGCAAAGGTCTCAAGGACTACTGGAACAAAGCAGCCTTTGCCCTTCTTGGTGGTGCTATTTTGCATTGCCTGATCGAAGTCCGGAAGAAAGAAAACAGAACTGCGAACCTGAGCGACCTTGGCTTGATGCTTGCGAATCCGGAGAAAGAAAACGACGTCCTTTTTCAGGAGATGCTTAATTCAGAACAAGCTGTCGTCCTTCAGGAGTTTCTTGGCGCAAGTAAAGAAGAGTCTCTCAGCGTTCAGCGCTTCATTGCCTCCTCTGCACGCGAGATGCTGAACAAGGCAGATAACGAACTGTCCGGTGTCGTTTCAACAGCCGTTGCCAACCTTGCGCTCTATCGAGATCCGATCGTTGCGGCCAACACTTCGCACTGTGACTTCCGCATTGACGACCTCATGAACTACGAAGCGCCAGTGTCACTTTACTTAGTTATTCGTCCTTCTGACATCGACCGCTTGAGGCCGTTGATCCGTCTTATCCTCAACCTCATTTTGCGCCGGCTGACTGAAGATATGGAATTTGAGGGTGGCCGCTCTGTTGCCAACTACAAATACCACCTGCTGCTCATGATGGATGAATTCACGTCCCTTGGCCGGCTTGAAATATTTGAACGCTCGCTTGCATTCATGGCCGGATTTGGCCTGAAGGCATACTTCATCGTGCAAGACTTAACCCAGCTCCACTCCGCGTACACCAAGGACGAGAGTATCATGAGTAACTGCCATATTCGAATAGCCTACGCACCGAACAAGGTTGAAACGGCGAAAGTCCTCTCCGACATGACCGGTAAAACAACGGTCGTAACAAAGAAAACGTCTCTCTCCGGAAGCCGTTCCGGACACTTAGGCCGCGCCAGTGTGAGTGTCGCCGAAACGGGCCGCGCTTTATTGACTCCAGACGAATGCATGAGACTTCCAGGCGCAAAAAAAGACGCCAACATGCAAATCATTGAAGCCGGTGACATGCTCGTCTTCCCTGCCGGCTTTCCGCCAGTGTACGGCAAGCAGATTCTCTATTTCCTTGACCCTGTATTCTCTGAACGCTCTCAAATTAAAACGCCTCTCAAGTCAGACAGGCTTGTTCCGGACGAACAGGAGACAACGAAAGACGATAGCCCTGCTGTCTACGCCGTTGAGCCGGAAAAGAAAGATTCTGAAGAAAAGAAACCTGACTCCGAAGTCCCTGCATATGGTGCTGAAGACGAACCTGACTTCGACGACGAGCCTGAGTATGACGGAGAGGAGCCAGACTTTGAAGAACCCGACTTCGAGGAGGAAACATGCTCAAGCTAGCCATCATCTTCTGTAACATTCTGGCAGTACTCATAACGGCTCATTGTGCCGGCTATCGGCTCAACCTCACTCGTTCAGAACCCTTAGGCTTGTACAAAATAGTTTCTGAAGCACCTAGTCGCGGGGATTTAGCAAGCTTCTGCTTCTCTCCGGAGAATGAATACAAAGATCTTACAGCTGACCGTAATTACCTTGGCACAAGTCTACTTTGCCCTTCCGGCCAGAAGCCTCTTTTAAAGGAAGTTGTTGGCGTGGCCGGCGATTCCATCACAGTCAAATTCAGCTCGATTAAGGTGAACGATACCATTTTCATACTGACGAGCCGGACTCACGACAGCAACGGGCGCAAGCTGCCGCACGAATTACGCTCAGGCACCATTCCAAGCGGCAAAGCACTCCTACTTTCTACACATCACAAAAACAGCTTTGACAGCAGATATTTCGGACTTGTGGATGCACTGGCGCTCCGCAAAGTCATCCCCGTTTTCACCTTTAACTAACAGGAGTCAATCATGACCATTACCACCAAAGAGTACTTACAAGAAGCCGCGCAACAAGCCGACGCAGACGCAACTGAGCTTGCCGAATTCAATGAAGGTGTTCCGGTTGATCCGGATGTAGCCGACCACATGGGTGCATTTGAAGAAGTCGCTTTGCGTTTCAAGAATCTTGATAAGCCGCTTAATCGCGAGTTGCTGGAAAAAACCCTCAAAGAAATGAGGTAAACACGTATGAAAGCCCAAAGGAAACCATTTCATCAGGAATTTGCAGAACAGATTATCGACGACTTGAAAAACGGCACAGCTCCTTGGCAAAAGCCGTGGAAAGCCGGCGAGTTCCATCCACCGTTCAATCCCGTCTCTGGCACAGTCTACAGCGGCGTTAACTTCGTATCGCTTGCCCGCGAGGGCATGGATGACCCGCGCTTTGTTACCTTCAACCAAGCCAATGCAGAAGGCTGGCGAATTAAGAAAGGATCTAAATCCCGCCCTGTGGTCTTCTGGCAGTTCACAAAAGAAGAAAACGTCCTCGATGACAACGGTAAACCCGTTTTAGACGACGAAGGCAAACCGCAAAAAGAAGAATTCCGGCTAGAGCGCCCTATCCTGCGCTTTGCCAGCGTCTTTCATGCAACGCAGGTCGAAGGAATTCCGGAATGGAAGGGACGGGATGTTAGCTGGAATCCACACGAACGTAGTGAAGCGATTCTCGAAGGCTCCGGCGCATCTATTACCCACGACCAGCGCGACCGCGCATTCTTTTCCTACACTTGGGATCAAATCAAACTCCCACCAAAAGACAAGTTCGAAGATCAAAACAAGTATTACGCAACCGCGCTTCATGAACTCGGACATTGGACCGGCCATGAAAAGCGCTGGAACGGCAATGAGCGCACCTTCGGCCCAAAAGGAACGCAGGAGTATGCACGCGAAGAATTGAACGCCGAAATTGGAAGCTGGATGACAGCTATGGAACTCGGCCTCGAGTATGATCGCGGCCAACACCTCTCCTATGTAGACAGCTGGATTCAGGCTCTTGAGAAAGACCCATACGAGATTATGCGTGCCTGCCAGACCGCTGAGCGCATCAAGGGCCATATGCTCGGCTTTGAAAAGGGTATTAAGATGGAAGCAACTCAAGAAGTAAAAAACGAACAGTCAAAGCCTGTAAAAGAAGACCTGACTCCAAAACAGAAAAAAGAAATTGAACGCATTAGAACAGAGTCCCTACAGTCAGTCCAACATGAAATCAAGGAGTTAAAGAAACTTGGCTTTAGCGATGAAGATATTGAGGAGCAAAAAGCAGAACTATATGACGATGCCCATGACTGGCAAAAGATGCAGATAGATAAAGTTCTGGGCGAAGAGCGATTACCTAAAGATGACCTTACTAAGCAGCGTAAATCTTCAAGCAAAAATACCGCCCAGACAAAAATCTACCTTGCGGTTCCCTACTCTCAGAAAAATGCAGCCAAAGAGCTCGGTGCCAAATGGGATGGTAAAAAGAAGAGTTGGTACGCTCCGGAAGGTGCTGACATGGCCGGACTGAACCAATGGCTCCCGAAAGAAAAACATCAAGAGAGCAAACCGCAAATGGCCCCAGAACAGGAGTTTGCTCAAGCTTTGCGCGAGGCTGGACTGATCGTGGAAGGCTTACCCATCATGGACGGCAAGCTCCACCGCGTTCAAGTTGAGGGCGGCAAGCAGAACAAAAAAGACGGCACATACACTGGCTATTTAGATGGCCGTCCTGCTGGCTTCATCGAAAATCATAAAACAGGATTTCGGACTAACTGGAAGGCGAACGGACACAAGCTTTCTCCTGAAGCTATGGCAGAGATTAAAGCCAATGCAGCAATGCGACAGGAAGCTCGCGATCTGGAACGAAAAGAAGAGCAAGATCGTGCAGCCAGGCGCGCCTACGCCAAGTGGAAAAACGCAAAGAGCTGGGCACCGGACGATCAGCAGTACCTCAAAAAAAAGGGCGTTAAAAGCCACGGAACCAAGATCGATATGCATGGAAACTTGCTTATCCCGGGACGTGACTCCAGTGGACGAATTCAGACCATACAAACGATCACTCCAGAAGGAAAACTCTTCGAATCTGGAGCAAAAAAGCAAGGCGCGTTTCACCTCATTGCGCACTATTCAGACACAAATCCAAAACAGCCAATTCTTATTGCTGAAGGCTATGCAACTGCCGCCAGTATCCATGAAGCAACGCATAAACCTGTAGCGGTTGCATTTGATGCTGGAAACCTTGAGCCGGTAGCAAAAGAGCTAAAAAAAGCGTTTCCGGACGCGCCGTTTGTTTTTGTTGCTGACGATGACCATACCCAGAAAAACAACCCTGGCATCACAAAAGCCCACGCAGCAGCACGAGCCGTTGATGGCGCTGTCCTTGAGCCGAAGCTCACTGAAGCTGAGAAAGCAAAGGGGCTGACGGACTACAATGACATCCACCAGGAGCGTGGTCTTACAGCGCTCAAGATTGAACTGAATGCCGGCATTCGCAAAGCGCTTAGCAAAAAGCAAAGCCACGAGCTGGCTCCACAGTAATAAGCAAGCGTCTCGCCCGTCCGGGCGGGACGCCCTTCCCGCCACTATCTTCCCATCAAATTTCATAGGACAAAAATATGCGACTATTCATAGCTGAAAAACCGTCTCTAGGCCGCGCTATCGCTGAAGGATGAGGTGGTCTTATTTTCTAGGACCATTATGCGGCAAAATTAAGGTGGACGAATTGATGGTTCATGCCGCTTGTTGAAGATCTTTCTGAGGGGAGGTGGACGTAGCCAATGAGCTAGAATATATGTTCATCGGCTTATCTCCGTCAAATGTAAAGTGTGGGCGGCGGTGGTTATAAAAGTCGAACCAGTCTGCGAGTGCATGCCGCACCTCTTTGCCATTCTGAAATTCTTTCAAATAGATACACTCGTACTTCAAGGAACGCCAAAGACGTTCAATCATAATATTATCCATACAGCGTCCTCGCCCATCCATTGAGATTCGAACACCTGCCGCCTTAAGCCGACTGGTAAATGCATAGCTCGTAAATTGAGCTCCTTGATCGGTATTGAAAATTTCTGGTGTCCCATATCGCATCAGCGCGTCTTCCAGCGCTTCAACACAAAAATCAGAATCCATTGTGTTGGACAGCCTCCATGACAACACAGCTCGACTATGCCAGTCCATTACAGCCACCAGATACAGAAAGCCTTTCCCTGTTGGAATATATGTTATGTCAGCACACCAAACTTGGTTAGGCCTATTGATGCAAAGCCCCCGAAGAAGATATGGATAAACTTTATGTTCAGGATGAGGAGTGCTTGTTTTGGGTTTCTGGAACACCGCCATCAGTCCCATCTTCCGCATTAAACGGCGCACCCTGCCACGCCCGACAGCATACCCAAGGTCGCGTAGCGCGTTACGCATTTGCCTGCTGCCATAAAACGGACATTCTAAAAACAGTTCATCGATCTTTCGCATTAGTTCCGTATTAAAAATGGATTCTTCTACAGGCTGAGAATAATATGCAGACCTGTTTAGCTTGAGAAGATCACACTGTTTTCTGATGCTGAGCATAGGATGTGCCTTATCGACGACACGACACCTTCGCGCTGTGCTCAAATTTTGGCGAAGGCTTGTTGCAAAAAATCTTTCTCCACTGTGAGTTGGCCAATCTTCGCATGAAGATCCTTGATTTGATCTTCAGTACATTGGACAGCCTTTTGTTGCTTGCCTGAAAAGGAGGCCACAACACCTTCCTTCGCGTGCTTCTTCCATTTGGCAATCTGATTGGCATGGACGCCATACTTACTGGCTAGTTCAGCTAGCGTCTGGTCACTTGAAAGAGCATCTAGGGCAACACGGGCTTTAAATTCTGCTGTAAAACTTCTTCTTTTTCGGGACATAGTTGAACCTCCTGTGGTTCTTGTATGTCCACCTTAACGAGTGGTCTAGTTTTTTGGGACCACCTCAACGCAACTCCTTTTTATATTTTTCTTAATGGTACCAATCAGCAAGCTCGTCAGAAGTCATATTCCTATACACATCAACTAGTTAATTAAGAAATCTTCACTAGTTCCTATAAACGGTTCTATATATCCATCCCAAACTTTTGCTCCATCTTGTACTTCCTTCCCCTCAGCCCATTTTTTAACACGACCTGCCTGCTACCCCGTCTGAGAAATCATAGCCGTTATGCTACTCTGCAAATTTGTGTAATACGACAACTGCGAATCCAACGCGGCATACTTTCTACGAAGCGATGTCTCCATCTTCGAAAGACGTTCTTCCTGATAGTAAATTTCATTCTCCAATTTTGTCGCGTCCGTATCATAGGTATCCGCAACTGCGGTAAGAGTACCGTCTTCGGCGTTTGTCCATTTATCAATTGCTGTCTGAAGTTGCGGAATAATCCCCTCTTTAACACGCAGTTCCGCAGCATGGTTTCCCTCTGCCATATCAGAAATTTCAAGCACCATACCTGCCGCAGCAGTCCCCGCCGCAGCCGTAACGGTATTACCCTTAACAGTTGCTGACTCACCGTTCACTGTTGCAGAAACAATCTCTCCCCCCACAATGGTATACTCAAAATCATAAGCGCCAGGGTCTGTAATTCCTTCAATTGTCGAAGTTACCTGCACACCTCTTGTATCGCTGATCCCGGTGTTTTTACAGCTTAGTAATTCCGCAACAGCATAAGGATTTTCGTCCAGAGCCTCATCCAACTCATCGTCATCAATCAGCAACTGGCCAAAGGTATCAGACCCTTCATCAGTGTCGGTGTACAACCCGATCTGGGACAAAGCATTGTAGGAGTCGTACTTCCCACTAAACCCCACAACCGACATAGACAATTGACTTTTAATGTCGTTGTAAACCATGTCGAGTGAATAGCTGTCGATAGTGTATGCCTCCACCGTCTCACCGGAATTTTCATCCTCAACATAGGTAACAACCCGACCGGTAAGAACCTGAATCTCGTAGACAAGAGAGTTCACTTCATCAATAAAAGATTCAATATTTTCTTTTGTCACGTCAGTATCACAAGTGACTGTAACAGTGGCAATCCCCTCGGTTGTATCTGTCAGTGTTAAATCAAGCCCCAGCACGACATCATCCACCGTATTTGAGTCTCGTTCCATCCACTCATCTGTACCCGCAGGGAATCCATCAACTTTTAACTTTGCATTCTGCGCTGTACGTACGTTTGTAAATTCCGCAGTACTGTAGTCGCTAAGCGTAGTGGAAGCGGACAACACAATAGCGTGGTCTGCACCCGTTTCTGAGCCGGAAAGTCTAAAATACAACTCATTACCGTCTGACAACAAATCAGCAGTTACAAAATCTCGAGCCACCGGATCACTATTGATCATGTCCACCAACTGCTGTGCAGTTGTGTTTGCTGCAACCTCAATAGAAATTTCTTCACCGTCACACTCAAAAGCAAATACTGCATCCACGCTAGTAATAACATCAGTAGGTTCTGAATATGTAAGGCTTGTATTCACCCATATATCATTCTGCGCCAGTTGGTTAACTTCTACAGTATGATTCCCTTCTTGAGCATCACCCGTAACCGTGCCTGTAACCCCGTCTTCAGACGAGACAATTGACATTTCTAAAAACTCGCTCATCGAGTTCATTTCGTTGAGGGTATCATCCAATTCGCTCATCGAAGAGACAAGCTCTTCCAACAAAGTAGAACATGCTTCTGTCTCTTTCAATTTGGCTTCATACGTTGTCTTTGCGTAACTTTCTGCCTCAATCTGAGCATCAATAATTTCATTAAAATCTGTCCCGTTACCAAGGCCGGTAAAGTTAACAGACCCCGAGGTACTGGCAGACTGGTAGGCTATAACATCTGATGATACAGAAGATACATATGTCACGACGTTCCTCCTACAAGTAGCTTAAGATGTTAAGCTGAAACACGCTTGTGGTCGTGGAGAGAACAGCCTCATACACATATTTTGCCTGAGCCATTTCAACAGTTAACTGTGTTGCATCCGCATCTTCAATCGAACTTATCTGAGAGACACTGCGGTCTTTTGTGATAGCAATTGCGGTTGCTGTATTTTCTGCTGTATTCTGCCGAGCCCCAACACTCGCAGCCTGTTGTAGCATATGTTCATAGGCATCGTTTATTGTTTCAATGCACGACGCAACTCCATCCGTATTCCCTGTTTCCATATATGCTACAAGGTCACCCAACGCTTCGAATAAATTCGGATCAGGATATGGTTCACCTGTTGCTGGATCAATACCGCCGAATACAGAAGAACCAGCCGAGGTCACGCCAAGGGTCGTATCTTCTCCTATGGCTAGAGAAAGCTCATCATCACTTCCCTCATATTCATAGGCAGTTCTAATATAGAGGTTGGTCCCCTCTCCACTGCCATCCTCTGCAGTTACAGCTGTACCTGTTGCCAGAGTAATAGAAGTTTCCCCTGCTACAATCTCCGTGTCACCGGCAAGCAGTGTACCTGTCGTCCACGTATCACCACCATCAGTGGAGTACTGGTAATCAAGATCTTCAGTACCACCTACAGTGCCGGATTCCGTCATCTGAATATATACGGTATAAGACGCGCTTCCCTGTACAGAAACAACATCGGCATGCGTCATAGAGGAATCATCAATTGTTACCCCCAGGCTTTTCTCATAGGCACTGTTCTCAATGTCATTCCCAGAAAACAAATAGATTTCCCCCATCTTGGTATTAGCCATCTGGAAAAGAGAATCCATCTCCTGACGCAATTCAATTGCCATGTCTTCCATCTGCACGTTTGTATATGTTTCTGTGGCGGCCTGTTCAGCAAGCTCGCTAATTGACGTCAGACGTTCACTGCACACCTGCAAAGCTCCATCCGCTGTAGCCAGATAATTCTTTCCAAGCGTGCAGTTATCTTCATATGTCAGCAACGTTGCAGAATAAGAGCGCAACTGCATACTCAATGCTGCACCGGAGGGATCATCAGAGGGGTTATTCAATTTTTTTTGCGAAGACTCCATCATCTGAAGTTCCATAACTTTATTAAGTGACGTATTAATTTGCTTTAATGAAGCTGTGTAAATTTGTGATGTTGCGATTCTCATGACGATCTCCTAGAGCATATCCAGCACTTCATCGAGCATTTCACGTGCCGTTGTAATAATTTTCGCGCATGCTTCGTACTGCTGCTGATATTTAATAAGGTTTACTTCTTCCTCATCAACGTTCACCCCACTCACGGATAACTGATAATCGTAATAGTACTCGTTTGAACCCTGTGCATATGCCTGATTCAATTCCGCAAGCTGTACCTCCGCTCCGATATCCGCGACAATCATGCTGGAAAAACTTGAAAGCGAATCCGTGTATGTCACACCGCACGCGGTTATGGTCACGTCTTTCTCAGAAAGAGCAGCAAGTTGTAACGCAGTGCTGTTATCGCCACTTGTTACAGTCCCGTCCTCGTTCACTGTACCGGCATTGATATGCTGAGAATTATTTGAAACATAGCCGTTCACAGCAATAGTCTCAGCAGATGTTCCCGTATAAAACGTATTCAGTCCCAATCCTGCCATAAGATTCGCATCGTCCTGCGCGACTTCGAACGACAAGCCTGTGGCCGAAGCAATTTCAAGAGTTCCATCCGCAGACACTGTGGCTGTGAGGTCACCGCCGGATGTTGTGTTAATCTTCGTGGCTATATCATCGAGAGAGTCAGTATCAGGATCGACAACAATAGACACAGTGGAAGCAACTGATCCGTCATCGTCATAACAAACATACTCCACATCTCCTGATTCAAGCTTATCCGCAAAAAACAGCCCGCTTTCAGAAAGTGATACAGTAGAGTCGTCCACCGCGTATGATCCGGACAGACTGGTATGATGTTCCAGTCCAGCCCCCTTGGCATGCAGCACGTTTGTTTCCCAGATAACAGACTCTGCAAGTCCGTCCATGGCATCCATACTTGGCATTACAGAGTCATCACGGGTAATGAACAATCCGGCAATAGAACCGGAGGTCGCTTTGTCTGAAGCAAGAGTTCCCTGATCGTCAGACAGTGGAGTCAAATTCAGATACGAACCATCGCTTTTTTCCAGATACAGACCGGACTTAGGGGTAATAATATATCTGTCACCTGCGGTATGTGTTCCGGAAGTTGTGGAAAACCAGACATCAACATTGGCAATAGTCTCTGCACTATCCACATCACCTGCCTCATACTCGACAGGCTTACCACTTTCGTCTGTGACCCATGTTTTTCCACCGTCAAGCGATGCGTAGTAATGGGTGTCATCAATGAACTCGAGCATAATTTCTTCGCTCGAAGTCCCTTGAAACTCCACTCCCCCTTCAAACGTTGAGGATGGCATCAACGATTCACGGGACTGTGCAGGCTGAGATAACAAATGATGTGTCTGCTGTCCTTCTACCAACGCATAACAACCTTCTGCCAATACCGTCGCTGTCCCGTCACTCTGGTATTTTACATTGACATTCATATAGGTTGAGAGTTCTCGAATAGCCTGATCTCTGGCATCAATTGCCTCATTATCTGTCGGGTTAGCAGCGACCTGTGCGTTCAATGCTGCTATGTCATCTATCAATGTATTCGCTTCCGAAACTTGAGAGGATATCTCCTGATCAATGGATTGATAAATATCCTCCATCTGCGCCACAGTATCATTATATGTAGAAGCAACAGCCTGACCGGAGCTAAGCACCTCTTCCCATGCGCCAGGCTGAGTCGGATCATTTGTCAGCGTATTCCAACCTGAAAAAAGCCCGCTTAGAGCAGCAATCAGCCCCGTAGTATCCGTCTGGCTAAGAGTACTCTCCATCTGTTTCTCATATGTGAGTTGCTGATTATACCTAGAAGCATCAGCAGAGGTAGAAAGGTATTGTTGTTCCACAAAATAATTCATGGAAGCTTCAATTCCGGCAATTTCTGCGCCGGTACCAATATGCAGCCCACTGGATTTTATTGAGATAGAGGTTTCATAAATTGGTGTCTGCTTTTTATATCCCGCCACATCCGCGTTTGAAATATTATTACTGGTGACATTAACGCTGGTCTGCGAATTCATCACCCCATTCAGCCCTGTATTATAGATAGCATTAATCATGCGTACTCCTCATAATCTAGGAACTAGTTTCGCTTCAGATTAATTGCTGTCTGCAACAATGTATCCGCAGTGGTGATGACCGTGCTGTTTGCCTGATAGGCAGATTGGAGAATAATAAGATTAGTCATCTCCTGCGCCATATCGACGTTGGAAATCTCCAATTTGTTGGACGCAATCCCCCCCATACCACCAACGCCCGGTATCCCGATGATAGCCTCTCCGGATTCTGATGTAGCGAGGAATTTATTCCCGCCCTGCGCGCTTAATCCATCCTCATTTGAAAAATCTGCAATACCGACATTATATAATTCAATTGTCTGTCCATTGGAGTATTCACCGCTAATTACGCCACTCTGGTCTACTGTTACGTCTTGTAGCGTACCTGTAGGAAATCCATCCTGATACAGCCCGAGCGTGGCTGAACTGGATTCGTAAGAAGTTGTGGCAGCATAATTAATGGATGAGGAATTAAAACTTGGGAGATCCGTGTAATCAACGTCGGCGCCGCTGTTTTGCAAATCTGCAAGAGTTACAGCGCCGTCACCATCATTATCCGTCGCACCGGCCCAACCAGTTCCGGTATCATGATCCTTGTTAACCATACCAAAGTTAAAGGATATTTCTTGATTTTCTGTGCTACCAGAAAAGTTAGTTTCCAAAACAGGGATGCCAGCAGAATCAAAATCAGCCAATGTCCAGTTTGTGGTGTCTTTGCCATCAAAGCCTGTTCCTGTAGACGCTACCGGAGTATAGGCAGTCATAGAAGACATGGTTCCAGAAGAAGAGAAGGTTATGGTTCCAGCCATAAGAAGCCCTGCGGCCTCTGTTCCTTCAAAACCTTCACGCATATCGTCACCGGGGTCACAGGCCACAGTGTATTCCCACACGGTATTACCATCTGCATCTACGGATACAGGATCCATATATACTGTCAGCTCATGTGTACCGCCTGCTTCATCATAAACAGTAATTGTAGACTGATACTCATAACGACTTTGATCAAGCGGAGGGGATGCTGTCCCGTCATACACATCAAACAACGCAGTGTAGGCGCAGCTAGTTGTATCATCCGTTGTGTCAGCAGGCGTACTATTGTCATCAACCGTTGCGACGCTATTATCGTCTGCTGAATTATTGAGATTAAGAGACATCTGAATACTATTTGTTGCTTGTGGTGGAGATTGAGAATCGTCAACTTGTATGTCACCGATGGCACCTGTCGGACTACCGTTATCCATCTCCCAGCCTTGAACACGGTTACCTTCAGGATCAACAAGATACCCTTCTTCATCAAAATCAAAGTTACCAGCGCGGGTATAGTAGACGGCCTGAGTCTTAGGGTCCTTGACCATAAAGTATCCGTCACCTGTAATCGCAAGGTCTGTATTGGATCCTGTGCTCTGGTACGACCCCTGAGTAAAGTCTGTATCAATATTAGCAACAGAAACACCGTTACCAGTCTGGCCGCCCTGCACGGTCTCATAAAAGACATCCTGAAAAACAACACTTGAGCTTTTGAAGCCTACCGTACTGGAGTTAGCAAGGTTGTTACTGACTACCAATGTGGCCTGACTTTGTGCATGCAACCCTGAAATACCATTGTACATTGAACCTGTAATACTCATTACGCGTCCTCCTCACCAAGGCTGACAGAAATAATATCTGTGTAGTTAACAACTGTTCCGTTCTTCAAAGTAAATTCCGTACCATCAGAACCGTTGACCACAGAAACAACACTATCCTTTATGGTTATTGTTGCGTCTACATCCTGCCCGCTGGCATCCAGTGCACGAACCGCTATGGTGTAGGTGCCATCCGTTGCGGTTGCACCTGTCAGCAACGTCCCGTCCCACTCAATTTTTTGTGAGCCGGCGGACATAGTACCCAAGTTCTGCATGGACACAATATTGCCGGAAGTATCATATATATCGATGATGACAGAATCTGCGTCTTCATCCAAAGACACGGTAACGTCAGAGGATTCCCCATCACTCAAAGTGAGTGTGTCGCCTTCAACAGTTACATTCTGCCCAAGATACGACACAGGATTGACTCTATTACTGACAGCATCTTCCAAATCCGTAATCTGATCTCCAATGTTTTGCAGTTCATCCAACTGTGAAAACATGCAGGTTTGCTCTGTCAACTTGTCTGTATCCATAGGGTCCGTTGGATCCTGATACTGAAGCTCTGTTGCGAGCAACAACATGTAGTCTATTTCGCTGAAAGTACTGCTACTTGTACTGTCGGTAGTCGTTGAAGTTACATTTTGACTGGAGCTAATACTGCTAATGGTCATGCTTCCCCCCGTAGGAGTTGTATTTAGTATAGTAGTTACGTAAACGTCGTAGTGCCTGATGCTTCATGCAACGGACAGCACTCTCTGATAAACACAACACAGTTGAGGCTTCTTTTGTTGAATACTCTTTTTCAATAGTGAGAAGTAAAATCTCCATTTGTCTTTCAGTTAGCAAACTTTTTGGAATGTAGTTTCTCACTGTAAAAAAATGCGTTGTCACGCCTATTGTAAAAGTTTCGTCTAATGTTTCCGTTTTATGTTTTTGTTGTTTTCTTAAATCATCAATAATTGAAGTCTCAACAATGACGTAAATCCAAGATGATAACTTTGCTTTTGCACTGTCATATTTATCTAAATAATTATTTTTGATAATCTTAAGTGCTACATTTTGAAAAAATTCATCTACTATTACTGAATCTATGCGTGAATTAAACTTCTTTAATACAGATACAATTGTTCTTTTAATTAAATTTGTATGGTTAACAAAGAAATCATTATAGATATCTGAATTTTGTCTATCTACTAAGCATTGTTTCATATTGAACTCCATAGTTTCAATAGAGCAACACACATGCCCAACAACATTATGTTTCTATAAAAATATACTAAAGTTACAGTTAACGTTTCTTTGAGAAATATTGAGAAGAAGAAAAAGCAGTTTAGATAAAGCTAGATTGCTTAACCTTTCTTTAGATTCAGGCGCATTTTTTAAGTATTTTCCCGCAAAAAAAGAGGAAAATTTTGCCTAGTGGAGGGTTTTACAGTGCATATTTGTCAGGCGGTAAATATTGCCTGGTATTCAAAAGGGGAGAGAAATTGCTGGTTGCGAAGCTGTAAACCTACGCGACGGAGAGTCTCTTGCTTCCAATAATAAGCATTTTTTGCCCATTAAGCCCAAACTAGCAGAAATTATTTTATGAAGAATGCTGTGTATGTGGTGGGGGGGGGACTGAAGACTTAGAGGCCACCCATTTGAGCAGCCTCAACTCATTCAACAATAACTAATAAAAAAAAACGGTATATTACTAAAATTCATCAGTCGTATTTTATGAACCTTCTTCCAGATCTCAAAACGCGAAAAGCCAATCTTCACATTGATCTAAGTAACTACTTTGAATCAAAACCTACCAGTTCATCTGTAACGCAAAGGTTTAAAAGAAAAGTTACAAGCAACAGATGAATCTTATACCAGAAAAAGAACACGTATTCCGTATATCAGACCACTAAAAAGCCCCCGATTCCTGCAGGAGAACCGGGGGCTTATAGCAAGCAGAAGCTGTTTACTGCTTCCGACAAATATACAGTTAGCCGCTAATTAATTTTAATGCATTTTCCGGCAAAGAGTTTGCCTGAGCTAACATTGAAGTTGCAGCGGATGAAATGGTCTGACGTAAGGTGTATTCTGTCATTTCTGTTGCTACATCAACGTCTGAAATTCGAGACTCAGCAGCCCCGAGGTTTTCTGATTGAATCTCAAGGTTAGAAATAGTTGCGCTTAGACGGTTTTCGTACGCACCAAGGTTTGCACGGTTTTTATCTTTAATTTCAATGGCTTTTTCAATAGCAGCAAGTGCCGCCTCTGCACCTTCTTGCGTTGCAATACTGGAACCTGCATATTCATCTGTTTTACCAAGTTCTTGTTCAAAACTTGTAACCTTGTCATCCGACACACTGGAAATAGTCATGTCAAAAGCTGCTGCGGCAGCGCCCGTACCAGCTGCGGCAGCAGTCAACGCATAGCCTGAACCACCTTCCTGAATAGTTACAGTACCCAATGTTGCGCTGCCGTCATCAGCAACGCTGAAGTTCTGCTCTACAACATCCCTGTCCACATTCATCACAGCGGCATCGTCCGGAATATTCTCGGAAACATCTTCAATATAGTATTGGGTTGTACCGTCAGACGCTACGGAAGTAAGGAGCTTTTTATCTTCGCCACCAACGTTAACAGTGTAATTCCCATCACTATCAACCTCTACGGCTGTGCCTGCTTCCGGAATCGGATCGCCTGCATTGGCTACGGTCTTGAATGACACCGTACCGTCTGTGCCTACTGTTGTGTAAACAGATTTTGCGGATGCGCCGGTTCCGATATTTAACTGTCCGCTGTCAGTTACCGCGATGTCTGTTGTAGCATTTGCAGTACCGTCTACGGTGTAGACAAGGTTACCATCTGCATCAATGGTACCGTGAACAGAGGAACCGTCAACTGTTGCAGCACCTGCAGTACCAAGAGCTGGAACGGATACAAGGTCTTCCAGATCAGTTTTGGCGCCACTCTCTTCTGTCGGGTCTGCAACTACCCTTTCTTTGAGTTGAACCTGAGTATACCCAACAGGACCACCTGTAACTGCAGGATTGTCACCTTCAATGTAGATCTCACCATCTTCATTTTCATAGATAGCATTACCGTCCTTGGTGGTTACAAGTCCTTCATCATTGATTTGGTAATCCAATGAACCACTACCTATACCTAAGGAGTCGGAACTTACATCTTCAATATTAATTGCATACTTATCTTCATCAGCATCGTTACCGGTACCAAAGTGAATAGTCATAGAACTACCGGTTTGAAGCTGCCCATCGTCATCCAAATATTCTACACCGTCGTTCAGCGAACCATCCAACAATTTGGTGCCGTTAAAATCTGTTGCATCTGAAATTCGAGTAATTTCTTCCGCCATTGACTGATATTCCTGATCAATAATAACGCGCTGCTCATCAGTATAGGTACCAGTAGCAGCCTGTTCTGCTAACTCATTCATTCGAATAAGTTTTTCATCAATAACAGACAATGCGCCATCTGCAGTCTGAATCATAGAGATTGCGTCGTTCGCATTTCGAATCCCCTGATTCAATGTAGTCACTTCTGCGCGCATCATTTCGCGAACAGCAAGGCCTGCGGCATCATCCGCTGCGCTATTAATACGCATTCCGGAAGAAAGACGTTCTGTAGATTTGGTTAAATCAGAATATGCGCTATTCAGATTACGAGCTGCGGTGTTTGCCATAGAGTTGTTGTTGATGATGAGAGACATAGTAAACCTCCAGGTTTGTAATTCTGCATCCATGCAATGACTTTTTCATTTTCGCTTTACGCTATGCATATAAATACGCGGAGGCTTACTGTTTCGTTTATAAAGCAATATATGATTTTACTGATTTTTCATCTAACAATGCAGCATATTAACACTTGCTTTATAGTTACTAAAAAAGCACAAACAAAACCTCACAAGCCCTTTAGAGTTCTTGCGAGATTGTTTGCGCTCTATATTTTTTGTCGTGTAAAAACCACCCCTGATCCCTGGAAAAATCAGGGGTGGTAAGTCATTATAGCGTAAAGCCGATCAAGTCAGACGGCTTCAAAGTACTTATCCGATAAGTTTCAATGCATTCTGCGGCAGGGAGTTAGCCTGTGCGAGCATTGAAGTTGCAGCGGATGAAATGGTCTGACGTAAAGTGTATTCAGTCATTTCAGTAGCTACGTCCACATCAGAGATGCGGGACTCTGCTGCTGAAAGGTTTTCACCCTGAATTTCAAGGTTAGAGATAGTGGCTTCAAGACGGTTTTCGTACGCACCAAGGTTTGCACGGTTTTTATCTTTCATCTCGATAGCTTTTTCAATAGCTGCCAAAGCTGCCTCTGCACCTTCCTGAGTAGCAATGCTGGAGCCTGCATACTCATCTGTTTTACCAAGTTCTTGTTCAAAACTGGTAACCTTGTCATCTGACACCATATCCACTCGCATATCGAAAGAGGTATCAGCAACAGTACCTGTCAAAGCAGTGCCAGTACCTGTTAAGGCATAGTTAGTACCGTTATCCTGCACAACTACACTTCCGAGCTTCGCACCACCATCTTCAGCCACTTCAAATCCCTGCTCTACTGCATCCTGAGCAATATTCATTGCAGTTGCATCAGAGGGAATATCTGTTGACTCATCTTCAACATAATACTGGGCAGAGCCGTCAGAAGCTGTCGAGGTAAGCAGTTTCTTGTCATCACCACCGACATTCACAGTCAGGTCGCCAGTAGAACTAACCTGCACAGCATACCCGGCAGTAGGTACGGTTGCACTTGAAGACTGTTTAACTGATACAGTACCGTCTGCATCAATAGTGGCATACATAGCTTTGCCATCAACAAGCAAATTGCTGGTATCTGCTTCAATAGTAGTGTTAGCAGTGCCGCCGACATCATATGTTAACTTACCATCTGCATCGATACTTGTATTCAAGCTAGCGCCGTCAAAAGTGATGGCTGTAGTTGTACCACCAGCAGCAGCAGTCTGTGCAGTACCAATGGTTGTCTCACCACGGGCCACCAAATCGTCTTTCGCTGTCTGCTCGCTAGCAGGATCAGCCACGACCTTCTCTTTCAGTTGAACCTGCGTATAGCCCTCGGCAGCAATTTTGCTTGCATCCATTGTCGGGTCAGAACCATCGATGTAAATTTCGCCACTTTCATTCTCATAAATGGCCTTACCATCCTGAGTTGTAGCAAGACCGTCATCATTGATTTTGTAATCCAAAGAATCGTTACCAACTCCCAACGCGCTTGCGCTCACGTTTTCCAGTTCAATGCTGTACTTGTCTTCATCTGCATCGTTACCACTACCGAAATGAATATTCATGGACTGGCCGGTCTGGGTGTTACCGTTTGCATCCTCGTATTCAGCACCTTCTTGAAGGGCACCGTTCAGCAAGCTCTGACCATTAAAGTCAGTTGAGTCAGAAATACGGGTAATTTCGTCAGCCATAGTCTGGTATTCCTGATCAATGATAGCACGCTGCTCATCGGTGTACGTACCGGTAGCAGCCTGTTCTGCAAGCTCATTCATACGAATCAGCTTTTCATCGATAACAGAAAGAGCACCATCAGCGGTCTGAATCATTGAGATCGCATCGTTCGCGTTACGAACACCCTGATTCAGGGTAGTCACCTCTGCACGCATCATTTCACGTACAGCAAGGCCTGCGGCGTCATCAGCTGCACTGTTAATACGCATACCGGAAGAAAGTCGTTCCGTTGATTTAGTTAAATCAGAATATGCGCTGTTCAAGTTACGAGCTGCGGTATTCGCCATTGAGTTGTTGTTAATGATGAGAGACATAGTAAACCTCCAGGTTTGTAATTTTGCATCCTTGCAATTGTCTTTCGTTAAGAGCGACATGCCCTTTGCAAATGATTACGGAGGTTGACCCCATTTTTGTTTATTAAGCGGAAAATTTTTCCTAGTTGGTGCTTTTACTCTACCCCAATATTTTTCTTAGCCCTGCTTAACATTTATTAAGTTGATGAAAAAAACATAAACACCGTATAGTTCTCTCATGTTTCCGTTGGAGGTGGTATGAAACGCATTTTATTTATCGATGACGACTTTGAATTGGGTGAACTGCTTGGCAGCTACCTGAATGGAGAAGGTTTTTCACTCCAGACAGCACATGATGCAATGAGCGGTGTTGAAAAACTGAAAGAAGATACTTTTGACATTGTGCTGCTGGACATCATGCTTCCGGACATGAATGGCTTTGATCTTCTACAAAAGATCAGAAACGAATACATGATGCCCGTTATAATGCTGACTGGACGCAGCGACGAAATCGACAAAGTTGTCGGACTGGAAATGGGGGCAGACGACTACGTTGCCAAGCCATGTCAATTGCGAGAACTGGCAGCACGCATCCGTGCAATTTTGCGCCGTACAATACCTGCAAAAGCAGCACGGGCAACTATTGCATCCCAGCGAATCGATCCTACGCATAAAATCATTATCGGAAGTATGTCGCTCACTCCTTCCGCACGCAGTGTTCAAATTGAAGACTCTCCGGTTCAACTTACAAGTGCCGAATATAATGTTCTTGAAATGCTTACCAGCAACGCCGGCGCGCTGATCACCCGGGAACAACTCCTTGAGGACGCCCTAGGACGCGATCCCTCTCTTGATGACTATGTGCTGAACGTACATATGAGTAATTTGCGCAGAAAACTTAAGCACTGCGCCACAATTAAAACTATTCGTGGAAATGGCTACTTGTTGGCCATACCGGAACAAACGCCGCAACAAATTATGCATATGTAGAATACTAACCCTATCTCCCTATTGGGGCATGTCTTATCATGACCTCGACAAGGGTTGAATTACATATGGATTTTGAGGCATCCGGTACATCCCCCCTTCCTTCCGGATGCCTCTATACGCACCCTTCAACTCTCGTGAGCACAGTAATGTTCCGCTCTTTTTTTGCGCCATTAAACCGCAGAATTATCTTCTTTATTACAGCAATGTCCGCCATCGCCATCTGTATCGTTGTCCTTGTATCCGCGTCCTGCATAATTCTTACAAGGGATTCTCGTTCAACAAGACCTCTTGAAGACTGTGCACGTAGCCTTGCGGTCAGCTTACCTCGTCCGTTCACAATAGAAACAGCACGCTCAACCATCCATAACGTTGGCAATGCAAAGCCATGGCCGTTTGTGGAATACATAGCTATCGCCAGATCTGACAGTACGCTGCTGGAAGCTTCCGGTTCTTTTACATTTAATATGGATGAGCTACTCACCAAGCGAAAAGTTAAAAGCGCCTCCGGTATCATTGTCTCGCAGCCCATCATTGAAGGTGGTGAAATCAAAGCATACATATTGATAGGTTCAAATTCTCAGTTTTTCGGCAAGGGTATCACTATGTATCTTCTGCTATCTTCTATTGCAGGGACAGGCGGAATCCTTGCAAGCTTCTTCATTGCCAGAAAGCTGTATAAAAAAATGCTTCAACCATTATATGACCTCACCGCTGCGGCTAAAGAAATAGGCGTAAGTAAAGACTACACACTACGAGTTCCTTACGCATCCAATGACGAGCTGGGTGACCTAGTCTCGCAGTTCAACGCAATGCTGGATCAAATTGAAAAGCGTGATAAGCTGCTCACCTCACACAAAAAAATGCTGGAACAAGCTGTAAAATTACGAACTGCTGAACTGGCAAAAAAAAATTCCCAGCTGGTCTTAGAAGTAGCGGAACGTAGAGAAGCGGAAATGATCCGCTGCGAAGTGGAGAGAATTAACCAGCACGACCTGAAGTCACTGCTAAACCTTGTCATCGGGTATCCTGAATTGCTGCTCTCCAAAGGCAACCTCACCGCACAGCAGGAAAACTACATCAAAAAAATTGAAATGGCAGGCTATCGTATCCTTGATATGATCAACAACAATCTGGATATTTTCAAAATGGAACAAGGTATCTACAAACTGCGTGCAACATCTGTGGAACTTGTCCATCTTCTCTTTGAAATTCAGGATGACATTACTTCCATGCTGACACGGCTCGACGTGACGTTGCGCATCACTTTCAACAACTATCCTGTTTCCACCAGCAACACTTTTTTTGTCGCCGGTGAATATCGCCTGCTTCAGACTCTATTTTCCAACCTCATTGTGAATGCGGTGGAAGCTTCCAACCCAAACGACATAGTAACAGTAGCTATCCAGACTGACGACCAGACCATCACTGTCCATAACAACACGCTCGTTCCTGAAAAAATCCAAGAAAAATTCTTCAACAAATATGCAACATATGGAAAAGAGGACGGCACAGGGTTAGGCACCTATTCGGCCAAACTTATTGCGAATGCCCATAAGGCTCACATCAGTATGACCAGTACCAAACCAAGCGGGACTCTTATCACTGTGGAATTTTCCGAACAACTGAGTCTTGCAGACAATTCCTCCCTTGAACCGGCAGTAGAACAAATGTTTATATAACTTTTCAATTGTTGTTACTTCTACATAACAAAAAATCTCCTTCATCGTTAGTGTAGGAGATTTTTTGATTTGAAAAGGAAATTTTTTTACATATCATTTTTCTTAAAAATATTGGGACTGATCCTACAACGAAAATGTGGACACCAAGTTAAGCCGTAAGCTTCGGTAATCATCCCATTTTCAATAGCCGTTAAAAGTAGAAACTAGGCAGCAAGTTGTAGTTTTTGGATAGGGGTAATTCCGCCTATCCCCATGTTTGGACGCTCATTATTATAAGCCCATAACCATGCACTAGCATAGTCTTGAGCCTGTTTGATACTGCTAAACAAATGCTGATTTAACCAGTCATATCGAACCGTCCGGTTATACCGTTCGATATATGCATTTTGCTGAGGATTGCCAGGCTGAATATAATCTAAGCGAATCCCGTGAGTGTTGGCCCACGATTTAAGCTTGTGGCTTATGTATTCTGGCCCATTGTCACAGCGAAGAGCAACTGGTTTACCACGCCATTCAATAATCTGAGTTAATGACCGAATTACGCGTTCTGCGGGTAAGGAAAAATCTATTTCAATACCTAGCCCTTCACGATTAAAGTCGTCGATCACGTTGAATAACCGGAAGCTTCTACCATCTTCAAGCTGGTCGTGCATAAAATCCATAGACCATATCTGATTCGGGGCTTCGGGAACGGCCAAGGGTTCTGGTCTTTCGCGCTTAATCCGTTTTTTGGGTTTGATACGTAAGTTTAGCTCTAACCCACAGTAAATTCTGTAGACGCGCTTATGGTTCCATTTAAAGCCTCTTACATTTCGCAAATGCAAAAAGCATAAACCAAAACCCCAATTCTTTTCCTTCAGGGTTAGTTTTAACAGCCACTTCGCAATGAGAGTATTTTCATCTGCAAGCTTCGGCTGATAGCGATAACATGCCTGACTTATGCAAAAAGCTACACACGCTTGACGTATATTTAGCTTTGAGCTGGATACATATTTCTTGGCCATCTCTCGACGGCAGGATGGCCGTTTTACTTTTTTTCAAGCACCTCACGCAACACTTCTGCCATCATTTGAGATTCAGCATACATCTTCTTTAAGCGACTATTTTCATGCTCTAATTCTTTAAGCCTCGCCATCATAGATGCATCCATCCCACCATATTTTGCACGCCATTTATAAAATGAGGCGCTACTCATGCCATGTTCTCGACAAAGCTCTGGAACAGGTGTGCCGTTTTCTGCCTGTTTGAGAATATTCATGATCTGGCTATCAGTGTAACGTGATCTTTTCATGTAGAATCTCCTATGGTTGCCCTAGCGGATAATTCTACTTTTGAGGACTATTATTTTGCGGGGGGATTACCCTTCCCCGTTGGAACCCTCAATGTCTGGCGCTGTCGCAAACAAGGTCCGCGCTATGTAAAGTTCCCACGAGGCGTATTCTACAGGCCGGACACGCTCAAAAAGTATTTCGAATCGTGTGAAGTTCGGACGGTTGATATGTAGAAAGAAAAGCTCCCCAGTTGGGGAGTTTTTTGACTTTAAAAGTTCTTTTCTAGATGAGAGGCCACAACAGATCGCTAACGTTGACGCCACAGCAAAGACTACTCGACAACTAAGTACTGAGGAATGAAGATATGTAAGCGTCCAGACAGCCCCACCTTCCGCTAGTTAACTATTCCGTTGTAAGCAGCATTCCCCGAACAGGAAGTAGCTTTTCAATATCATCAGGTGTTGTAGCGTTAGGCATCTTTTCGAAAACATGGAGTAAATATTCGTATGGATTTAGATCGGCAGCCTTTGCAGATTCAACAAGGCTGTAGAGGAAGGCGCTGGCATGGGCACCAGCTGGCGAGCCGGAGAACAGCCAGTTCTTTCGGCCTACGGCGAAAGGGCGTATAGCATTTTCTGCGATGTTGTTGTCGGGTGCGAGGCGGGGATCTTTTACGTAATTCTCAACATACGGAAGCTGCTTCATGGTGTAGCTGATGGCAATGCCGAGCAAACTTTTAGGAGGCGTGCGCAACACCGCATCAGTGCAAAGCTCTTTTAGTTTCGCCAATAATAGAGTCACTTTTTCTTCACGCAACGCTTGTATAGCATCTGAGGAAAACTTTTTCTTTTGGGCGGCAGACTCCAGTTTGTAAATGTCTTTAATCAGCGCAACAGCACGTGATGCAACGCCTTTTTTCTTGTTAGAACCTGCCTTCAAAACATCCATGAACTTACGGCGCACATGCGCGAGACATCCCACTCGTGTGATATGGTCATTCTCACCAAGTGCGTTATAGCCTACATATCCGTCAACTTGCAGATATCCTTTAAAATCGCCCAACATCTGCGTTGCTACTTCACCAGCACGGCTCGGCGAATAGCGGAACAGCACCACGGGCGTATCAGAGCTGCCACCACGGCAGACCCACATATACGACTTTGACGTGTTCTTCCGGTCATGTTCGTCCAGAACCTGCACCGTCGTTTCATCCATATTAATGATATCGCTTTGATGAAGCCGTGCATACATAGCATCCTGTAGCGGCGCGCATGCTTTCGCTGCCAGCATCGCCCAGTTCGACATGGTTGAGCGTGGAATATCAATGCCCAGCCGTGCGAACATTGAAGTCTGCCGGTAGAACGGAAGCCCGTCGCAAAACTTGTTGACGAGGATGTATGCAAGCAGCCCCGGTGTCGCGATCCCTTGTTTGAAAAGCTGTGGCGGCATCGGGGCGATCTTCACTGTGGGGGATAAACCTTCTGAGGTTGCCCCCTCGCACTCCTTGCAGGCATACTTAGGTCTGATATGTCGGATGACTTGTATCTTTTGCGGGATAATATCCAGTTTTTCGCTGATTTCCTCTCCAATTCTCGTCAACGTGCAACCGCACGGGCATGTCTTTTTTTCTTCCGGGATGTCATGGACGATATCAACTCGCGGAATATTCGCAGGGATCGGCTTGCGTCCACGTTTTGCACGGGTGTGGGAAGGGACTTCAATCTGCTCAGGTTCAGCAGGCTTGTCGTCGGAGGCAGCGAACTCTGCTTCATCAAACAGGCAGTACTGGTCTTCGTCTTTGGCAGGTTTCTTCTGCTGCTCACTGGATTTTGTGAACTGCATGGCCTTGAGAAGGCGAACCTGTTCTTGAAGTATTTCGATGAGAGAATTTTGCTCTGCCAAACGTGTTTGAAATGAAACAACAAGTTGCTTCAACTCTTCTGGGTCATGTGGCAAAGCTGATATATTCATGTGATAAACATACACCAAAACTTGCCCAAAGTCCCGTAAAACAAGGCTTAAAATAATTTTTCAAAGTACAGATCTGGATGTGCTTTTAGTTGCCCCGGGGTAAGTCCGTCCAGCAGCCACCGGAGTTCTCGCTGGCTAAATTCAAGAACCTCTTCTGCCTGTTCAGGCCATGCGAAGCGATGTTTTTCAAGACGCTTCTGCCAGAGACAGAAACCATTGCGTTCCCAGTAAAGAATTTTGATGATTGTTCGCGAACGATTGCAGAACACAAAGAAATTGCCTGTGAAGATATCAAGATCAAGATGGTCAGCAACCAGCATGGACAACCCGTTCACAGCCTTACGCATATCTGTGGCACCTAGCACAATGAACACCTGTGTTTTTGAATCGATGGGCAGCATCAGGCACCGATTACGTCAAGAATGCGTCTTAAAGTCTGCTGGCAGAACCCCGGCTCGATATTGAGCATCAGATTGTCACAAACATACAATTTTATCGCGATGCCGCCAGCATTAAGCGATGCTGGCGGCATCGCGATATTCGGAACCGCAACAATTTCTTGCAGTTCAGAAGCTGAGGCAAGCTTTCGCTTGTAATACCCGAAGGCCTTGCTCGAAATATCATGCCCCCGACAATACGCCGCCTGTGACAGTCCGCTGTTTTGCCAATCTGCAATATGTTTTTTCCAACAACGCTGTTTTCTCGTCATACAAATCCTCCTTAGATAAAAGAGGATTATGACATGAATGGGATATGTTGGAAGATGGGGTTGTTTGGACGGTTACATTTATTGTCATAACCTTGCTTGTGATAACGAACATAAATCAACTCGACTTCTTTCTTAACAACTAGCATGGGCTACCTTCCTTTCCCTTGCGACTTATTTTTCCCAAACCGCCTAAGTTTCAACTTCTCAGCAAATTCTCTTGCTTCATTATCCTTGCTCGCAATAATCTCTTTTCGAGTATCCCGTACCACCCCACCATCTTTAAGCTTGTAAGTAATATTCCCCTCATTATCGACGGTGTAGGTCATACCTTCCAACAACTTCACCACAGGGCGTTCTTTATAGGCCTTCTTCTCTTTCGTCTTTGATGACTGAAGCACGGACAGCGCTACCGTGTTACCAGCTTCGGCCTGTTGACGGAGGAAGTCGTTCCAGTTGCCGTATGGAATTTCTTCTTTGATCTTCGTACGCTGCCCTGCGTACTTTTTCTTCAGCAGCTCTTCATGGCGTAGTTGTTCGGCCTTGGCCGCATTGACCAAGTATCGCTTTTCTTTCCAGCTCAAGGTGCTATCAATTCGATATTTCTTGATCTTAATCTTCCATTTAAGCTTCTGCTCTCGGGTCTCTTGTTCCCTTCGCTCCTTTTGTTCTTTGAACAAGCGCTTACGCCTTTCAATGCCGACTTTATATTTCTGATACAGGTCACCACGCTCCGGATCACGATGAAGAGGCTTGCTGCTGTACTGACGTTTCGGCTTGGCCCGTCTCCCCTCTTCAAGTTTTTTAAGCGTGCCGAACTCAGCTTCAAGCTTAGCCCGTGAATATCCTTGTCCAAGGCTGCTAAGTTTTGCATGAGGCTGATTCTTGCCCCTAACGGTAAGATCTGCGATCACAGCCCCTCTGCCGCGCTCTTTAATTGTGATGTTCAGTTCGTCCTGTAAAACAGCTTGAAACTCTTGCCAGGAAGATGATGACTCACGAGCCCTATTGATGATCTTTTCATTGCGCTTCAAATATCCGTCAAAACTTTCCTGACCAGTGTATGCCTCCAGAGCCTCAGCCTTTTCGTTCTTCAGAGCCACCTCTCTCTTTTCGCTTGGAGCAAACGAATCCATAGTTGGATAAAACCCTTTTTTATCCTGAAATGAGCCAAGGCGAGCCTCTAAGACCTCCTTGCTAAATGAGGTATGAAGTTCGTAACCTTTCAAGCGGTAGGCCAATCCTGAACGATCAAATGGGATAATTGAAATCTCTTTCTTACACGAAACCTGAAGGCCATACGCTGCCATCGCTCCATGTACATCTTCCCATGATTTTGCGTTCCCGACTGCGGGTACCAACTCCTTATTTCTACCAGATACGTACTGGTAAAACTCACGGCGCTGCTTCCGACCAGGATCAAGCTCAAGCTTATACTTCTGCTCAAGTTCACGACACAATTCATCTCGCTTCCAATAATCGCGATACGGCTCATGTCTCGTTCTCTTCTTTGGGTGAATCATATTATAGGCAACATGCATATGGAGATTGTTGGTATTGGTGTGCACACCGCAATGACGCTGGTGCTCTTCAAAGCCAAGCACCTCAGCAAAATGCTGCTCAATATCTTTGAAATCTTGTTCGGTAAGTTTGTCCTGGTCTTCAGGGCGGAGGGAAACAATTAGGTGGTAGGTCTTTTCTTTCTTGGTGCGCTCATTACACGCCTGAGTGGCCAGAACTTCTGATATGCCTAGCTGGAAGTCATCTCCGGCCATGCAGCCGGCACTCCATACCGCCATGCATTTTTCACCCTTATGTGAGGCATCAGCAATATAGTTTGCCAGACGCGCGTAATTATCGTTCTTGGGAGATGGAGAAGGCTGTTTCTTGGAAATCATGAGGCAGAGCCTTTTGAACTTCGATTAAGCACGGCCTGTTCAGTCGAACGGATCAGCTGCCTTAATTCTTCTTGCCGATCTTCTATTTCATGCAGGATCCTTCGCACCTTTCTGTGACTTGTCACCTTTCTGGCATTCTCTGTTAATGCCAACTTAAATAAGCCTCCAAGACGACCAAGATCAGCATTTACCTTCAGTAGATCTAAAAAAGCCTCCTTATCCACTTTGGAGTTAAGCTCATGCCCCAACGCAAGACGACGCAGAAGCTCTGAAATAGAGATCCCGCATTGCTTTGCTAGCGCAACTACTTTCTCGTGCTCGGCCCTTGTAATGTAGGATTCGATACGAACTTTTCTAACTTTTTCTGATGGCTTTTTATTCATGAATATTCTCCGGTCGGAGACAGTGTGAGATGGGCAGCGTGTAGTGAGCTGCATAGAGTGAATCGACTCAGAAATGAGTCCTCTTTTTTTGTACGTTGAGCCGATAGGCGAATAAGTTCTTCTCCACCTTTACGGTGGCAGGCAGTAAACTCCCCCACTTGAAAAGTGGGGGTAGTTTACCTGTCCTGCCTTCGGACTCCGATCAAAAGGATTAACACAACATTATCTTTTTTATAACAAGATGTTTGCATTCTACACTCTTTTACTGTCTGCTACACTTTGACAACACTCTGCTATGCTTTTTTACGTGATATAAACCTATAATAATTAGAAAAATACAGTTGACCTATTAACATTAACAATATAATTGTTTAAAGAAGTTACAGCCTTTCTTCCTTGTTCGGGAGACAAATGAGCATAGCGCATAGTCATTTTGATATCACTATGCCCTAACAAATGACTGACAACAGCTATGGGATATCCTTCAAGAACTAACCATGAGGCAAAGGTGTGACGCAAGGAATGAAACACAACTTTATTGCGCCGATCCGTTACTCCTTCATTTAAACCACACGCTTTGACGGCACTTTTGAATGGTTTTCCAGCCATTGGGATTTTATTTCCAAAAATAGTTGTGAATAGATATTTGTCTTTGCAGTTCACTTTTGAAGAATATTTTTTTGCGATAATCAATGCAGTAGGATTCAGAGCAACATTCCGGTCTTTGGATTTTCCTCCGACGACATGGACGTGCTCTGTAGCAAGATTAATGTGCTCTGGCTTTAAACTAAAAATCTCACCGGCACGCAATCCTGTACTTAATGCAAATACAGAAATATCGTGCCACAATGGAGATCGTTGCTGTAAGTCATAAAGCAGTAGATTTGCTTCTTTCTTACTTAGAAATCTCGTACGTTCATTCTGAACTTGAGGCATCTCAAAAAAAGGAAGAGGGCCATCATATAGATCCCATTGAATCGCTTTTTTTAACACTCGCCTTAACAGGCCAAGTACATGCTTTACTGTTTGCGGACTCAATTTTTTTGCTTCAATGAGAACCCGCAATTGCATAATATGAATGTTTTTTATTTCAAAAAGTTGCATATGCGCCATATAAGGTTCAATATGCATTTGCCAATTTCTTTTGTCATTTTTGGCATTTCGAATTGATGGTAGCTTGAGTTCTGCGTAAAGATCCCAAGCATGTTTCAGTGTGTTGCTCATAACATTTCCCCATTATTCATTTTTTCATTGATTAATGGGTAAACAATAATTATGACTTCTGCATTCGTTTTAACCATAGTAAGCCTTCACGGAGTGAGGACTTATCTTTAAAAAATGAAGCGCTCCAACGTGTCAAATAATTACATATTTGACTTGACCATTGTTCGCGTATTCGATAGACAACGTCTCTCAACGCGCGCCAGTAGCTCAGTTGGATAGAGCAACGGCCTTCTAAGCCGTTGGCCGAGGGTTCGAATCCTTCCTGGCGCACCATATTTCCTTAGAAAACCCCGACAGTTACATAACTGTCGGGGTTTTCTTTTATCTTCTGAAAGTACTTGGGGGCAACAGTGTGTCACACTCTTTACTTTTAAGGTACAGAAACACCAGCTTATTCTAACCACCATTGCACAGGTATTCTTCCCACCTTTTTCTTTCTCTGCTCCCCGATAATACCCACATCCAATCTACCAGCAAGAGCAAGGTAAAACAGATTCTCTTCGAATATAGTCGCTTCTGGATAGTGCTGTTTGATTTCATCAACCTGCGTGTTCGTATCTTGTCCAGTACTTAAAACGCGGCAGTGAGCAAGTGTCTTCATGATAAGCCCGCAGGTTGATTCATTAGGATTTAGCCCCATCACCCTAAGATAGGTTCATAATTCCGTTTCCACCCCTAATAGCCCCTTTTGAACTAGGGTCAATAGGGTATAGTTAAAAAAAACATCCAGATAATAACGTTATTACTTTTAATCTATTGATATGAGGAAAGTGAAATGAAGTATGGAGGTTATCGTGAGTGATAGTAAAAATTATCCAGATGTTCCTAAGCATAATAACTTTAACAAACACGCTCGATCTGCCTTGCAAGGTTTGAGCGGAGCAATTCCTTTTGCTGGTGGGCTATTAGCAGCAGCTGCTAGCGGGTGGGGAGAGCGTGAGCAGCAAGAGTGGTTTGATTTTTTGAAACAGTGGAAAGAGATGATTGAAGACGAATTGCAAGAAAAGCAAAGAACAATTGTGGAAATTGCGATGCGTCTGGATTTACATGACGAGGAAATTAAGAAAAGAATTTCAAGCGATGAGTATAAGTCACTGCTGCGGAAAGCGTTTAGAGAATGGGGGGGCACAGAGAGCGAGCAAAAAAGGGAATATGTACGAAATATACTTTCGAATGCTGCTGCTACTCGGCTTGCATCTGATGATGTTGTTCGATTGTTTTTAGATTGGATTTCTAAGTACTCTGAAATGCACTTCACGGTTATTGCCGTCATATATAAACATTCGGAAGGGATCTCTCGTGGTGAAATATGGAATTTGGTGGGCACTGGAGGAGTGAGAGAGGATTCAGCAGAAGCAGATTTATTCAAGCTACTTTTTCATGACTTGTCCACTGGGCATGTGGCAAGACAACATCGACCGGTAGATTATGCGGGAAACTATATTAAGCAAACAGCAAGGAAGCGTACTAAATTGTCAACATTAACTTCTGCTTTTGATTACGAAAAGTTATATGTGCTAACTGCATTGGGAAAACAATTTGTGCACTATGCTATGACGGATGTTGCGCCACAAATTGATTCTGATGAAATGAATTCAGCTTAGCGCTGACCATACTGCAATATTGAATTATTGCTTAGAATTGAGCGTTGAGCGTCTCAAGAAGGTCAAATGTATCTATGTATTGCACTCCATATTGGATGCATACGTCTGGAATAAATATTTTTTTCTTGCTTTGAGGGACTGATTTTTCGTGTGTGACGATGGTTGCATTAATTGATTTTGCTTTTGCAATTAACCATGGGTCGCCACACGATAGGAATTCGTTCTTTGCTGTTTGGTGAAATTGTTGGTGAGTGATTACCCAGTGCGCAATGCTAGAAAAATTCTGCTGCGTTTGTATGTCGCTTTCTTGCAGAAACCAATTAGAGGAAGCTGCCTTTGCCCAACTTGCCAACGTATCGTTACCATTTGCAAGTTCTTGTTTTATGAAGTTGATGCTTGCAAGTTGTCCATTGGTATTACACTCGTCTAACCAGCTCCAAAAACATGGAAAAGTTGGGAAACGATAATGCAAGTTTTTAGCTTGAATAAAGACGTTAGCGTCTAACAGATACATTGCTTACCGTGCTCCCATCTCAGTAGCCAATTTTTTAATTTTGGCAGGTTTTATGTTGAGCAACTTTCCAGCATCACGAAGTAAGATGTTATTAGCTCTGGCAGAACTAATTACAGCAGAAGTAAAGGTTTTGCTGTTTTTGGCTGGTAGGGTGTTATAGTAGTTTCCCCCAGAGGAGTTTTTCTTGTTATTCCATTTAACAGATTGCATTGCATAGTAGTCACTATATGCCTTCCATGGAATTAATTGGCAGCTGTAGGCTCTTCTGGCGATAACAACAGAGCTAACTCTGAAAAATGGTGCTAAATTTTCTGCGTTATCAGAGACAGTCAGATGCTTGCTCCACTTAGCAATGAGATAGTTTCGGGGAACTAAAACTTCAGCAGCAACCTCGTTACATAATTGCTCTGTTTTTTTAGAATGAGAAGTAGCAGGGCGCTCAATTGCAGGGTCAGAAATTCCACTCTGACCTATCCAGAGGTGTACGAGTTCATGAATGAGGGTAAATGTTTGAGCTGCTTTTGCGTCCCGACCATTAATGAAGATAAGTGGCGCGTAGGGATCGAAGAGAGCAATACCTCTAAATTCATCAATATCTAATATTTTTTGATTGTTGCTGCCAACAACACCACTTCGCATTACGAGAATTCCAAGAGATTCAATCTTTTGGATTAACAACGTAAAGTAAGCCTCCCAGCTTTTTGCAATCTTTCTGTCTTCAATGGAAAGCTCTAATGTCTTTGTTATGTCGTTCGCTATAACAGAAGCTGGGGTATTGCTGTTAAAACGCCCAATGTATTTAATTGGTTCACCAGTATGCTCTTGAACATAGTCTCGGTACCAATCTTGTTTCATGAGGAGGCTCATGAGGAGTTCTCTTAGGTTGAGACTTAACTTTGTGGTTACATGGCTTCCAATCGTGCGAAGATCTGGAACTGCGGGATCCATTTCTGGCGGAGTGGTGAGAAACAGGTAGCCAAAAGGAATTCTAAGTTTTTGTGCAAGAGTTTGAGCTTGGTTGAAGGTTGGTTTTGTTTCACCTTTCTCCCATTGCTCAAGCTTATCTAACTTGAATTTTGTTTGTGCAGAAAGAATCTCTAAATCAATAGAGGCACGCTGAATTGCCCAATTGAGCATTTTGTGATTGATATGTGCTTCTGCCATGTTAAAATCTCGTTAGCCATATTTGGTTAGTGGCGTTGTTTTTCAGATTTTGATCACACATTGTTTAATCTGTCTATTACTTACGAATAAAAAAAATACGCATAACAATAGCATGTTGTGTCTTTTTTTAAAAGATTATTGATCAAAGAATGGATATCCCCAATAAATAGAGATTACTTGCTTTTGGGTGATTGATGGGGCACATTGCCAACAATCACTTGCAACGAAGCGTCAGTTTATTCGAGTGATTCCTGTTGTAAAACAATGGGTTAACGCTTCTTGATTTCGGACGGCATGGGTGATCCAATGGGCTTCCCTCCCTCTCCGCCATTAAAGATATAAGCTCTTAGCCTCCAAGGCTAAGAGCTTTTTATTACCTACAGGATAAGACACACCGCCGTAGCTCCAATATCCTTTAAAAGATCCACAACTCGCCTGAACGGCAAGCTTATCAGCTCGTTCATTCCATGTGTTCCCAGCATGTCCCTTCGTAGGCTTATCAGTTTCTTTTACAGAAGGAACTGAGGGGCAACGGAGTTGCCACCCCTTTGCAGGATAAAATGCAAAGCAGCCCAACCTGACAGGCTGCTTATGATTTAAGCAGATAGAATTGGTATCAACTTTCATGACGCTTATTCTATGACCGAAATATCTGAACACACTTGCATGGATTTCACTCACTAAAAATGCTAAAAAAGCCCCATGCAGCACTCAGATAAAAGCATATTCGCCATTGGTGACATACATGGGGACAACGACGCTCTAACGCGCCTGTTGAGGCGTCTTCCTGTACGGCCCGACACCGACCAGCTCGTATTTATGGGAGATTACATAAACCGTGGAGAAGACACGCGCGCTGTGCTGGAAACACTTATTGAAGTAAAAAAACAATACGCGCATACCGTATTTTTGATGGGAAACCACGAGCACCTGCTGCTGGAATATGCCTCGCATCCGGATGTAGAAATTTTACGCACCCTACGAAAAATGGGGATAGAAACAACGCTCGCCAGTTACGACGCAACCGTGCGGGAGCTACAGGGACTCTCCTTCATGCCGGAATCTCACAGAAAATTTTTGCAGTCACTTGTTCTTTCATATTCCTGTGATCCCTATCTCTTTGTTCATGCAGACACAGAGGAAGCTGATATTGCAGCCTCCATGACCGCCTCGGAGATTTCCAATCCGCATAGGGCTGTGCTGGTGGACAAAGCGCTTTCAAACAGACGCTTGATACGGGAGTACGTTAAAGACGAATCACGCCAAAACATTACCAGCAAAACAGAGCAAGAAAACGGTGAGCCTGCCTCTGCAGGTGCATCAAATTCCGGATCATCCACAATATGCGCTTTCAACGCGTCTGACGCAGGAGGCGTAACAGTCACAACTCCATACAAACAAGAGCGCCTTGTTGTATTCGCCCATGTATCGTTTGAGATGCCGCTCGTCATGCCGGACAGGATATGTGTGGACACCGGCTCTGTTTACGGAAATATGCTGACGGCACTTGAATTACCTGCGATGCGGTTTCATCACGCCTGATGTTTCCTTAGGTAATTCGCAACCCAAGAGCCTCTCCGCCCCCAAAAAACAATCCCCAGCATGCTCCGTTCAACAACGCGCAACTATGCTACGCCCTCCTCGAGATCACGGGAGTCGAAGTGCCCTTTCAGAAAACTTTCGGCAAGTTTCTTAGGCGCATCATCATCGGTCATATTACCATCCAGAAAACGGCTGAAGCCTAGCAACCGTCCCAACATAACAAGCTGCTCGCGGACAACACTTCGGGATGCCCCGGTCAGTGAAGCCGTGATGAGGTCTCCGATGACGCTGGTAACAAATCCGTGTCCTTCCAACACCAGTTTGAGAAAGACTGCACGCCTATGACCTCGTACGAGACCGGCACCACCACCCTTGAAACGGAAACGGATATAATTAGCCTGTGCATCGCCGCCGCAAACCGCATCCAGCATAGCAAAATGAAACTCAACGCGGGCATTAAGATTTAGATAGTCACGTGCCGCCAGAGCATAGTTAAACGAGCCGGCGGGTCGCACCCCTCGCCCGTCAAGCATAGTGCGGGAAACAATGCCGGAGAAAGCCTCGGCATCCGGTTTGGAGTGCCAGTTCAATTCAGGAGTAAGCAGACCTTCACACAGAGCAACAAGAGGTACGGACAGTACGTCATCTTTGCACAAAGGATTCCGGATAGCGCGTTTCAGAAACGATCCACATGCAGATGCCTCATGCCGACGGGTAGCCCCGCCCAGATCAATGACAAGAAAATGAAAGGGGATGCCCAAATCAAGCGGACGCAACAGCCCGCCGGCCTCCTCCATAACGGAATCACCGGCATCGAACATGGCAAGCACAGCCAATTCGTGCGTATAACGCACAAGATCATGCACAGAACGGCACTCCTGCCACGAAAACGTGGGGCCGTATGCCTCGGTCAGATTCAAAGGAACCAACAGTTCCCATAACGCCTTACGGGCCTCTGGCATCCCTATTATTTTTATAGAAGACGATGACGTTTCCAGAGAGGGGGCAACAATTTGGGCAGCAGATTTACCAGCACCAGATGCGCCGGAGACATTTTGTGCAAAGGAATTCCAAAGATGCTCGGAGGCTGGCTGTACCAGCCCGTTATCTGCATCCAGCACAATCCATTGGCCGGTTTGCAACACCTCGCAGCCGTTACGTACTGACGTAACAAGGGGAATACCATATTCACGGGCAATGCAAGAAAGATGATCCGTAGGGTTTCCAGAATCAATAATGACACCGGCATACGAATGCAGACTGCGGGCCGCATCGACCAACGCCTGCGGCAGTACAAGAATACGAGGCTCTATGTCTTGCGTCATTTCCGCCCCCTGCAACTCATCAACATTACGGACAAGATATGCCCTGCCGACAGCTTTGCCTGATGAAGCGCAGATACCTGTGACCAGCGGCTCGGCGCTGCTAGGCGCAGGAAGTGAGTGCCCTGAGCGGGTGGTGAGCCGCAAAGGTCGAGCTTGCAACAACTGGATCGTGCCATCATGGGTAACGGCCCACTCCACGTCCTGTGCTACACCCTCAATATTCTCAATCATTTCACCATAGTTAACCAATCGCTGCAATGTATCCACGGAAAGAAGTGGTGCGTCCGATTCCGATTCCGGCACAGCCTCCGTCGTCACCCCTCCTGCCTGAGCGGAGACCTCACGGATAGTCTTTCGAGCGATCTCTGCACCATCCATCAAGCGCAACCGTGGTTCTTTCTGGTGTGCAGTGGAGACTCCATCGCTGTCCGAACGCCATGGATAGTATATATCAACGGGAGCGAGTCCCCCTACCGCCAGTGTTCCCAGTCCCGGAGCCGCGCTAATGAGCAGTCTGTTGCTATCAGGACGGGCGGGGTCACGAGTCATCATTACCCCTGCGCACTGCGCATCCACCATGCGTTGGCACAGCACGGCCAAATCGAAGTCGACCGGAGACAACCCTGCATTAATACGGTAGGCAATAGCCCGTGCGCTGAACCCGCTGGCAATAACCTCTTTGTACGCATCACACAAAGCATCAAACGTAGTAACATTCAATACAGAAGTGAACTGCCCTGCAAAGGAATGATCAGGCCTGTCTTCCGCTACACCGCTGCTTCGGACAGAAATAGCAAAACGTCCGTTGCCCCCTTCCTTGGAGTTGCCTGTCTTTCCCAGAGCAGTGTATGCGTCTCGCAATTCCTGCATGAAAACTTGCGGCAAGGAAGCCTTAAATATGGATTCGCGTATTAGCTGCGCTGCTGCAGAAATCTCCAAATCCCCCTGCTCCACCTCGCGCATCAGATTACGGATACTCGACACAAGATCGTTATCCGCCAAAAAATCTCTACAGCAACGTGTGGTACAAACAAATCCGTCCGGAACCGGCAAATGTATGCGCTGCAGTTGCGCAAGGTTGGCCGCCTTGTTACCGGCAAGGGGATACAGCGAAGGTTCCAGCGAATCCAAGGCGATGCAGCAACGCGGCGTTGCTGCTTGCGTGGTGAGAGTACGCAGAGCCTCCTGAATTCTTTCTCCCATCGTGCCGTGCAACACAAATAAATTTGTATAAGCTTCGCCGGAAAGCAGGTTCAGACCGTCCACAAGCTCCCCTGTAACGGACAGCAGCCTGTCGGTTGTAGTCTGCAGGACTTCGTATTCACCATGGTTCATGGCGGTATCCGCCTCAACAAGCAGTTCAAGAGCGCGACCATTATTTTCCAAGAAGATACGAAACGCATGGTAGCGTGCCTTCAGTTCATGCAATGCCAGCTGTTCGCGCCGCCGCTGACGGTTAGCTATAGCGGTACGTATTTCTGAAAAGACACTCATTGTACCATCGCTCCTTCTGCTCCCGTTGTCTCATCCGCAACCGTATCAGCCATGGCATTCGCACATGCATCCATTCTCGCTATCATGTCATATGCCGGGGAAAACCGGTCGTAATGGCACAAAAACAGTCGTTGGAAGGCATCATATAAAGCATGCATGTCCGCATCACTATGGAGGCCTGTATCCCGTTGCCGTGAAAAAGCAGTCAGTCCGCCCAACACAAATAAAGCTGAACGCATGGCCTGCATGTCTTCCCCTTTAAGGCTGCCCACTACCAGATCCCCCTTACGTACAACCTTAAATCCCATATCCTCCAGCACAGAGCGGATAAGTCGTGCCCTGCGTTTACGCCGTTCGGGGTCAGCGAGTCCTCCAGCAAAACGGAAATATACATGATTGCGGTGTGTATCCGGCCCTAGATAGGCATCTACCACGCTAAAGTGGTACCCAAGACGCAGACTTATATTCACGTAATCTTTTGAAACAATGGCTAAATTCTCGCCCAAAGTGTTACCTGAAGAAGAAAGCATAGTCATACTATGCGGCATGCTGGAAATGACATCGCGAATGCCGAGTGAAACAGGCGAGAGATCCCACCCTTCTTTGCGCAAAAAGCCGTCCAGAAAAGCTGAGAACGGAAGAGAACGAACATCCTCAGGTACCGGACGAGTTGAGGCATCAGATGCAAGTCCACCTGCGATATCCAGCACGCGCAGATCCATAGGCCGACTTAACTGCATACTGCGGGTGCGGATGGCACCAAGTCCCGGCCTGCGTTCCTGAAAGTAGGCAAGTTCTTCCACGGATTTTTCATGGCAATAATGAATCAGGTCATGAAAGGTACGGCACCCCGAAGGGGCAAAATCAGGGGATTCCGGATTCACAAGATGAAGGGGGGAAATAAACCTCAGCAGCCTGCGCAGAGTATGGTACTCAGGAGAGGTCGGATACAGATCATCTCCGGCCATTGAAAATTGTAGCAGAAAAGGAAGCACACCTGCATACAGAGTCGTTTCCCCTGCGTCTAATGTAATTTCAGAACCTTCCGGAATGCGTTCCATGACATCCGCAATCCCGAACACAGTAGGCAACCGTAATTCTCGGGCAACAGTGGCAAGATGCCCTGCAACGGTACCGTTTTCGCATATGATAGCTGATGCCCGCTGAAGGATGGGCGTCAGGCGAGGCGAGGCCACCTGCGCCACAGCAATGGCTCCGACAGGAAAATCTTCCGTGCGCATGTTCTCAGCTACATGCACCGCCCTGCCTGCGACTACACCGGATTGCACCATATGGCCACCGCGAGCCAATATAGTGGCGTTATGCAACTCTTCTGCAAGAGCATCAGCTAACTGTGTCTGTGCTTCGGACGAGTCTTCCTGAGCAGACGGACGGTAGGGAGTAGCCCGTAAAATACGGCATCTACCGCTGGCATCAAATTCCCAGTCCAACGAAACAGGAAGCCCCAGCATACGCTCCATAGTCATGGCAGTTTCAGCGAGAGCCTGCATATCCTGTCTACGCAACAAAGCAGAGCCACGGAAGCTGCCCCCCTCCATTACGGAAGTGGCGCGCTTGCCATCAGGAAACCGAAAACCCGGTTGCCGCGCAGCAATCTCTGACTGTATGGGAATAAAAGGGTAGGTGCGTTGCAACAGGTAGCAGTCAGCCGTGGCTGTCTGCCCGTTTGCCCCGTCCGATGCCGTATCGCCCGAATGAATCGCGGTGATAGACAACGCATCCTGCCATGCCAAAGCATTGTGTGGATTTTCACAGCCAATACGGCTTGTCACGGAACCGCGTGCTGTTGTCATTTTTGACCGCACTAACAGGACAGATAAACGAGGGGCTTTAGTATCCCCCCACGAAGAGAACTCAAGAATATTGTGTAGAATAGATTCAAGCAGAACAACATAAGACTCAGGCGCGGCAGTGTCAGTGCGCAAAGCAAGCAATCGGGAAATTGCCAGTTGGTCGGGGGGGATTTCACTTCCTGATTCGCCACGCAAATCAGGTGCTCCGTCTTCAACAACAACGCTCAGTCCACCATCTTTGTGTTGCTGCAGGCGCAGGACGGCACGACAATCACTATCCTCGTCAGCCCACGCATCGTCATCCACCAGTGCATTCACTCTGGAGATTACAACACGCAGACCAGAAAACTCCTGATCCGATTTTGAATTCGCCTGCAAAAGTTCGGCAATGTGCTCTGCCAGTTGTTCCCTCAACTGATCTGCATCTGCGTCCCTGTCTTTATCGCTGTTTCCTAAAGGCTCAGTCATGCTGTGTACAGACTGTATTCCATGCAGATATCGTTGGGAGAGGTTTTCGTCAGAAGAAATAACAGAACACCTGTTCTTCGTTAACTTCAGCAGAATGTCCACACCTTCGGTGGTCAGCACACAGCCTCCGGCAACGGGAAGCCCTGTATGATTATGCAACTCAGCAAGACAAACAGCGTCTATTCCCGCCAAGGGCTCCAGTTCCCATCCCACCTTCTGCAAAGGCAACACAGGGGCTCCGGCCAGTGCGCGTACATCACCAGCCAAAATGTCGTCCAGTATGGTACGGATGTCCTGATACCGATCATATAATGGCACATACGCATTACCGGTCAGGGCATTCAGGCTGTAGACCACATGGTGTACATCTGAAGCCACACGCCGAACCGACTGTTCGAGAAAAGCACGGTCAAAAATATATTCGCCACCAAGGGCCCGATCCATGTTGGCAACAGTTTCCAGAATCTTGTTATTCAACTCCAGAATACGGCGAAAATTATTAAACATGGATTGCAAACGCCAGAAAGCGATATCCGGCTCTGCCGTATCCTGCTTGCATCGTATTCGTTCAAGAAAGCGCTGCCACCACATAGATCGCTCCTGTACATGGAAGTTTGGAAATCCATTTCCGCACCATCAGTCCAGCTAGTTGCTGTTATTGTGTTTCGCCCCGAAGCTCCTGCTCAATTTTTCGCACGCAATCCAGAATATCACCCAACTTGAACGGCTTGGCCACAAAGTCAAATGCACCCTTACGGTACGACTCCTTGGCAGTTTCCAATGTAGCAAAACCAGTTATGATAATCACACGAGTTTCCGGTGCAACAGCTTTAGCTGCGGAAAGTACTTGCATGCCGTCCGCACCTTCCATCTTTAAATCGGTGATAATTATATCGAATGCAGTATCTTTGAGTCGAGCCAAAGCTGAAGCGCTTTCGGTGAAGGTTTCCACTTCATAGCCCTGCTTCTGAAACGCGGGTTTGAGGCGTTTACAAACGATGGGTTCATCATCAAGAATCAGTATTCGAAAACGCTTGCCGTTTCCGTTGCTCTCTTCCGTCATATCTGGCTCCTAAAAAATGCTTCATGGCCGTTATGAATGCTTCTGCATGCTCCTGAATATCCTTATCGGTATGCATCCGTGCATCAAGCTGTCTGGTATAACCTACCAAGCTGCCTAGCATTCGCATGCGTAAAGACATCCGCTCACATGACAGCTTCTTCAACCTGCCTACCACAAGGTCCCCATGTACCTCTACCCGAAAATCGAAATGCTCCAGAACCGTTGCAATAAACTGCGCCCTTCGGGAGCGGCGGACGAATTCGGTAACACCGCCCAGAAACCGGAAATAAATGTAGTTATCATTTATGATATCAGAAATATAGGCATCGATGATGTTAAAATGATACCCCAACCGCATGTTGATGTTCATATAGTGCTTCAACACCACCGCGAGATTGCGCCCCACCTCGTCCGGACTGGCAAGCAATGTAGGAAACGTACGCGTGAAGCTGGACATAAAGCTGCCCAGATTCACTGAAACAGGATCCATGCACCACATGTCTGCGCATTCCATACCCTTAAGAAATTCCTGTAGAGGGATAGAAGCAATTTGCTCTGGAGTAGCAGTACGAACCTCAGGCCGGCAAGTGGTTCCCTCTCCCGCATCAATAAGCATAAGCCCCAAAGGATACTTTGTTTCCAACCTCTTAGGGGCGGAAAGATGCTGCACTTCCTGCCGCTCGCTGAGTCGAATGAGGTACTCAACGGCCTTTTCATGAATATAACGGGTAATATCGTGGTATGTACGGCAAGCGGAAGGTTTAAAGTTTTCCGCATGCGGGTCGAGCAAGTTCAATGGACTGGTATGCTTAATAACTCTTCGTAATAGACGATATTCATAAGAGTCTTCAAACACATCTTCTTCTGTCAGTGTAAAGCGATCCAAAGCGCAGATGCTGCCACGATACGCCACATTCTGTGTAGCATCGAGAGTGATTTCATCACCCGAGCGAAGCAAGGATGTGGCTACCTCAGTATTGACGACAGTTGGAACCCTGTATTCACGGGCAATGGTAGCCATATGCCCCGTTGGCGATCCCACATCGGTGATGATCCCCTGCGCCTTGTGCATCACACGCGAAAAACGTGGCGAAGTGTATCGGGACACCAGAATAGCCCCGTACGGGAATGTTGTCAGATCAGTGTTGTGATCGACCAGAAAAACTTTACCTACTGCCACACCGCGCTGTGCCACTACTCCTTTACCGGAAAAAACAATCTCAGCGTTGCGGGTCACGTCCTCAAGTTGCGGCTCAGAGTTCAACGGAGCGGCCCAAAAACGTAGAGGGCGCGACTGCAGAATCTGCAACGCCCCGCTAGCATCATAGCCCCATTCAATATCCTGCGGACGTTTGTAGTACCGTTCTATACTCATGGCGGCCTGTGCCAGATGCTCTAACTGCTCAAGCGTAAGGCTTGGGACCAAATGTAACCCTTCTGGAATATCCTTCCATTCCGTACCGCCTCCCGGTGCAAGCACAAGTCGCCTTTGCTTATCTGCTATGGACAAAGATCGCAAAGAATACGGAGCTGCCCTGTCCAGCACAAGAGTGTCCGAGGGAGCATCACCATCAACAACGGGAGAACAAAGTCCCCATACGGCGTTGGCTACCATGACACCATCAGCAACGTGCGGGGCATATGTATGCAACACGCCACCGACCACACTTTCCACCATCAACTGGCACCCCACCGCCATAGCTATTTCATGTTCATGAAAGCCTTTTACTAGGCGATATTTCCAAGCTTTATAGGAGTATGTACTAGCTATAACTTTACGGTAGGCATCCATTATCTGTCCGCGGGGCACATTCAGAACAGTTTCATACTGTCCGGCAAAGCTGGCATCGCCATCTTCACCCCACGCGCTGCTGCGCAAGGCTACACGGATATTCCGTATCCCCTGAGCCCGCGCCAAGTCATCCAAAGCAGCCAAGACCTGTGAGGTCAGGCTGCGTGGCAGGGGAGCGCTCATAATACGCTCTTGTATGGTGTCGGCAAGCTGTTCAAGAGCGGCTTCATCCTGCCCGTCCCACGCCTCTATACCCTCTCTGGCCAACGCAAGTAAGCCGTTCTGTTGCATAAAGTCATAGAACGCACGGGTGCTGATGACAAATCCGTCCGGTGTGGAAAGCCCCAGCCGGTTTCGGATATCTCCCATGTTGGACATTTTTCCGCCGGCCTGCTCACTCAGATCATGCCCAAGTTCTCGCAAAGGGAGAATGTAGCTTTTCCCTGAGGGAGCATGTGTTCCGTCCAATTCTTCCTGAATGGCCTGACGAATATGCTCAAAGGCCAGAAAGAGTTCGACGTTCTTACTCTGAGTCAAAATACTGAGATCGGAAATCAGCTTGAACACCATGTCATCAAGCTGCTCCGCCGTATCTAATATGTACTGACGATCAAAGACGTACTCGCCTCCCGACTTGTCTCCCATGTCAGCCATGAGTTCCAAGATGCGGTTGTTCCTTTCCAGAATACTCTGGAATTTTTTAAAATGCACTCCGAACGGAAGTACACGTTTTTTGGATCGCCAGGAGGCGAGAACGTCTTTGAATTTACGTAACATTAAGATTCCTTGTTAGTGAGCACCCTTGCTCTGGAAAACCATACCAATGATCAAGCCGCTGAATATAGCAATAATGGTTGCCAACACGCCATAAAGCAGAGAGTTGTCAAATGCCATGGAGCTAAGCCATTTCGGGAAACCTACCAAAGCAGCCTCTACAGGAGCTGTGTTTTTCCCGATTATGATGCCGTCACGAAGGACTGCGGCCTCCACAAGGTATTTTCCAGGAGAAAGCGCGGAAGGGATATGCAGCTTAGCCGTGTACGACTGCATGCCGTCAACAACTTTGCCAAACACAATACCACCTTCGGACTCATGGTACATACCGTCCTGTTCTTTCAACAGGATCAGTTCATGAGCAACGTCTATCTTAGGCAACTCGGTCGTCTTTTCCACTTCAACGGCATCCCGCAGTCCTTCCAGACGGTAGGAAGCAACAGCAGCCCCGAGCTGGTCAAAAGGACGACTTGAATCCACAAGACAAACGTTAGGGACGTTTTTAACGGCAACTTTTCCTACGTTCATCCAAAGCAGACCGAAAAGTTTGCCTTTTTCACGCAGATGCATGTCGGCAGGAGGGCCGGTAAAACGCAAAACAACGTCACTGCCTTCCGGTACGGTACCATGAACGGTAAGATCTATACCGTCATACTGTGCCCCCATAGCAATAGATTCTGGAGCAGCCTTTATAGCACTGATGTCTGTTTCTGCATGTGCAGGCACGGAAACAGCACTCACGACAAACAAACAGAATGCTGCCATTGCAAGGCGAAAGAAGGTAACAGTCTTCATATTAATGACCTCCCATGTATGCCAACAGCACGTCAGGACGAGCCAGCAGGTCGTACAGCATCTTTACCATCACAACAAGAACCAACGAGGCGAGACAAATCTTAAGCTGTTCGCCACCCAATTTTTTGCCTACCTTGGTACCAACCTGTGCCCCGATAGAGGAGCCGAGCAGAAGCAAAAGCGCCAGCACGAAGTCTACAGTATGGTTTTGCCATGATTGCATGATAGTAACGTTCACGCAGGTAAAGAGGATCTGGAACAGACTTGTACCAACAACTACATGCATCGGCATACGTAGCAAATAAACCATAACCGGCACCATAATGAATCCGCCGCCCACACCCATAATTGCAGCGAGAACACCTACAAGCACACCGAGTAACAACGGCATAAGCACCGATAACTGTACTCCGGAACGCGGAAAGTCCATCTGGAACGGCAAGGCGCCTATCGCCCGCGCATAACGTGATTCCTGTTTAGGTGCTTCCTCCACCTTGGTAGCTGTTGGCTTACGCATAGCTTGCAGGCTTTCCAAAAACATGAAACCGCCAACAAACCCGAGCATCAGCACGTACGTGATGCTAATAAGAAAATCGGCATTGCCGAGTTGACGCAGGATCTTGATGAGCTGCACCCCGAGACTGCCGCCGCCGACACCACCTAGAAGCAGCAGCATGCCCATTTTAAAATCCACATTGCCCAGCTTAAAGTGAGCAAAAGTACCGGATGTGGATGCACCCACAATCTGGTTGGAGTCCGACGCCGCTGCCACGGTCGGCGGAATGCCAAGCATAATAAGAAGCGGTGTCATCAAAAAGCCGCCTCCGACACCAAAAATGCCGGAAAGCAAACCAACCACGCCGCCAAGCCCAAGAATTGCGAGACAATTCACGCTATTGCCCGCTATGGGAAGATATAGATTTAAATCCAGACTCATATAACCTCTCCTACAATTCGTTATACGCCTTTTTTAGGGACCAAGATCTCCACTCTGCACGAAACCCGATGCCGGATTGAATGCAACGTGGAGTAGTATCTCTCTGGTGATCGCGCATCTTCTTCAGGTATTTCATGCACCAACAAAGAGATCTTGTTATTATTAATGAATTCAATGACTTCATTATCGTAACTACCCTCAGCCAAGAAATAGTTGATGCAAATACCTTCTGACTTTGCCGCTTCGATGTTCAGCCCAAGACGTACACGTACATCTTCCTCCACCTGCTGTTCCGCACGCGAAAGCGCACGTTCTACAGGCGGGACTACGAGCAGGACATTAAGCTTCACATCCATGCGTTTTGCCAGTGCACATGCTCTGGATAGAGCTCCCCAAGCCCCGTGTTTTCCATCAATTGCGACAAGTATACTTTCCATGAGAGTCCTCTACGGATAGTGCATAGCAATGAAGATGCCGAAATAAGATGTACTTTTTTATTTAAATAATTCAGACAGATAAGAGTATGGGCAGATTTTTAAAATATATTTTATTTCATTTTGAAACAAAAAAAGGGTATCCTAAACACCTCATGTTTCATTTTGAAATACAAATATCCTCGCTGTCGCAATTATGGAGACTGAGATGGAAGTGAAAGAATCTATTAGCGGATCAAATCTGGGACGATGGATTGTCCAGCATACACGGCTGGACTCCATCAAAGGGAAAATCTTTGTCATCTTTATTATGACGTTCCTTTTCATTGGAGGCCTCTCCGCCCTGCATTTTTGGAACCTGGATACCGTCAAAGAGCGCATGATCCTTAGTCAACAGTACGACGACCTTCTGAATAACATTCTTGAACTCCGACGCATGGAGAAAAATTTCTTCATTTACGGAGGCAGAGAAAGCCTGAAAGAATCACGTCAGTACATCGAGCATATAAATAAACTGGTAGACAGTCTGGCGGATGACTTACCAGTCCTTGTAGGTCAGAAAGTTTTTCTTCGTTTCCAATCCACGCTAAACAGGTACAACAAGCAGGTGGAACTAGTCCTCAGTGGAGAGCCCCTCACTCGCAAGGCGCTACGGGTTCTAGGGAAAGAACTTACGGACTCTGCTGAACAATTCCGCCACATCAAGCGGGAACGTATACATAAAGCCATCTCTCGCTCATCTATCCTGCCTTTCGCTTTTCTTGGCATTTTCCTGTTCCTTATGATTCTCGTCATCAAGATTATCGCTCTGGGACTATTACGCCCACTGGATGTAGTAAAAGCCACCACTCAACAAGTTGCACGGGGGGACTTCAGCCCCATCCGTTATAAAGGCAAACGTCTCGAAGAAATTTATGCCCTGATCGAAGCCTTCAACCGTATGGCGCAAGAATTAGAAACGAATCATGAAGATCTGGTTCAGACGCGCAAAATCGCGGCTATAGGCACGCTTACAGCCGGAGTTGCACACGAGTTGAACAACCCGATCAACAACATCTCGCTAACAGCGGAAGCTTTTGGTGAAATATACGGCGATGCCGTAGACGAGGAAGGACAGGACATGTTGCGCGACATTCTGAGCCAGACAGCCCGCGCGGCAGATATCGTAAAGAATTTACTGGACTTCTCCCGGACGGAAAGGCCTGTTTTTGCCCATCTCGCCCCGGCAAATGTCATGGACAGTTCCATTGCGCTAGTGAAAAATCAATTCCGTATCGCCGGAGTATATCTGGAAACGTCCATTACCGACGATCTTCCACCTATTGCGGGCAATCTACGCAACCTGCAACAAGTATTTACAAACCTGTTGCTCAATGCCGTTCAGGCAAGCCCTCAGGAAGGTACAGTTAAAGTCTGCGTTGAGCTCGCAGACGATCAACAACATATTCGCTTTTCTGTTAAAGACAGCGGCCCCGGCATCGCTCCTGAAATCCGGCAACAGATTTTCGAACCCTTTTTCTCCACAAAGCAAGTTGGGAAAGGTACAGGACTGGGGTTAGCCGTCAGCTTCTCAATCATCAAGCGCCACTACGGACGCATTGATGTGAAAGGCAAAGAAGGGGAAGGCGCTGAATTTATAGTCTTACTCCCCTGTGTTTCAGAACAAAACAATGTGTTCAGTAACAGTTTAAGGAGTAAAGCCTGATGCTGCGTGTCGCTATTGTTGATGATGAAGAAATAGTATGTAAACGACTTAGTCTGGTTCTTGGACGTGAAGACTTTGAAGTGGAGGCATTCATTATGGCGCGTTCCTTTTTGGAACGTGCAGTGCAGCAGCCCTTTGACATCGTCTTTTTGGACATGCGGTTGCCCGACCAAAATGGTCTGGAGGTGCTCTCACGCATTAAGTCGCTGCATCAGCAGACAGAAGTGATTATCGTAACCGGACACGGATGTATGGAGACGGCTATTGAGGCCATCCGTAATGGCGCCTATCATTATATTACGAAACCGGTAAACCTGACCGAAATACGACTGCTGGCAAAACAGGTACAGGACAAAATTTCCATGCGTCTGGAAAATATAAGGCTGCGTGAAACACTCAAAGGAGATTCCGGCCTTACGTCAATCATCGGGAACAGCCCTGCCATCCAAAAACTGTTTACGTTAATCCGCAAAGTGGCTCCCGTGGACTGCAACGTGCTCATTCAAGGAGGCAGCGGCACCGGCAAGGCGCTAGTCGCCCGTGCAATCCATCAGCTCAGTCCTAAACGGGATTTTCCTTTTGTAGCCTTTAACTGTGGCGGATTTTCAGACGAGTTAATCAACAGTGAACTCTTCGGGCATGAACGAGGCGCATTCACAGGAGCAACGGCGACCAAAATTGGCCTGCTGGAAGCAGCATCCGGTGGCACGGTTTTTCTCGATGAAATAGGAGAAATGCCACTTGCTATGCAGGTGAAGCTGCTCCATGTAATACAGGAACGGCAAATCAGGCGTGTGGGCGGTACAACCCCCATCGATCTGGACATCCGCGTTATTGCCGCTACCAACAAGGATCTGAAGCATGAGGTGGAACATGGAACCTTCCGTGAAGATTTATTTTTCCGCCTGAACGTGGTTTCCATCTCCCTGCCCCATCTTTCCGAACGACGCGAAGACATTCCGCTGCTGGTACGTCATTTCATCGAAAAATACAGCCTAGCCTTCCACAAAGAAGTTATCGGCATTCGTCCGCAGGCCATGCAAATTCTTAATAACTACAGTTACCCCGGGAACGTGCGTGAACTGGAAAATATTATTGAACGAGCCGTGGCCCTGACAGAAGGTGAAGAAATTCACGCCAGTGACTTGCCGGGAGACATGCAACAATTGGAGTTTGACACCATGGAAGGCGACGGCCTTCCTACGTTGGAAGAAATGGAGCGACGGTATGTTATCAAAGTACTTGAAAAAACAGGATATAACAAAGGCATGACGGCACAAATTCTGGCAATTCCCCGAACCACCTTATGGCGTAAACTCAAAGCCTACGGTGTTGAATAGAAGCAGAGGGATCGTGGTGAGCTACCCGCCGCAACAGCCTCTATTGCTGACTTATGCACACATAACTACAAAAATCGTTTGGACTCTGGCACGTGTACTGAATGCATCAGCCACGCACATACTATCGTGCAAAAATCAAATACATCTATTCCAAGCCGTTAAAAGAGAGAACAAAACCTTTCCGGCACTACGCATAAAAAAATATGACTTACGAGTAAAATCGTAAGTCATATTTTTTGTCTGTTTTATGTTTCCACAGCTCTTGCACGTTCTCTAATATCTGACTTTATATCATCCCGACACGTATCTCTTTAACGCTCTTCATCAAATCTTAAAAAGCAAATTTTAAAATGAAAAACGAGAGGCTAATACTTCGCAGCTTACCGCCAAATGCTATAGGCCAGATAGATTTTTATACGTTATGGAGAGCCTGCAAGTGAACAGATAGTTCGTATTATAAAAAACATTCCGGCTGCTTGGGTTCTTTACAAAGATTATTAAGCCGTTCTGAGGCATCTTTTACCGGACTGGGTTTCATTGTTCTAGCGCCTTGAGGACAACTCTTTATACATGCACAACACGTAATGCATTTTTCATGATTAATTATCGAGCTATGTTGCGAATCAATAGCACCTACAGGGCATACGTCTGCACAACTTCCGCATTGTGTGCATGTGCTATTCACAGCGATAAAATCAACACTCCATAATTCCGTACGTCCCCCATAAGGATAACTGCCAGGCACTGCTACATCGGAGAGTTGAGAGAGTGATGAAACAGCTTGCAGTTTTTCACAAATCTTACGCCCGAATTCTTCCGCATGAGTTACATCGGCTTTGTCGGGACGTCCTTCAGCTATTGGCGTATCTGAATTTGAAAATGAATGTTCACCAACGTATGCCCCGCATGCAATAGGAATACATCCACATTTTTCTACAGTATCTTTTAATTCAAGCAAGGCATCATCATAAGCACGGTTACCATAGACAACAACGCAAACCGCGGGAGTATTATCAGCTTTAATTGTCTTAAGCCATTCAGTTGCCAAAGCCGGAACTCTTCCCATGTAGACAGGAACTGCGACCACAAGCAATTCATCCTTTGCAGCTAGCAAAGACTGTTCTCTTCCGCTTGGTGTGGTTAGATCTACAAGTTCGATTGACGAAGAATCAATGCCATGAGCAATGCCATGAGCGACCGCTTTTGTTGTTTCTGTTGGTGAAAAGTATACTAATTTTACAGGATCTATTTCCATTCCATTTGCTCCATCAATTTAATTGGGAAGTTATCCCTAGCCTCTTACTGGACAAGATCTAAAACATCACGCCAATAAAGCTAAAGAACGTATCGCACAAAAAGCTCCCCCGCAATTTTTTCTACAGGGGAGCGTTTTATTCTATTCATTGCATGCGAACTACGTAATATCCTTAATCGATATTATACTGTTTCATCTTGCGGAATAAGGTTCGTCTGTCGACCTGTAAAGTACGGGCTGTATGAGATCGATGCCAATCATTCGCCTTGAGAATATCCATAATATACTGACGTTCGAAACGTGACATCGCAGTTTCAAGCGGCTCCTGAAGAACTTGCATCCCGGTCCTGTCGCTTCCGGTTATAATGCGCTCCCCACCCAAGGTGAGTGTCCCGAGATTCAGGTACTGATGCAGAGCATTCTGCATCTCCCTGATGTTACCCGGCCAATGATATGCCATAAAAGCATTAAGCACTTCTGTTGTAACCGGAGGGCGGTTATCGAGCTCTGGTAATATACGGAGAAAATGATCGATAAGCAAAGGAATGTCTTCCTTACGGTCACGCAAAGGAGGAATATAAATCGGCACAACGTGGATACGGTAATAGAAGTCACTCCGCATCTGTCCCTGTTGTACCAGCTCCATCAAATCTCTGTTTGTTGCTGCCACAATACGCGGACGCGTATGCACAAGTTCTGTGCCCCCTACCGGAATAAATCCCCCGCCTTCTATGGCACGCAACAGCTTGATCTGCCCCATAAGGCTTATCTCGCCTAATTCATCAAGAAATAGTGTACCATTATCTGCCTGCTCCAAATACCCTTTGCGGTTTGTAACAGCTCCGGTAAAGGCCCCCTTCTTATGCCCAAAAAACTCGCTTTCAAAAAGCTGCTCAGGAATGGCACCACAGTTAACCGGAACATAGTTACGATCAAATCGGGAACTATGGTCATGCACGGCGCGGGATACAAGCTCCTTACCTGTGCCGGACTCGCCGTACACAATCACGTTATCATCGGTTGCGCCAGCCTTCAGAATCATTTCATAGATGTTCTGCATCGGATCAGAATTACCAACAATGTTACCGAAGTAGTGTGCTTTCATTTTACTTTTCAGCAAACGGTTTTCTTCGCAAATGCCCAATTCCTGCATTTTGCTTTCGGTGACATCAGAAATAAACCCCTCGATGGCAAACGGGGTTCCATCATCGTCATACAGACCTACTGCCTGCTCTCGAACCCATCTGGCATCACCGGATTTTGTTTGAATACGATAGACATGTTCAAACCGAAGCTGCGCAGCTAAAGCGGCCTGTAATCGTTCGGTAAGCTCCGCCTTATCTTCTTCTACAACAACAGAGATAAAGGGTTCCCTGCCGCCTTCAGTAAAATATGTGTGAGAAAATCCGGTAATCTCATAGGTACCGACACTCATAAACAGCATGGTGCGCTGATCATCCACTTCGCTCCGGTATGCAATCCCCGGCAAATTATCCATCAGCGTATTCAGCTGGCGACGGTTTTCGATAAGCTCCTGTTTGACGAGTACGTTTTTTTCTTCAAGACGTTCACGCATCCCCTTTAAGAGTAGGTGAGTATGAACTCTGGCAACCACTTCCGCCTGATGAAACGGTTTGGTTACATAGTCTACCCCTCCAACACTGAAAGCACGGGTTTTGCACTCTGGATCCTGCATATTAGAAATAAATATTACAGGAATACTGCGGGTAGCATCCTGCTGTTGCAACTCCTCACAAACAGCAAAACCGTCCATATCCGGTAACACAATATCCAGCAGAATAAGATCCGGCCGTTGTACAACAGCATGTTCCAACGCTTTTTCACCGGTTTTTGCCACAATCAGTGCATACTTTTCTTGTAGATTGTCCACAAGAATACGAAGGTTTACCGGATTATCGTCGACAACAAGAATTAACGGCTTTGTTCTCACAGTGTTTATCCTCCTTGCCTATGCGTCTCTAAAAGAGGAAACCTGCCTGCAAGCAAGCAGATGGTCACGCGCTTTTTCATAGTCATACTGGAAGACCAATGACTCAAGGGCGACAGAGTCTTCCGGTTGTAAAAATACAGCAGTTTGAGGGAGTAATTCTTCAATTTTTACAGGATCTGCGGCTTTGAGTGCAACCGCAAGGTTCTTTGCAATGGCAAATTCAGAAGCCGTCAGCGGTTTTCCAGTTGCATCAACAACAGGCTTCTTCAAGGCTTCCTGCTTAACTGCGATCTCTTCAAGCAATGGTGTTAACTCTCGCTCGAGTGATAGAATGAGATCATCCACCCCTAACGGTGTACAGTCGCCATTTACAACGCCTTCAGCCTGCACCTCAATCTGCTTGGCAATTGCCCCGCTCTGCGCTGCACCAATATTAGAAGCTGCGCCGGAAATGGTATGTGCCATCTTCATTACACGCTCGTACTCATGATTAACGCAAGCAGCACGCAAATGCTCTATAGCTTCGGCATGTTCCTGTGCAAAAAGTTTGAGTAACGTATCGAAAGATTCCTGCGTAACCCCCAATCGCTTTGCGACCTCAGGACAAACACCATACGGCACCGATAGTGTCTGAGTCTTCTCTGAATAATCCTGCACAGAAGCCTC